>NZ_JAFMPV010000003.1:0-357305 GCF_049132105.1 Pseudomonas sp. NFX15
CCGCTGTGATGAGAATGTGAAGGCCTTTTACGAGGCTCTGGTAGCTCGCGGCAAGAAGAAAATGCAAGCCATCGGAGCGGTGATGCGCAAATACCTGACCGGGTTATGGGCGTGCATGCGTTCTGGAGAAGAATTTGATACGGCCAAGCTTTTCAGCGAAAAACATCTCGCGAAAGCTTGACCGTGAACAGAGTATCTACAGGTTCTGTGTGTGTTGCAGATTACGGGTTGAAGGGGATGAATTCGGTCACTTCCAGGTCGAAACCGGACACGGCCTTGTACGGCACCGGCGAGCTCATCAGGCGCATTTTGCGCACGTTCTGGTCACGCAGGATCTGAGCGCCGATGCCCAGGGTCCGTTGCGGAAACTGCGGTGCACGTGGTTTGCCGCCGCTGCGTTGGCGCAACTGTTCGAGCACACCCTCGGCAGTTTCCTTCTGCGCCAGCACCACCAGCACGCCACACCCGGCAGCCGCAATGCTGGCCAGCGAACGTTCGAGGGTCCATTGTTGCGCCCCGCCTTCACTCTCGCCGCCCAGCACATCGCGCAAGGTCTCGATACTTTGCACCCGCACCAACACCGGTTGTGAACTGTCGATCCGCCCCTTGACCAATGCCAGGTGCAAGGATCCCTGATAGGTGTCCTGATACGTCGTCACCTGGAACTCACCATGGCGGGTGTGCAACGGGTACTCGCCACCGCGCTCGATCGTGCCTTCATGCAGGATCCGGTAGTGAATCAGGTCGGCAATGCTGCCGATCCGCAGCCCATGCTGCTGGGCAAACTCATGCAACTCGGCACCCCGGGCCAGTTCGCCGTCCTCGTTGAGAATCCCCACCAGGGTTGCCGCCGGTTGCAGCCCTGCCAACCGCGTCAAATCACAAGCCGCCTCGACATGCCCTGCGCGCTGCATGACGCCGCCGGGCAAGGCCTGCACCGGGAAGATGTGCCCCGGTTGCACCAGGTCCGCCGGACCGCTGGCCGGGTCGACCGCAACCTGGATCGACCGCGCCCGGTCCGCCGCCGAGATGCCGGTGGACACACCGGTGGCCGCTTCAATCGAGCGGGTAAAACCCACGCCATGCTGCGCCCGGGAGTTGGGCACCATCAGGTCCAGCCCCAGCGCTCGGCAGCGTTGCTCGGTCAAGGCCAGGCAGATCAGCCCGCGCGCCTGCACCGCCATGAACGTGACCGCCTCGGCCCCGGCCTGTTCGGCGGCCATCAACAGCGAGCCTTCGCCGTTGTGTTCGTCATCGGTGATCACCACCATGTGACCGGCGCGAATGGCTTCGATCAGCTGTGGCACCGTGTTGAAAGTCGGGGCATTCACAGCAGTGCTCCACGCAGATCGGCGCACGCGTCTGTCAGCGCTTGCGCGGCGGCCTCAACAAACGGCGCCATGCTGATAAAGCCGTGAATCATGCCTTCGTAACGCTGCACGCGCACCGGCACACCGGCTTCGCGCAGGCACTCGGCCAACGCCTCGCCCTCGTCCCGCAGCGGATCGAAGCCGGCGGTGAACAACGTGGTCGGCGGCAAGCCTGCCAGGCTTTCGGCGCGCAATGGCGAGGCCAGCGAATCATCCGCCTGCCCTTCGTCTTGCAGGTATTGCTGCCAGAACCAGCGCATCGCCTTGGCGGACAGCAGATAGCTTTCGGCAAACTCCTCGAACGATTGACTGTCGCATCCCGCATCCGTGACCGGGTAGAACAGGCACTGATAGCGGATCTTCGGCCCATTGCGTTGCGCAGCCAATTGGCTGACCGCCAGCGCCAGATTGCCTCCGGCACTGTCGCCGGCCACGGCCAGACGGCGGCCATCGAAACCGAGTTCGGCGCTGTGTTCGACCAGCCAGCAGGTGGCGGCGTAGCAATCGAGCGGTGCTGCCGGGAATCTGTGTTCAGGCGCCAATCGGTAGGCCACCGACACCACCACCGCCTCTGCCTGCCGGGCCAGCGAACGGCACAGATTGTCGTGGGTATCGAGATTGCCCATGACGAAACCGCCGCCATGGAAAAACACCAGCAGCGGCAGGTTGTGCTGCTCCGATGGCCGATACAGTCGCGCATCCAGCTCACCGTCCGCACCCGCGACCCGCAACTCACGCACCTCACTCATCGGGTCGCCAGGAATGGCCGGCAGCCTGTTGTCGGAGAACTGCCGGTATTGAACGGCGTCGACCTGGCGGTAATCAGGTTCCGCAATGTCGCGAAACTGCTGGAGCACCCCAGCGATCTGCTTATCGAGCGGCATGGGCATCGTCCTCTACGTCGGCCATTTGAAACTGTGGATTGGTCTCGCCCAGGATGCTTTGCACCCGGCGTTCGAGGGCCGGTTTGAAGCCCTTGTGGGGCAAGATCCAGAAGCGTTTTTCGGCGATGGCATCAAACACTTTTGCCGCCAGTTCCACCGGAGTCATGCCCTGGCGAATGGTACTGTCGAGTAACTGGCTGAAGTCTGAACCTGCGGTGTCGACCACCTGGTTCGAGGCCATGATTTCACTGGCCACCGGCCCCGGGCACAGCACCGACACTGACACCGGCGCACCGATCATGGCCAGTTCGTAATGCAGCGTTTCCGAGAGCGCGACCACCGCTTGCTTGGTCACGTTGTACGGCGCCATCAACGGGCTGGTGACCAGCCCGGCAAGGGACGCGGTGTTGATCACATGGGCCGGCCGGCCCTGGCTGAGCAACAGCGGCACGAAGCTGCGAATGCCGTTGATCACGCCGTTGAGGTTGACGTTCAACATGCGCTGCCACTGCGCGTCGGTGACTTCCCAGCTGAAGCCGGTTTGCATCACGCCGGCGTTATTAAACAGCAGGTCGACCCCACCAAAGTGCTCGACAGCCCGGTCGCGCAAACGCTCGACTTGCTTCGCATCGCCGACATCGGTGACGCAGGCAATCGCTTGCACACCGCTGGCCTTCAATTCGTCGCACAGGTCTTGCAGCCCCGCTGCGTCCCGATCGGCCAGCACCAGGCGCATGCCCTGCGTCGCCGCGTGTTCGGCCAGGCCACGGCCAATGCCACTGGCGGCCCCGGTGATCACTGCCACCGGCCCTCGTTCATTACTCATCGCCAACTCCTGCCATGGGTCCAATGACACCAGTAGAGCGGGCCAGTCAAACGCAGCCATCGTCCATTCAGACGATGCCCGCTTTTACAGGGCCGGCAGAATCCGTTACGTGCGCCCACCCCGTGATCCCTTGGGAGAATAATAAGATGAGTACCCTGCACCGCATCGAAGCCAAACTGCTGGAAGACCGCTACGCCCGCGGTTGGCATTGCCTGGGCCTGGCCGCCCAATACCGTGACGGCAAGGCCCATCGCCTGGACGTGTTCGGCACCCGCCTGGTGGCGTTCCAGGGTGAAGATGGTGAGCTGCATATTCTCGACGGCTACTGCCCGCACATGGGTGCTGACCTGAGCACCGGTTGCGTCGAAGGCAACTCGATCCGCTGCCCGTTCCATGCCTGGCGCTGGGGCGCCGATGGCGTATGCGATGACATCCCGTACGCCAAACGCATTCCGCCACGGGCCAGGATCAAGAGCTGGCCGATCATGGAGGAAAACCAGCTGCTGTTCGTCTGGAACGACCCCGAAGGCAACCCGCCGCTGCCGGAACAACGCATCCCGCGCATCGACGCCTGCTTCAGTGACGAGTGGGCGGCGTGGGAAGTGGCTGAGTTGCAGATCGGCACCCACTGCCGCGAACTGATCGACAACATCGCCGACATGGCGCACTTCGGCACCGTGCACGGCGCGCCGGTCGACGAGTTCATCAACGTCTTTGAAGGCCACTTGGCCACGCAGATCATGCGTGCCCGCAGCGAGCGCTTGTCCGGTGACAGCGTGTTGAGCACCGAGGCCACCTACTTCGGCCCGGCTTATCAAATCACTGACATGAAAGGCGCGATGAACGGCCAGCCGATCCACTCGATCCTGCTCAATTGCCACGTGCCGATCGACCTCGATAGCTTCACCCTGCGCTACGGCGTGCTGGTGAAAAAAATCCCGGGCTTGAGCGCAGAGCAGAACCAGGAAATGGCCAAGGCCTACGTGGCGCAGGCGCAGGCAGCTTTCTACGAGGACGTGGCGATCTGGCACAGCAAGACCCGCGTCGACAACCCGCTACTGTGTGACGGCGACGGCCCGGTGTATCAACTGCGTCGTTGGTACGAGCAGTTCTACACCGACGTCGAGGCGCTGTCGGCGGACGTTGCCGAGCACAAGCAGTATGTCGTGCGCGCCAGCGAACGGGTCTGACGCCAGCGGCTTTTCGCCCGCCCCGGGCCTGACTGGCAGCCGCCGGTCAGGCCCGGAGCCCGAGCGTTGCAAGGAGTCGATACCGGCGCTTATCCTCGGCCACCGCCAACGCTAATAATAAAAACGGTTTTCCCTTATGCAGCAGAGCCTCAGCCTCGATACGTTCAGTGATTTGATCGGCAACCTTTATCAGGGCCCGCTGGAAACCATTCCCTGGGCGACTTTTCTCAATCAGCTCAACGTGCACCTCAACAGCAAGTACGTGACCTTCATCCTGCGTCCGCCCAGCGCCCACGTGGACGGCTTGATGGTCAACACCACCGGCACCTCGACCGAGGCGACGGCGTCGTACAACAAACACTTTTTCAGCCTCGATCCGTTCGTCGACCTGCCCAATCGCCAGGTCGTGACCCTCGCCGAATTCGTCTCCAATGACGACTGGCAGAATTGCGAGTTCTACAAGAATTTCCTTGAGCCGGTGGACGTGTTCCACATCCTCGGCGCCGACATCAACACCGTCGACGGCGCCCAGTGCCGCATCCGCATCAGCCGCGGGCGTGACGACAAGCCCTTCGGCAACGAAGAAAAGGCCATGCTCACGCATTTCATTGCGCACCTGGAACGCTCGATCAAGATCCACATGCAGCTCAACCGCATCGAAGCCGAGCGCAACCTGTACGCCGGCGCGGTGAACCAGATGGCGGTCGGCACGATCATCCTCGATGAGTCCGGCAAGGTGTTGCAGACCAACCAGGTGGCCGACCGGCTGATCCAGGAAAAGGACGGCATCAAACTGGTCAACGATGGCCTGCAGGTCGGTACGGCGCGCGATACCCAGGAATTCCGCCGACTGGTCAAGCAGTCGTTGCTGTCGCAAAAGAGCAGCAACCCATCGGTGGTTGAAGCTTTGCGCGTGCAGCGTCCGTCCGGCAAAGCGGATTTGGGGATCATCGTGCGTTCGGTGCCGCTGACCGACTGGAGCGAAGGCAAGCAGTGCCCGACCGTGGTGATTTTCATCAGCGACCCGGAGCAGCAATCCACCGCGCCGCAGGAAATCGTCCGAGCCTTGTTCGACTTCACCCCGGCGGAAACTCAATTGGCGATGTTGCTGGCCAACGGCCTGACCCTCGATGAAGCGTCGCAAGAGCTGGGCATCAGCCGCAACACCTCGCGGGCACACTTGCGCTCGACCTTCTCCAAGACCGGCGTGACCCGCCAGACCATGCTGGTGCGCCTGATCCTGCGCAGCGTGGCGACGCTCGGCTAAACCACATTGCCGCCCTCGTCCGCTCGGACGATGGCGGCCCCCGTGGTACAGCGCACAGTGTGCTTATCCCAAACAGGGGACTGCCCCATGCGCAACTGCCCGACCATCCTCAAGACTGAACTGCTGGCGCAAAGCGGCCACTTTCAGATCGAAGCCCTGCACCTGCAATTCAGCAACGGCCAGCAGCGGGTTTATGAACGCTTGCGCGGCACCGGTTATCGTTCGGTGATGCTGGTGGCGATGCCCGATCCGGAACATGTGCTGCTGGTGCGCGAGTACGCGGTCGGTGTGGAGAAAACCATCCTCGGATTGCCCAAGGGCGGTGCCGAGCCTGATGAGGACTATTTGCAGGCGGCGCAGCGCGAGCTGAGCGAAGAGGTCGGCCTGCGCGCCGAACGCCTGACCGAACTGGGCGAACTGACCCTGGCACCCGGGCACCTGTGCCATCGCTACCGGGTGGTACTCGCCGAACACCTGAGCCCCTGCCAACTGCAAGGCGACGAACCCGAGCCCCTGGAATGCCTGCGCGTCCCATTGGCGCAAATCCCCGAACTGGTGGCCGGCGGCGACCTCAACGAGGCCCGGGCGATTGCCGCCCTGTTCATGGCCATGGGTGCCCTCGCCCGCCGCACCTGATATCCATCAACAACGCCATCGCTGGCAAGCCAGTTTTCCCGGTGGTTCGCCGATCTCGAGTACGCCCGATAATTCTGTAGGCGCTGGCTTGCCAGCGAAGAGGCCGGCACATTCAACATCCCCGTCGCCTGACACACCGCCTTCGCTGGCAAGCCAGCTCCTACAGGTTTCTGGTGGTTCGCCGATGTCGAGTACACCCGATAATTCTGTAGGAGCTGGCTTGCCAGCGAAGAGGCCGGCACATTCAACACCCCCGTCGCCTGACACACCGCCTTCGCTGGCAAGCCAGCTCCTACAGGTTTCTGGTGGTTCGCCGATGTCGAGTACACCCGATAACCCTGTAGGAGCTGGCTTGCCAGCGAAGAGGCCGGCATATCCAACATCGATGGTGACTGACAGGCCGCCTTCGCTGGCAAGCCAGCTCCTACAAGGGTGCCTGCGGTTCAGCGGCTAGTCCATTCGGACGAAGCGACTCTTGCGGCGCCGCCATAACCTGTCTCTACAACAATAAAACCGTGTCGAGACCCATCATGCGCAAAACGACTTGTGCTCTGTTCATCATCCTCTGTGCGGGGGCTTCCACCAGCCTGTGTCAATTGTTCAAGGATGAAGCTTATCGACCGACCACCGCGTATTTCAGCTGTTCGAGCACGGCCGTCAACTGTTACCCGCCTGTGGTGCGCAATCTGCTGCCTTGAGCACGCTTTGCAAACGCCACAAAAAAACCACCGAATCCGGTGGTTTTTGTGTGCCTGCAACAATCAGGTCGGCAAGACCCCGCGAGCCCGGGACAAGGTCAATGCCAGGTCTTCAATCATGTCCTCCTGACCGCCCACGGTTCCGCGACGACCCAGCTCCACCAACAACTCACGCGCGGCAATGCCGTACTTCTGCTCCGCACGCTTGGCGAACAGCAGGAACGAGCTGTAGACCCCGGCATAACCCAAGGTCAGCGCATCGCGGTCGAGGCGGATCGGCTGGTCCATCATCGGCACCACGAGGTCTTCGGCGACGTCCATGATTTTGTACAGGTCGACGCCACTGTTCACGCCCATGCGTTCCAGCACCGCGACGAACACTTCCAGCGGCGTGTTGCCTGCCCCCGCGCCGAGGCCTGCAACCGAACCGTCGATGCGTGCAGCACCGGCCTCGATGGCGGCCAGGGAGTTGGCGATGGCCATGCCCATGTTGTGGTGGCCGTGGAAACCCACTTCGGTCCCCGCATTCAGCCCCGCGCGCAGGGCGCCGATTTTTTGCATTACTTCATCAGGCAGCATGTAGCCGGCCGAGTCGGTGCAGTAGATGCAGTTGGCGCCGTAGCTTTCCATCAAGCGCGCCTGCTCGAGCAATTTCTCCGGGCTGACCATGTGCGCCATCATCAGGAAACCGACGGTGTCCAGGCCCATCTTCGCCGACATGCCGATGTGCTGGCCGGACACGTCCGCCTCGGTGCAGTGAGTGGCGACGCGAATGGTCGACACACCATGTTCGTGAGCCATTCTCAGGTGATCCAGCGTGCCGATACCCGGGAGCAACAGCGCCGAAACCTTGGCCTGTTTCATCTGCGGGACCACCGCAGCGAAGTACTGCTCATCGCTGTGCGCCGGGAAGCCGTAGTTCAGCGAAGCACCGCCCAGGCCATCGCCGTGGGTGATTTCGATCAACGGCACACCCGCGGCATCGAGGCCGGTGGCCACCGAAACCATTTGTTCGATACTGATTTGGTGCTGTTTGGCGTGCATGCCGTCGCGCAGGCTCATGTCGTGCAGGCGGACGCTTTTACCTTGCAAATTCATCGGGATTCTCCACTCAACGGACAGGCAGTTGCAGGGCGCCCTTGTGGGCTTCTTCGGCGAACATCTCGGCGGTGCGCAAACCGGCGGCGGTCATGATGTCGAGGTTACCGGCGGACTTGGGCAGGAAATCGCCGAGGCCTTCGACCTCGATGAAGAGAGAGACCTTGCGCCCGTCGAACACCGGTCCGTTGATCAGCTTGTAGCCGGGGACATAGCGCTGCACTTCGCGGACCATTTCCAGTACCGAGGTGCGGATCGCATCCTGGTTCGGCTCGTCATCGGTCAGGCAGTGGATGGTGTCGCGCATCATCAGCGGCGGCTCGGCCGGGTTGATCACGATGATCGCCTTGCCACGGCGGGCGCCGCCGATCTTCTCCACGGCACCGGCGGTGGTGCGGGTGAATTCGTCGATGTTCTGCCGCGTGCCCGGCCCCACTGAACCGGAGGACACCGTGGCAACGATTTCGCCATAGCTCACCGGCTGCACCCGGGACACGGCCGCGACCATCGGGATGGTCGCCTGGCCACCGCAGGTGACCATGTTGACGTTCATCGCCAAGCTGGACGCGTGCTCCTTGAGGTTGACCGGCGGCACGCAATACGGGCCGATAGCCGCCGGCGTGAGGTCAATCATGATCACACCCAGCGCGTTGAGCTTGCGGCTGTTTTGCGCATGCACATAGGCCGAGGTGGCGTCGAAGGCGATGCGAATATCATCGTCGAGCACGTGCGGTAGCAGGCCATCGACGCCGCCGGCGGTGGTTTTGATGCCCATTTCCCGGGCACGCTTGAGGCCTTCGGATTCAGGATCGACACCGACCATCCACACCGGCTCGATCCACTCCGACCGGCACATTTTCATCAGCAAGTCGGTGCCGATGTTGCCGGGGCCGATAATGGCCGCTCTGAGTTTTTTGCTCATTCGGTCAAACTCCAAAAGTCAGGCGCAGAAAGACACCCGGGCGCTGCCCAGGCCATCAATGGTCAATTCAAAACGGTCGCCGGCACGGGCCGGTTCCAGTGGCACCAGAGAGCCCGAGAGAATGATCTCTCCGGCCTTGAACGGAATGCCGAACGCGCCAAGAGTGTTGGCCAGCCAGGCCACGGCGGTCAGCGGGTTGCCCTGCACCGCCGAGCCGAGGCCTTCGCTCAAAGGCTCGCCGTTCTTGAACACGCGCATGCGCAGATTCGGCAAATCCAGCTCACGCGGGTCGACCTGGCTGTCGCCCAGCACGAACACCCCGCAAGAGGCGTTGTCCGCGACCGTGTCCTGAATGCGGATGCGCCAGTCGTGAATCCGCGAGTCAACGATCTCGAAGCACGGCATCACGTATTCGGTAGCGTCCAGTACGTCAGCTTCGGTGATGCCGGGGCCGACCAGGTCACGCTTGAGCCTGAAGGCGATCTCGCCCTCGGCACGGGGCTGGATCAGTTTGTTGGCCGACAGGGAAATCTGCGCATCGTGATCGAACGACATCTGCCGGGTGATGAAGCCAAAATCCGGCTGATGCACGTTGAGCATCTGCTGCACGGCCGCCGAGGTCACGCCGATTTTCTTGCCGACGATCCGGTCCCCGGCCGCCACCCGACGCTCAATGGCGTACAGCGAGATGTGGTAGGCGTCTTCGATGCTGATCGACGGCCAACGCTCGGTCAACGGCGCCAAAGTGGAGCCGCTGAGCAGCGCCTGATAAAGCTCTTCGCCGAACTCGCGGCGCAATTGCACGCTCATCCGCGGGCCTCCTGAAGAAACGCCAGGCACTGGCGGTTGAAAAAGTCACGGTGCTCGACCTGCACCCAATGCCCGCACTCGCTGAGCATCACGAAGCGGATTTTGCTGCAGTTCTCCAGCATGGTCTGGGCGCCGGAGGACGGGCAGAACTTGTCGTTCATGCCCCAGAAACCGAGGATCGGGCATTGCAGCTCGGCCAACCGCGCGGTCATGTTCGGCACCTGCATGGTCGACAGCACGCACACCGGTTGCTGTTGCACCACGGCCACGCGCTCGTTGACCGTTTCGTCACTGATCAGGCTTTCATCGAACAGTTGCAGGGCCAACAAGCGACGCATGCCCGCCGCGTCGTTCAGCTCACCCTTGGCGAAGGCCGCGCCCATTTTCTGGATGCCTTCCATTTGCAGGTAATACTGTTCCTTTTCCATCAGGCCACCGGGGGCCATCAGCACCAGGCGACGGACGCGCTGCGGTTGGTCGAGGGCCAGTTTGATGGCGATCGCGCCGCCCAGCGAATTGCCGACCAGCACACAACGCTGGATATCCAGCGCATCGAGCAGTCCGCTCAGGGCCGCGACGAAGAAGTCCAGGGTGTAGAGGGTATCGGGTTTGTCCGAAGCGCCATAACCCGGCAGGTCCGGGACGATCACCCGATAACCGGCGTCGGCGAACACCGGGTAGTTCTGCTTGAAGTTGCTGTGCCCGCTGGCGCCCGGCCCGCTGCCATGGATGAAAATCACCGGCTCGCCGTTGCCAGTGTCTTGCCCGGCGATGTCTTTGTAGTGCAGCTGCAAACCGTCCGGCAGCGTAACGAAGTGCCCTTGCGCTGAAGCGCCCATTAGGTGTCCTCCCGGCCTGTTGTTGTACCGGGATTATTCCGAGGGCCCGGGTGCGCAACATCGTCCGACAGGACTACACCCGACATCTCCTGTGTGCGAGCCTGCACACCAGTTTTGTGAACGCAAATGAAAACTGTGGGAGCCGGCTAGCCGGCGAAAACGGCGGCACTGGCACAAACAAAAACGGCACCTTTCGGTGCCGTTTGCGTTGACAGGCCAGCGATTACTTACGTGCATCCGCCCACGATTTCAGCAGCTCGTTGTAGCTCACGGTTTCGCCCTTCGGCTTCTCGTTAGCCAGTTTCGGCTTCGGTGCGCCCGGTTGGTCGAACCAATATTGCGCATCGCGTTCCGGGTTCATTTTCGGGGCGCAGGTGGCTTGTGCTTTCGAGCGTTCCAGGCGGCTCATGATTGCATCCTGATCCTTGGCCAGGCCGTCCAATGCTTGTTGCGGGGTCTTGTCGCCGCTGGCGGCTTCGGCGATGTGACTCCACCACAGTTGCGCCAGACGCGGATAATCCGGCACGTTGGTCCCGGTCGGGGTCCATTGCACACGGGCCGGGCTGCGGTAGAACTCCACCAGGCCACCAAGTTTCGGCGCCAGGTCGGTCATGGCTTGCGAGTTGATGTCCGACTCGCGGATGGGTGTCAGGCCAACGATGGTTTTCTTCAGCGACACGGTTTTCGAGGTCACGAACTGCGCGTACAGCCAGGCCGCGAGTTTTTGCTTCTCAGGCGTGGACTTCATGAAGGTCCAGGACCCCACGTCCTGATAACCCAGCTTCATGCCCTCCTCCCAGTACGGCCCACGCGGCGATGGCGCCATCCGCCATTTCGGCGTGCCATCGGCATTCACCACCGGCAGCCCCGGCTTGGTCATGTCGGCGGTGAACGCGGTGTACCAGAAGATCTGCTGAGCGATGTTGCCCTGGGACGGCACCGGGCCGGATTCGGAGAAGGTCATGCCTGCCGCTTCCGGTGGCGCATAGGCCTTGAGCCAGTCGACGTACTTCTGCGTGGCGAACACCGCCGCCGGCCCGTTGGTGTCGCCGCCGCGGGTCACGCTGGAACCGACCGGATGGCAATCCTCGACACGAATCCCCCACTCGTCCACCGGCAAGCCATTGGGCAGGCCCTTGTCGCCGCCGCCGGCCATGGAAAACCAGGCATCGGTGAAGCGCCAGCCCAGGGACGGGTCTTTCTTGCCGTAGTCCATGTGACCGTAAACACGTTTGCCGTCGATTTCCTTGACGTCTTCGCTGAAGAACTTGGCGATGTCTTCATAGGCCGACCAGTTCACCGGCACGCCCAGGTCGTAACCGTACTTTTCCTTGAACTTGGCCTTCAGCTCCGGCCGCTCGAACCAGTCGGCGCGGAACCAATAGAGGTTGGCGAACTGCTGGTCGGGCAACTGGTAGATCTTGCCGTCCGGCGCGGTGGTGAAGGAAATGCCGATGAAGTCCTTGATGTCCAGGGTCGGCGAGGTGTAGTCCTTGCCTTCGTTGGCCATCAGGTCGGTGATCGCTTCGGTCTTGCCATAGCGAAAGTGTGTACCGATCAGGTCCGAATCGTTGACCCAGCCGTCATAGATGCTCTTGTCCGACTGCATCACCGTCTGCAGTTTCTCCACCACGTCGCCCTCTTGCAGCAAGTCGTGGGTGACCTTGATCCCGGTGATTTCGGTGAAGGCCTTGGCCAGTACCTTGGACTCATATTCGTGCGTGGTCAGGGTTTCCGAGACCACCTTGATGTCCATCCCGCGAAACGGCTCGGCGGCCTTGATGAACCACTTCAATTCCGCAAGCTGCTGATCGGCCGTCAGGGTGGACGGCTTGAACTCGCTGCCGATCCATTTTTTCGCGGCATCCTCGTAGGCATCGGCCCAGGCAGACACGCTCAAACCGCTGAGTGCCAGCATGGCGGCCAATGAAATGCTATGTCGCAGCTTATTGTTTTTGTCGAACATAGAAACCTCCCGTTTAGTTTTCGGAGCAACAGTGCCGAGCGATTCGACTAGCCCCAACGCATCACAGCCAACAGCCACACCAGGGACAACGCGAAGGCGACCCAGATGCTCCAGTCGGTGACGCCGATTACCAGCAAATGCAGGTAGGCGCTGCCGAGAAGACCGATGAACAAGCGATCGCCACGGGTGGTGGCAATCGGTAGAAAACCTCGCCGCAGTACGCTCGGCGAACGCAGTTCCCAGGTGGTCATGCCCACCAGGATCAAGCCAATCACGGCGAAGAACGCGGCCGTTGGGACCGTCCAGCTCATCCATTCCATCATCAGTTCCTCATACCCGGCCCAGGGCAAAGCCCTTGGCCACGTGGTTGCGAACAAACCAGATCACCAGCATGCCCGGCAGGATGGTCAACACCCCAGCCGCCGCGAGCACGCCCCAATCGATGCCGGACGCCGAGACCGTGCGGGTCATCACCGCCGCAATCGGCTTGGCGTTCACCGAGGTCAAGGTTCGCGCCAGCAGCAGTTCGACCCAGGAAAACATGAAGCAGAAAAACGCCGTCACACCGATACCCGAGCCGATCAGCGGGACGAAAATCTTCACAAAGAACTTGGGAAAGCTGTAGCCGTCGATGTAGGCGGTTTCGTCGATTTCCTTGGGCACGCCGGACATGAAGCCTTCGAGAATCCACACTGCCAGCGGCACGTTGAACAGGCAGTGCGCGAGGGCCACGGCGATGTGCGTATCGAACAGGCCGATCGACGAATACAGTTGGAAAAACGGCAGCAGGAACACCGCCGGCGGCGCCATGCGGTTGGTCAGCAGCCAGAAGAACAGGTGCTTGTCGCCGAGGAAGCGATAACGCGAGAACGCATAGGCCGCTGGCAGCGCCACGCTCAGGGAAATCACCGTGTTCAGGCTCACGTAGTACAGCGAGTTGAGGTAACCGGTGTACCAGCTAGGGTCGGTGAAGATCACCTTGTAGTTGTGGAAGGTGAAGTCCTGCGGGAACAACGTCAGGCCGCCGAGGATTTCGGTGTTGCTCTTGAAGGACATGTTCAGCAGCCAGTAGATCGGCACCAGCAGGAACAGGATGTAGAGCAGCAGTGGAAACAGCTTTCTCTTGCTCATGGCGGGCCTCAGCGGTTGGCGTCGGAGTGAGTCATGGCGGTGTAGAACAGCCACGACACCAACAGGATGATCAGGAAGTACACCAGCGAGAATGCCGCCGCCGGCCCCAGGTCGAATTGCCCTACGGCCATCTGGGTCAGGGTCTGACTGAGGAAGGTCGTGGCATTGCCCGGACCGCCACCGGTCAGTACGAAGGGTTCGGTGTAGATCATGAAGCTGTCCATGAAACGCAGCATCACCGCGATCAACAGCACACTCTTGAGCTTGGGCAACTGGATATGCCTGAACACCGCCCAGGCCGAGGCCCGGTCGATCCGCGCCGCCTGGTAATACACGTCCGGAATCGCCCGCAACCCGGAAAAGCACAGCAGCGCCACCAGCGAGGTCCAGTGCCAGACGTCCATCACCAACACGGTGACCCAGGCGTCCATGGTGTTGGCCGCATAGTTGTAGCTGATGCCTATGGCATTGAGGCTCGAACCGAGCAGGCCGATGTCGGCACGGCCGAAGATCTGCCAGATGGTGCCGACCACGTTCCACGGAATCAGTAGCGGAATCGCCAACACGATCAACACCACCGACGACCAGCGACCCTTGGTCGGCATGGTCAGCGCAATCGCAATGCCCAGGGGAATTTCGATCAGCAGCACACAGGCCGAATAGATGAACTGGCGCAGTAACGAATCATGCAAACGCGGGTCAAGCAGCACTTGCTTGTACCAATCGGCACCGACGAAATAGCGGCTGGACTGGTCGAAGATGTCCTGCACCGAATAGTTGACCACGGTCATCATCGGGATCACCGCACTGAACGCCACCAGCAGGAACACCGGGAGCACCAGCCACCAGGCCTTGTTGTTCTGCACCTTGTTCATGGCTGCACCTCATGGCTGGCATTGGCTTCGAGCAGGAATTCATCGGCGTAGACCATCAGCCACTGCGACGGGAAACTGATGTAGGCCGTGCCTTGCGGCACCGGTTTGTCTTCGGCCAGGCGTACTTTCAGGGTGGCGCCGTCGAGGTTGAGGGTCATGATCTTGTAGGTGCCCAGGTCTTCGACGTGTACGACCTGGGCCCGCATTGCGTCATCAAAGGCTTCGTCCCACACATGGATGAACTCCGGGCGAATGCCGACTTTCAGGGTGTGCCATTCGGATTCAGCGATACGCTGCTGCATGGCCTCGGACAGCGGCAGGTGGGTCGAGGCGAACCCGGCACCGCCCGGTTGTGGCTTTACCTCGATCAGGTTCATCCCCGGGCTGCCGATGAAGTAGCCGACAAAGGTGTGGCTCGGGCGCTCGAACAATTCCCGCGGGGAGCCGAACTGCACGATCTGCCCGCCGTACATCACCGCGATCTTGTCGGCGAAGGTCGAGGCCTCCAGTTGATCGTGGGTGACGTAGACCATAGTGATGTTGAACTGCTCGTGGATCTGCTTGAGCTTGCGTCGCAGTTTCCACTTCAGGTGCGGGTCGATCACCGTCAGCGGCTCGTCAAACAGGATCGCCGACACGTCATCGCGTACCAGCCCGCGTCCCATGGAAACTTTCTGTTTTTCATCGGCGGTGAGGTTGCGGGCCTTTTTGCCCAGCAGGTTTTGCAGGTCGAGGACCTCGGCGATTTCCTGCACCTTACTGTGCACCCTGGCCTCGGCCATGCCCTGATTGCGCAACGGGAACGCCAGGTTATCGAACACCGTCATGGTGTCGTAGACCACCGGAAACTGGAAAACCTGGGCGATGTTGCGCTTTTCCGGGGTCAGGTCGTTGACCGCTTTGCCGTCGAACAGCACATGGCCCTGTGACGGGCTGAGCAACCCGGAAATGATGTTGAGCAAGGTCGATTTGCCACAGCCCGATGGCCCGAGCAACGCATACGCGCCGCCCTGTTCCCAGATATGGTCCATCTCACGGATCGCGTAGTCCTCCGGTCCTGCCGGCGTCTTGGTGTAGCTGTGGGCGAGGTTTTGCAAACGGATTTCAGCCATCAGGCAACCCTCGCGACGCGCCGGCCCGGCGCCTGGACCAGCCGTCCCTGCGTATCGAACACAAACAGTTTATGGGTCGGTATGTAGATGCGAATCGGCGCATCGACGTCGTATTCGTGGACACCCGGCAAGTGCAGCACCAGCAGGAAATGCTCGTTGCGCACGTGCAGGAAGGTTTCCGAGCCGCTGATTTCCGCGACCTCGACAGTCACCGCCAGTTCGAGGTCATCGTCGTTGCTCGGCACCAGCGAGATATGGCTGGGCCGTACGCCGAAACGGAACTCTCCCTCGCCCACCGGGCGCAGGTCGACGTTCAGCGCAAAGTGCACGAAGTTGGCAAAACTCACTTCGTTGCCGGCAATGCGCCCCGGCATCAGGTTGATCGGTGGCTCGGAGAACAGCTCCGCGGCCAGCACCGTTTGCGGCTGGTGATAAACCGAGGACGACTGACCGCTCTGGATCACCCGGCCCTCGTGAAGAATGGTGGTGGTGCCGCCCAGGGCCAGCGCCTCGTTGGGCTCGGTGGTGGCGTAGATCGCGATGGTGTGGCGCGCCTTGAACAGCTCGCGCATTTCCTGGCGCAGTTCTTCGCGCAACTTGTAGTCGAGGTTGACCAGCGGCTCGTCGAACAGGATCAGTTCGGCATCCTTGACCAGCGCCCGGGCCATGGCCGTGCGTTGTTGCTGGCCGCCGGACAGCTCCAGCGGATAGCGCTTCAAGAACTTCTCGATGCGCAGCATCTTCGCCGTTTCCAGCACCTTGCCCTGGATCACCTCGTTGGATACGCCGGCCTGGCGCAGTGGCGAGGCGATGTTGTCGAACACGGTCATGGTCGGGTAATTGATGAACTGCTGATAGACCATCGACACGTTGCGCAAGCGCACCGGGCGCTGGGTGACATCGACGCCGTTCATCAGGATGCGGCCACTGTCGGGCTTGTCCAGACCGGCCATCAGGCGCATCAGGCTGGTCTTGCCGGACAAGGTACGGCCCAGCAAAACATTGAAGGATCCGGGTTCAAAACTCAGGTTGGCATCGTCGATCCAGGTCTGGCCCTCGACGGTGCGGCTGACGTGCTCCAGGGTGAGTGACATGGCTCGGCCTTTTTATTATTGGAGTCAAGCGACCGAAGCGTTAAAGCGACATCCGTGCCAAAAACCTCAAGCCATTGATTTATCTGGAAATCCCAGAAAACCACCACGAAGCGACGTTCGTTGCTGAACACAAATGAACAATCGGAAATGAACAATTGAACAGTTCATCCATTGACAGTGAACAATAGTGAACAACACTCTACGGATGCTTTTTTGCCATTGCGGGAATATCGAAATGGACGCAAAACCTGTGGGAGCGGGCTTGCTCGCGAAGGCGGTGTGTCATTCAGCATTGATGTGACTGAAACACCGCCTTCGCGAGCAAGCCCGCTCCCACATGGAGTTCGCCGCGCTGCAGAACTACCCATAAAAACAACAAAAGAATGTTCAGAGACTGACTGCCATGGCCGCACCCGCATCGCCGTTGTCCCACGACGCCATCATCCAGGACTCCTGGTCGCGTTGCCGCGCGTTCGGCCTCAGTCATCAGAGCTCGCCGGCCTTCGATCAACTGCCGGCCGCAGGCATCGCGCAACTGCTGGAGAGCCAGCATTCACTGGTAAAAACCACCCATCAGGAAGTGCTGCCCTACTACGAGAACATCCTGAGCAATTCCAATTGCCTGATCATGCTGGCCGACCATCAGGGCCAGGTGCTCACCTCCTGGGGCACGCAGCGTTTCATCGAACCGAAACTGGCTCGGGGTTTCAGCGCCGGCGCCAGCTGGATGGAGCGCTGCAGCGGCACCAATGCCATCGGTACCGCCCTGGCCTGCGAGCAAGCGGTGCACATCGAACACGATGAACATTTCCTCAAGGCCAACCGTTTCATGACCGGTTCCGCCGCGCCGATTTTCGATGCCGAGCGCAAGGTGATCGCGGTGCTGGACGTCTCCAGTGACAGTTACCTGCCGCCCTCCCACACCCTGGGCATGGTCAAAATGATGAGCCAGACCGTGGAGAACCGGCTGATCCTCAACCTGTTCCATGGTCAGCATTTCCAGCTCACGTTCAACACCGGGCTGAACAACCTCGACAGCCAATGGGCCGGGTTGTTGATTTTCGATGAGACCGGCCAGGTACTTTCGGCCAATCGACGCGCCGATAATTTGCTGGGCATCAGCCTGTCGCGGGTGAGTGTCGAGAGCCTGTTCAAGGTTTCGCTGCTGGAATTGCTCAACCAGCCCGAAGGCCTGCCCTTCGCCCTGCAAACCTGCGGGCGCAACCGTTTCCATTGCCTGTTGAAACGGCCGAAACAGGCACCGATCAAGGCGCGGTTGTTTTCGGAACCCAAGAGCGCCGAACCCGCCTTGACCCCGACGGCCACCATCAGCCTCAACAGCCTGCATTTCGGAGACCCGCGCGTGGAAAAAGCCGTGCGCCAGGCCGAGCGTTTGCTGGAAAAAGACATTCCATTGTTGATCCACGGCGAAACCGGGGTCGGCAAGGAAGTGTTCGTCAAAGCGCTGCATCAGGCCAGCTCGCGCAGCAAACAAGCGTTCATCGCCGTCAACTGCGCGGCGATCCCCGCCGAATTGGTGGAGTCCGAATTGTTTGGCTATGAGAAAGGCGCGTTCACCGGCGCCAACCAGAAAGGCAGCATCGGCCTGATACGCAAGGCAGACAAAGGCACGCTGTTTCTCGACGAAATCGGTGACATGCCCCTGCCGACCCAGGCGCGGTTGTTGCGGGTGCTGCAGGAGCGATGCGTTCAGCCGGTGGGCAGCAGCGAGCTGTTTGCGGTAGACCTGCGCATCATTTCCGCGACCAATCGCTCGTTGCGCGAACAGGTTCAACTGGGGCGGTTTCGTGAGGACCTGTATTACCGCATCGGCGGTTTGACCCTGGAGTTGCCGCCGCTCAGGGAACGCAGTGATAAAGAAGCCCTGTTCAAGCGGCTGTGGGAACAGCACCGCGAGCCGAGCCAGTGGGCGGGCCTCAGCCGCGAAGTACTGGAACTGTTCGATCGCCATCCGTGGCCGGGCAACCTGCGCCAGGTCAGCAGCGTGATGCAGGTCGCACTGGCCATGGCCGAGGAACAACCGGTGCGGCCAGAGCATTTGCCGGATGATTTTTTTGTCGACCTGGAGATGGAGCCGGCGGAGACGCCGCAGACGTTGGCAGTGGATGTGAATGATGCCGAGGAATTGAACCGGCAGTTGCAGGCAGTGGGGGGCAATATTTCTTACCTGGCCCGCAGGTTGGGTGTCAGTCGTAACACCCTTTACAAGCGTTTGCGCCAGGCCGAGTGACGGGTTGGCCTCACAGGCCCCTTCGCTGGCAAGCCAGCGCCTACCGTTTTAGCGGCATCCACAGGTCTTGTGCACGGCACGGACACTGTAGGAGCTGGCTTGCCAGCGAAAGCGTCAGCCCAATCACTCCAAAACCCAAATCCGACGTTTACCTCTCAAGCGAGTTGGTTCATCCACCGTTCAGCAACCGCCCCCTAGACTCCGTCTGTCAGACGAAGTCATTGACCGGACAGGCAAATCGTGACGAAATGTTTCAGCATTTCGACCTGTTCCTTGTGCACCCCACACTTCCCTCTCCTCTTATTCTCACAGGATAAGTGCTTTGACAAACATCTGTTCTACCGGCCTTGATATCGGCTTTGCCTCTCTGGATTACCTGCAAATCGGTATCCTGGGCATCATCCAAGGCATCACCGAGTTACTGCCCGTTTCTTCCACTGCCCACATGCGAATCGTGCCCGCCCTGCTTGGCTGGCCAGATCCCGGCTCGGCGTTTTCGGCCGCCATGCAACTGGCAGCACTGGCAGCGGTGGTCAGCTATTTCTGGCGCGATGTGAGACAGGTGGTCACCGGCAGTGTGGGCGCGGTGCGTCAGGGCGACTACAACAATCAATGGTTCAAACTGGCGGTGGCCATCATTCTGGCGACCATCCCCATCGGGATTGCCGGGCTGGCTTTGTCGTCGACCCTCAACGCCTGCAACTCGCCGTTGCGCGGTTTGATGGTGATCGGGATTTCCTGCGTGGTGATGGCTGTTCTGCTCGCCGCTGCCGAGCTCAGTTGCCGCCATCAACGCACGGTGGGCGAAATGCGTCTGCGCGATGCGTTGATCGTCGGCATTGCGCAAATCGGCGCGCTGATTCCTGGCGTCTCCCGCTCCGGTTCCACACTGACCGCCGCGCTGTTCCTCAACTTCAAACGCGAAGAAGCCGCGCGCTTCTCCTTCCTGCTGGGCTTGCCGGCGATCGCACTGGCCGGTTTGAAAGAGCTATGGGTGTTGTTCCATGCGCAAATCCCGGCAGACGCCTGGGCACATCTGTTGTTCGGCCTGGTGGTCGCCAGCATTTCGGCGTTCTTCGCCATCTGGGGCCTGATGCGATTCCTGGAGAAGTTCTCCACCTGGCCCTTTGTCATTTACCGCGCCGTGCTCGGGATTTTCCTGATCGTGGCGGTCAGCACTGGCCTCTTGAGCTGATCTGAACCGCAAAAAACAAAACCCGCACTTGGCGGGTTTTGTTTTTTCAAGGATCAAGCCATCAGTCAGCCAGACGCCAGGTCGTGCCACCCTTGCCGTCTTCCAGCACCACGCCCATGGCGGTGAGCTGGTCGCGGATGCGGTCGGATTCAGCCCAGTCCTTGCCGGCACGTGCCGCAAGGCGCGCGGTAATCAACGCCTCGACTTCGGCTGCATCCACACGCCCTTCGGCGCCGGCCTGCAGGAAGTCATCGGCTTCGAGCTGCAACACACCGAGCACGCTGGCCAGATCTTTCAAACGGGCGGCCAGACCGGCCGCTGCATCAAGATCGCTCTCGCGCAGACGGTTGATCTCGCGGACCATCTCGAACAACACCGCGCAGGCTTCCGGCGTACCGAAGTCGTCGTTCATCACCTGGGTGAAACGCTCGACGAACGCTTCGCCGCCCGCTGGTGCGACAGTCGGCAGGCCTTTCAACGCGTGGTAGAAACGCTCCAGCGCGCCCTTGGCGTCCTTGAGGTTGTCTTCCGAATAGTTGATGGCGCTGCGGTAGTGGCTCGACACCAGTAGGTAACGCACGACTTCCGGGTGGTACTTGTCGAGCACGTCGCGAATGGTGAAGAAGTTGTTCAAGGACTTGGACATCTTCTCGCCATTGATGCGGATCATGCCGCAATGCATCCACGCATTGGCGTAGGTCTTGCCGGTGGCCGCTTCGCTCTGGGCGATTTCGTTTTCGTGGTGCGGGAACTCAAGGTCGCTGCCGCCGCCATGAATGTCGAAAGTCTCGCCCAGGCAGCAGGTGGACATCACCGAGCACTCGATGTGCCAGCCCGGACGCCCGGCGCCCCATGGCGACTCCCAGCTCGGCTCGCCCGGCTTGGTGGCTTTCCAGAGCACGAAGTCGAGCGGGTCCTGCTTGGACTCGTCGACTTCGATGCGGGCGCCGATACGCAGGTCTTCGATTTTCTTGCGCGACAACTTGCCGTAGCCCATGAACCTGGCGACGCGGTAGTACACGTCGCCATTGCCTGGGGCGTAGGCGTAGCCCTTGTCGATCAGGGTCTGGATCATGCTCAACATGCCCGGGATGTGGTCCGTGGCACGCGGTTCCATGTCCGGCTTGAGGATATTGAGACGCGCCTCGTCCTCGTGCATCGCGGTGATCATGCGTTCGGTCAGCGCGTCGAACGGCTCGCCGTTCTCGCGGGCACGATTGATGATCTTGTCTTCGATGTCGGTGATGTTGCGCACATACGTCAGGTTATAACCGCTGAATCGCAGCCAGCGGGTCACCAGGTCGAATGCGACCATGCTGCGGCCGTGGCCAATGTGGCAGTAGTCGTACACGGTCATCCCGCAGACATACATGCGCACATTGTTGCCATCGAGCGGCTTGAAGACTTCTTTGCTCTTGGTGAGCGTGTTGTAGATAGAAAGCACTTTAGGTTCCTTGAATCACTGGCCCCACGAATCACGCAAGGTCACGGTACGGTTGAATACCGGCTGACCTGGTTTCGAGTCCTTCAAATCCGCGACGAAGTAGCCTTCGCGCTCGAACTGGAAACGGTCTTCCGGCTGTGCATTGCCAAGCGATGGCTCAGCACGACAACCGGTCAGCACTTGCAGTGAGTCAGGGTTGATGTTGTCCAGGAAACTGGCGCTGTCTTCGGCCTTCTCAGGGTTGGCCGAACGGAACAGGCGATCGTACAGGCGCACTTCGCACTCGACGCTGGCCGCGGCCGGCACCCAGTGGATCACGCCCTTGACCTTGCGCCCTTCCGGGTTCTTGCCCAGGGTGTCCGGGTCGTACGAGCAACGCAATTCGACGATGTTGCCATCGGCGTCCTTGATCGCTTCGTCGGCACGGATCACGTAGCTGCCACGCAGACGCACTTCACCGGTTGGCTCCAGGCGCTTGTAGCCCTTCGGCGGCTCTTCCATGAAGTCGTCACGGTCGATGTAGATCTCACGGGCGAACGGCAGTGCGCGCACGCCCATGTCTTCTTTCGGGTGGCGCGGCAGCTCGAGGTTCTCGACCTGGCCTTGCGGGTAGTTGGTGATCACCACTTTGAGTGGACGCAGCACGCACATGGCACGCGGGGCGCTGTGGTCGAGGTCGTCACGGATGCTGAACTCGAGCATGCCGAAGTCGACCACGCCGTCGGAACGGTTGGTGCCGATCATTTCGCAGAAGTTGCGGATCGATTTCGGCGTGTAGCCACGGCGGCGGAAGCCCGACAGCGTGGACATGCGCGGGTCGTCCCAGCCATTGACGTGCTTTTCATCGACCAATTGCTTGAGCTTGCGCTTGCTGGTGATGGTGTAGTTCAGGTTCAGGCGGCTGAACTCGTACTGGCGCGGGTTGGCCGGCACCGGCAGGTTCTCCAGGAACCACTCGTACAGCGGACGGTGGCTTTCGAACTCCAGGGTGCAGATCGAGTGGGTGATGCCTTCGATGGCGTCCGACTGACCGTGGGTGAAGTCATAGTTCGGGTAGATGCACCACTTGTCGCCGGTCTGGTGGTGATGCGCGTGACGGATGCGATACATGATCGGGTCGCGCAGGTTCATGTTCGGCGATGCCATGTCGATCTTGGCCCGCAGCACACGTGCGCCGTCCGGGAACTCGCCGGCACGCATGCGGGCGAACCAGTCGAGGTTTTCTTCTACGCTGCGATCACGGAACGGGCTGTTCTTGCCAGGCTCGGTCAGGCTGCCACGGTATTCCTTGGCTTGCTCCGGGCTCAGGTCGTCGACGTAGGCCTTGCCGGACTTGATCAACTCGACGGCCCAATCGTGCAACTGGTCGAAATACTGCGAGGCGTAGCGCACTTCGCCGGACCACTCGAAGCCCAGCCATTTGACGTCGCTTTCGATCGCGTCGATGTATTCCTGGTCTTCCTTGGCCGGGTTGGTGTCGTCGAAACGCAGGTGCGTGACGCCGCCGAACTCCTGGGCCAGGCCGAAGTTCACGCAGATCGACTTGGCGTGGCCGATGTGCAGGTAGCCGTTGGGTTCAGGCGGGAAACGGGTGACGATTTGCGTGTGCTTGCCCGAGTCCAGGTCTGCCTGGATGATCGGCCGCAGGAAGTTGACCGGCACGGCAGGGCCGGTCTTGGCATTCGAGGTAGGGTCGACAGTGGGCTTGCTCATAGGATCCTTGAACGTACAAGTGCGTGGCCGTAGTGAAGGCCGGACAAAACAAAGCCGCTATCATAGCCGATGCCGTCAAGTACCTGACAGAGCGCACCTTGTAAACGGTCATATTTAATAGGCTGTAAATGAAAAAACAGCCTCGAAATTCGCGCCTGTCACGCTAAACTGCGCACCTCGGCCGCTACAGGCTGAACCGGTGAACGGACGTAATGTCCCAACTCCCACGAATTCCTCAAAAGAGTACCGATCATGACCCAAGTCAAACTGACTACCAACCACGGCGATATCGTCCTGGAACTGAACGCCGATAAAGCCCCGATCACCGTGGCTAACTTCGTCGAATACGTCAAAGCCGGTCACTACGAAAACACTGTTTTCCATCGCGTCATCGGCAACTTCATGATCCAGGGCGGCGGTTTCGAGCCAGGCATGAAAGAAAAGAAAGACAAGCGCCCAAGCATCCAGAACGAAGCTGACAACGGCCTTTCCAACGACAAGTACACCGTCGCCATGGCCCGCACCATGGAGCCGCATTCGGCTTCCGCGCAGTTCTTCATCAACGTCGCGGACAACAGCTTCCTGAACCACAGCGGCAAGAACGTGCAGGGCTGGGGCTACGCGGTATTCGGTAAAGTGACTGCCGGCACCGACGTTGTCGACAAGATCAAAGGCGTGGCCACCACTTCCAAGTCCGGCCACCAGGACGTACCAGCAGACGACGTGATCATCGAGAAAGCCGAGATCATTGAGTGATATTGCTGATTTCAGACTTGCATCTGGAAGAGGAGCGCCCGGACATCACCCGGGCGTTTCTGGATTTGCTCGCCGGACGCGCCCGCTCGGCGAGTGCGCTGTACATCCTGGGCGATTTTTTCGAGGTGTGGATTGGCGATGACGCCATGACACCCTTCCAGCGTTCCATCTGCCAGGCCCTGCGCGACCTCAGCGACAGCGGCACGGCCATTTTCCTGATGCATGGCAATCGCGACTTTCTATTGGGCAAGGCGTTCTGCAAAGCCGCCGGCTGCACATTATTGAAGGACCCGAGTGTCGTGCAATTCAACGGCGAGCCCGTGCTATTGATGCACGGCGACAGCCTCTGTACCCGCGACGAAGCCTATATGAAGCTGCGCCGCTACCTGCGCAACCCGATCACCCTGTTCATCCTGCGGCATTTGCCGTTGAGCACCCGGCACAAGCTGGCACGCAAAATACGCAGTGAAAGCCGTGCGCAAACGCGGATGAAGGCCAACGACATCGTCGATGTCACGCCCGAAGAGATTCCGCGGATCATGCAGCAGTTTGGCGTGAAGACCTTGATCCACGGGCACACCCATCGCCCCGCGATTCACAAGTTGCAGTTGGGCGAGCAAGCGGCCCGACGCATTGTGTTGGGGGATTGGGATCGCCAGGGTTGGGCGTTGCAGGTCGATGAGCAAGGGTTTGCGTTGGCGCCATTCGACTTCGCCCCGCCGCCATTGGCTGCTCCCTCGAATTAACGACCCAACACAATCCCTCTGTAGGAGCGAGCCTGCTCGCGAAAGCGTCATGTCAGTCAACATCACTGTTGAATGTCAGTCCGTATTCGCGAGCAGGCTCGCTCCCACAGGGGTATAGGGTGTTTAGTGGCCGGCAGAGGCCGCAGGCCCGGCCTTGGCGGTAAACGGTGGCTTGGCCAGCCACACGATCAGGATCAATCCCATGAACATCCAGCCAAGCAAGGTGAAGTAGTCCACCGTGGACATGATGTACGCCTGGCTGATCACCGTTTGGTCCAGCATTGTGTAGGCCTTCGCCCCTGCTCCGCCCAGGTTGGACAGCGCCTCGCGAGTCGCCGGGTCGAACGGTGTGATGCTTTCGGTCAGGTAGGCGTGGTGCTGGTCGGCCCGGCGAATCCAGATCCAGGTGGTCAGCGACGCCGCGAAGCTACCGCCCAGCGTGCGCAGGAACGTCGCCAGCCCGGAACCATCGGCAATCTGGTCGGGTGGCAGATCCGACAGCAGGATGGTCAAGGTCGGCATGAAGAACAATGCCACGCCGATCCCCATGAACAACTGGACCATGGCAATGTGCTGGAAGTCGACTTCGTTGGTGAAGCCGGCGCGCATGAAACAGCTCAGGCCAATGGCCAGGAACGCCCCGCCCGCCAGTACTCGCATGTCGAACTTCGGTGCGTATTTACCGACAAACGGCGCCATCAATACCGGCAGGATCCCCAGTGGCGCCACGGCAAAACCGGCCCACGTCGCGGTATAACCCAGGCGTGTTTGCAGCCACTGCGGCAGGATCAGGTTGATCCCGAAGAACCCGGCATAACCCAGGATCAGCACGATGGTGCCGTAGCGGAAGTTGCGGTGGGCAAACAGGCGCAGGTTGACCACCGGGTGCTCATCGGTCATCTCCCAGATCACGAAGAACGCCAGGGCAATCACCGAAATCACCGTACCGATGACGATGAAGCTGGATTCGAACCAGTCGGCATCGTTGCCCTTGTCGAGCACGATCTGCAATGCCCCGACGCCGATGATCAGCGCGATCAGGCCGATGTAATCCATCGGCTGACGGCTGGTGACCACCGGACGCTTCTTCATCTGCTGGACCACCACCCACGCGGCGAACAGGCCAATCGGCACGTTGATGAAGAAAATCCACGGCCAGCTGTAACTGTCGGTAATCCAGCCGCCGAGAATCGGCCCGGCAATCGGCGCGACCACCGTGACCATCGCCAGCAGCGCGAGCGCCAACCCCCGTTTCGCCGGGGGGTAGACGGCAATCAGCAGGGTCTGGGTCATCGGGTACAGCGGCCCGGCCACGACGCCTTGCAATACGCGAAAGCCCACCAGTTCAGGCATCGAGGTGGAAATCCCGCAGAGGAACGAGGCCAGCACGAACAGCAGTGTCGCCCAGACAAACAGCTTCACCTCGCCGAAACGGCGGCTGAGCCAACCGGTCAACGGCAAGGCGATGGCGTTGCTCACGGCGAACGAAGTAATGACCCAGGTGCCCTGCTCCGAACTCACGCCGAGGTTGCCGGAAATCGTCGGCAACGCCACGTTGGCGATGGTGGTGTCGAGCACCTGCATGAAGGTCGCCAGCGACAAACCGATGGTGCTCAGCAACAGGCTGGGCGGTGTGAAAGACGCGTTATTGCTCATCGCGAATCCTTTGAAACCTGATGGGCGCTGCGCCTTTAACAGACGCAGCTAACCCTGTAGGAGCGAGCCTGCTCGCGATAGCGGTGTTGCAGCCAACAGCAATGTTGAATGTCAGTTCGCCTTCGCGAGCAAGCTCGCTCCTACAGGATCGGGTCGATGGCGAATCAGCGTTGCGCGGTCTTGCTGGCGGCGGCGCTGTTGTCGTGGATCAATTGGGCGATCATTGCGTCGGCCTCGGCCAACTGACGGTCGTAGACATTGGTGCTGAACGACGCTTTCTGCGGCGGCTGTTGCGCCAGCACCGGCCCGCTCTGG
The DNA here is from genome assembly GCF_049132105.1 of Pseudomonas sp. NFX15. Classification (NCBI taxonomy): domain Bacteria; kingdom Pseudomonadati; phylum Pseudomonadota; class Gammaproteobacteria; order Pseudomonadales; family Pseudomonadaceae; genus Pseudomonas; species Pseudomonas sp. NFX15. Next base: position 26,795 of record NZ_JAFMPV010000003.1, read on the forward strand.
TCGTGCAGATCGACATCGACCATGGTCGACAGGCCGACCCGCAGCGGATGCCTGGCCAGTTCATCGGCGTTGACGTGGACCCGCACCGGCACACGCTGCACGATCTTGATCCAGTTACCGGTGGCGTTCTGCGCTGGCAACAGGGCAAACGCGCTGCCTGTGCCTGCGCCGAGGCTGTCGATGGTGCCGCTGTATTTCACGCTGCTGCCATACAGGTCGGTTTCGATCTCCACCGGTTGGCCAATGCGCATGTCACGCAGCTGGGTTTCCTTGAAGTTGGCGTCGATCCACAGCTGATCCAACGGAATCACCGCCATCAACGCGGTGCCCGGTTGCACACGCTGGCCCAGTTGCACGGTACGTTTGGCCACGTAGCCGGTCACCGGCGCGATCAAGGTGCTACGGGCATTGTTCAGGTAGGCCTGACGCAGTTGCGCGGCGGCGGCCATCACGTCCGGGTGCGAAGACACCTCGGTGTCATCGACCAATGCACTGCTGGTCTTGAGTTTCTGCTGGGCGTTGGCCAGGGCGTTTTGCGCCGAGGTCAGGTCGTCCCGGGCATGGGACAGTTCTTCCTGGGAAATCGCCCCGCCGGCGGCGAGGTTCTTGCGGCGACTGAAGTTGTCCTGGGCTTTTTGCACTTCGGCTTTCTGCGCGTTGACCTGGGCTTTCATGCCGTCCACATCGCTGTACAAGCCGCGCACTTGACGCACGGTACGGGCCAGCGAGGCTTGTGCGTTTTGCAGGCCGATTTCGGCATCGTTCGGGTCGAAGTTGATCAACACCTGGCCTTCATGCACCAAGTCGCCATCATCGGCGCCAATGCTGACCACGGTGCCGGTGACCAGCGGGGTGATTTCCACCACGTTGCCATTGACGTAGGCGTCATCGGTGCTTTCGCTCCAGCGCCCGTAGAGCTCGTGGTAGGCCCAGACGCCCACGCCGCCGAGCACGACGATGACCGCGAGGATCAACAGCATAAGTTTGCGCTTGCCCGAATTGGGGTTGCCCTGGGTGTTTTCAGGAGCTTGGGTAGTATCGGCAGTGGCCATGACAAATTACCTTGAATTAGTGGGTCAGCGTGGCTGGCGTGGCGGTGGCCGAGGCCACGGCCTCAGGCTGGAAACCGCCGCCCAGCGCCTGCATCAGTTGGATCGACAGGTCGATCTGCTCGGCATTCAGGTTGGCCAGTTGACGCTGGGCCTGGAGCAATTGTTGCTCGATGCTAAGCACGTCCAGGTAGTTGCCGATGCCGGAACCGTAACGCTGGACCACGGTGTTGTAAGAATCCTGGGCGATGTCGGTGGCGTGCTGTTGGGCACTAATCTGCCGGCCGATATCACGTAGCTGGTTGATGCTGTCGCTGACGTCACCCAGCGCCTTCACCAGGCTTTTGTTGTACTGCGCCACGGCGAGGTCGTAGTCGGCGTCGCGTGAGTCAAGGTCGGCGCGCAGGCGGCCGCCGTCGAAGATCGGCACCGAAATCGTCGGCGCAATGTTGAAGAAGCGACTGGCCGAACCGAACATCGCATCGCCCAATAAGGATTCGGCACCGGCAGCGGCGCTGAGGTTCAAGTTGGGATAGAAGCGGGTCTTGCCGGCATCGATGCTTTTGCTCGCCGCTTCGACCCGCCAGCGTGCGGCAACCAGGTCTGGGCGACGCCCGAGAAGTTCGGCCGGCAGCACCGAAGGTAGCGCTACCGCACTTGGCTGGAGAATGTTCGGCCGGGCGATTTCATTGCCGCGGTCCGGGCCTTTGCCGAGCAGTACAGCGAGGGCGATTTTCGCGCTGTTCAGGCGTTTTTCCGCGTCGATCAGGTTGGCCTGCGAGGTGGCTTCCAGGCTTTCGGTCTGCTGGAACTGGTACTGGCTGTCGATCCCGGCCGTCAGCCGGCGCTGGCTCAGGTCGAGCATTTGCCGGGTACGCTTGAGGTCTTCGTTGGACAGGTCATAGACGATGTGCGCCTGGCCCAGGTCGCTGTAGGCGCGCGCCACATCAGCCGCCAATGTCAGGCGCGCCGCCTGCTGGTCGACTTCGGCAGCGCGCGCCTGGCCGAGTGCGGCTTCCCAGGCATCGCGCTGACCGCCCCACAGGTCGAAGTTGTAATTGAAACTGCTGCTGACGTTGCGAATGGTGGCGTACGCGTCACCTTGCCCGAGCGGGTCCTGATCGCGGGCCAGGCGCGAGCGGCTGACACCGGCGCTGGCGTCCAGGGTCGGCATCCGCTCGGCGTCGGCGGCGTTGGCCGCGGCATTGGCCTGATGGGCACGGGCGTCGGCAATCTGCATGTCCGGGCTGTCGCGCAGGGCTTCGTGGATCAAGGCGTCGAGTTGCGGGTCACCAAGGCTTTTCCACCAGTCGCTTTTCGGCCAGGCCGCAGACGACAACGTCACGCCGCCCAGGGATTGGCCTGCCTTGAGGCTCTTCGCGTCAAGGTTGACGCCTTCGGTCTTCAGGCCACTGTAACTGGCGCAGCCGGCCAGGCTCATGGCCAACAGCACCAGGCTCAGGCCCGTGCGCAAGGGTTTACTGCTCATTTGTCACCTACTCGCAGCAGGGTGATCGGGTCACCGGCTGCCAACAAAATTTTCTTCAGGATCAGTTCCAGGGTCTTGAGCTCGTCTGGAGTGATGGCGCCAGCCAGTTCATTCATGGCTTGGGCGCCGATGTGCGGCAATAGCCCGGCGAGCGTCTGCCCTTCCTCCGTGAGGACAAGCTGCACCTGACGGCGATCAGCCTCGGAGCGTTGGCGGGCGAGGAAACCCTTCTGCTCCAGACGATCGAGCATGCGCGTCATCGAGCCGCTGTCGAGGGACAGGTGACGACACAGTTCACCCGGCGAATCGACGCCGTACTGGGCCATGATGATCAACACCTTGAACTGCGCGGAGGTGATGCCGTGGGGCTCCATGCGGATGTCGAGGATCCGGTCCTTGAGCAGTGCCGCACGCCCAAGCAGCAGGCCGAGATGGCAATTGTGGAAATCGTCTGGAGAGAAATGTTGCATCTGACCACCAATTAGCTGCCTAGGCAGTGAATGTATGACGAGATGTTACTGCCTAGGCAGCGAATGTCAACGCAATAGTTAGGCTGCTTGGTAAATAGTTGACTAGTGGTGTCGGGATTTGTGGTGATCATTCGGACGCTTTCGCTGGCAAGCCAGCTCCTACAGGTGGGTGTGATTTGTGTAGGAGCTGGCTTGCCAGCGAAGGCCGCAACGCGGTCTTTTGGAGGGAGTGCAGGCCTAGAAATCCCGCTTGTAGAAGATGTCCAGCGAACTGGCCACGCCGCCGGCGGCTTCGAGGTAGACCTTTTTGCTCAGCTTGTAGCGCAAGGCAATGGTGTTGGCCGGTTCGAACACGCCCACGCCATAGCGCAGGCTGAGCTTCTCGGAGATATTGCCGCTGGCCACTACGCTGGTGGTGTTGCCACTGCCTTGGGTATCGAGCTGGAAGTCCTGGATGCCGAGGTCCTTGGCGATGCTGCCGGTCACTCCGGCGCTGCCCATCAAGCCCAGGCCGAGGGCCGCTTGGGCGAGCATATTGTTGTCCTCACCATTGCTGCTCAGCGGACGCCCAAGCACCAGATAGGACAGTGCCTGCTCCTGGCTCATGGCCGGCTCAGAGAAAATCTGCGTGGTCGGCTGTTCGGCACTGCCACTGAGGCGGATGCCGGCGATGATGTCGTCGGTCTGGCGGATCGCTTCGACATCCAGATACGGCTGGTCGATGGGCCCGGCAAACAGCAAGCGTGCGCGGCGCACCGACAGCCGTTGGCCGTAGGCGCGATAACGGCCGTCGTTGAGCCACAGCTCACCGCGGGTGTCCATGTTGTCGCCGATATGCACATGACCCTGCACGTTGGCGGTCAAGCCGAAGCCTGCAAAGCTCAACTTGTCCTCGCCAACCTCCACCTGGATGTCCATCTTCATGGCCAGTGGCGGCTTGCCCTGCGCGGTCTGCTGGCCGACGATCACCGTGTCATCGGACACCTTGACCGTCGATGGCGGCAACTCGCGAATGGTGATGTCGCCCTTGGGCACCAGCACCTTGCCGGCGATGGCCAACTCGTCGCCCTTCATCGAGATCTTCAGGTCCGGCGCGACTTCGAGCTTGGCGTAAGGCTCGACGCTGACCGGCAATTGCGAGCCCTTGAGCGCCAGGTCCACGACCAGTGCCTGGCCCCAGGCGATGTTGCCGTTCAGGCTGCCCTGCCCGCCCTTGCCGCTGTTCCAGCCGCCGTTGAGTTGCACGCTTTCACCGGCGATGAGCGCCTGAACGTGCAGGTTTTGCAACTCCATCGGCAACTCCGGCCCGGCAATCACGCCGTCGCTGAGTTGCACACTGCCATTGACCTGCGGCGCCAGCAGGCCGCCGGAAATCGTGCCACTGCCGTTCAGGCGCCCGGTCAGTTTCTCGACCATCGGCACGAACGGCCGTGCCACCGACAGGTCCAGCCCGTTCAAGCGGAACGAGCCGTTCAAGGGTTTGTTCTTCGGCAGTGGATTGAGCTGCGCCTGGACCATCAGCTCGCCCAGCTTGCCACCGACGAAGTTGAGTTCGGTGTCGATGCGCTTGGGCGTGAGCTTGCTGGTGAGCTTCAGGGTCTGGTAGGGGAAATCCAGCCACTGGTCCTTTTCCTTGACGCGCAACGTGCCGCCACCGGCATCGACGCTGATCTGGCCGTTCGGGCCGCTGACCGGCAGGTCCAATTGCAGGTCGGCATTGAGCCGTCCCTGCCAGGCGAAATCCTTCGGCAACCATTGCGCGAGGCTGTCGATCGGGAACTGCTTGAGGTGATAACGCAGCTTCGGCTCGGGCACCAGGCGCGAGTCTTCACCGCACAGGCTGGCCGGACCGGAAGCCCAGCAATGGGCGCCAAAGTTGATTTTGCCGTCCGCCAGGCGTTCGAGTTTCGCCGGCCCTTGCAGCTTCCAGTCCTGACCACCGGCCTGGATATCGCCGTTGGCCAGTCGTCCGCGCCAGTTGCCTTTGTCCAGCGCACCGTCCAGGCCCAACGCCAGTTTCAACTTCGGCCCTTGCAGGTCGAGGCTCAGCTTCTGGCTCTTTATGTCGCCCTGGCCGCTGGCGGTCAGCGTACCCAGTGACGTATCGCCAGCCTGGATGCCGCTGCCCTTGAGGTCGATTTTCGCCCGTTGCGCGCTGTCCAGCGTGGCGTCGAGGTTCAGGCTTTGCAGGCGATTGTCCTGGAACGCCAGTTGCGAGCCTTGCAGGTCAAGTTTGCCTTGCGGTGCCTTGAGCGTACCGGCGACATCCACGCGGCCATTGAGTTGGCCGCGCAACTGCGGCCAGAGCTGGCCCAGGCGCGACAGCTTGATGTCGATCTGACCGGCGAGTTTCTGTTGCAGGCTGCCTTTGCCAATGATGCTGTTGTCACCGAGGCGAACTTGCAGCGCATTGAGATTCCATTGCTCGCCGCCGCCATCGGCCTTGGCCTGGATGACTGCCGGTTGGCCGCGCAGCTTGCCCTTGAGGTCGAGGTCGGCATTGAGGCTGAGTCGGTCGTTTTTCATTTCGCCCTGACTGCGCAACGGACCGGCCAGTGTGCCTGGCAGCTCCGCGACCCAGTACGCCGGGTTGATCGCCGACAGGTCCAGCGCGGTGTCCCAGGCAATGCCGTCGGCAAATTGCAGGTTCAGGTGCCCTTCGGCCTTGCCCTGCCCGGCCTGGAGTTGAATCTGTTGAAGATAGATTTTGGTCAGGTCACCGGCGAACGGGCTGGCCAGGGTGAAGGCGCCCGCCGGACCGTCCGCCGCGGCGTCAAAATGCCCGAGATACTTGCCATCGGTGTAGGACACTTCACCCGTGAAGCGGCGCAACGCCACTTGTGGCTCGTCGATCACTGGATAGAGGCGATGCCACGGGAAGTCCAGCCAGTCGACCTTCGCCTCGGCGTTCAGGCCTTTGCTCCAATCCAGCGCCCCGGTGAGCTTGAGGCTTTGCTTGTCGTTGGCGGTCAGGTCGAGCGCGGCGATCTGCGCGCCCTTGGCGTCGACCTTGCCTTGCAGTGCCAGGGCAATCGGCCCTTGCTCGGCGGGTAACGTGGCCTTGCCGAGCAGCGCGTAGCCGCTCTTCAGGTCGCCGGCACCGGTGAGTTCTAGCTGATTGAGTTGCAGGGTGTCCGGCAAGTCGGCAGCAGGCTTGAAGCCATCGGCGATAATCCGCACCGTGGCCGGCAGGTTTTCCACCAACGGTTGCAATTCGCCACTCAGTTGGCCGTTGAGATAGCCGCTGCTGTCGGCTTTGAGGTTGAGGGTTTTCAGCAGGTCGCCGTCGATCTTCAACGCCAGCGCCAAGGGCTGCGGCGTCATCAGCAGGTTCAGCTTGCCTTCGGCACTGAGCGGCCAGTTGCCGCTCGGTTGCAGCAGGCCGGACAGGTTCAGGCTCAGGTCATCGCGCTGTAGCGATGCGGAATCGATCTTCAAACCGGCCGCTGTCCAGTGCGCCGCCAGTTGCAGTCCCTTGAGTTCCTCGCTGCCGTTGAATAACAGGCTGCCGATCTTGATCTCGCCCAGCTCGATGGCCACTGGCAACTTCAATTCCGGCAGCGTGATCGGGCCGCTGCTCGGTTCTTCTGCCCCTGGCGGGAACGTCAGGTTGACCTGATCGGCCTGCAATTGTTCGATGCACAGGGTCATGCGCGCCAGGCACAACGGCGACCAGGCAAAAATCACCTTGTTCAGTTCAACCCGGTTGTTGTCCTGTTGCCACAACACCCGGTCGGCACTCCACTGCCCAGCCAGCCGGCCCTGCAAGTTGTCCAGGCTCAAACCCGGCACCAAGCCCAATGCCCAACGGCTGCCGGTCGCGGTGCCCAACACCGTGGCCAGTGTCAGCACCACCAGCATCAACAGCGCCGCGATCGCCAGCAGCGTTATTTTCAAACCACGCTTCACAGCTCAGGCCCCATGGAAAAGTGCAATCGAATGCCGCCATCGTCGTCCAGCGCATGGGCCAGGTCGAGGCGGATCGGCCCCACCGGCGATACCCAGCGCACGCCGATACCCACGCCGGTCTTGAGGTTCGGCAGTTCGAGTGTATTGAACGAGTTACCTTGGTCGACAAAGGTCGCGATCCGCCATTTTTCGGCGATGGAGTACTGATATTCCGCGCTGGCAGCCACCATGTAGCGACCCCCGATGCGATCGCCGTCGGAGTTTTCCGGGGACAGGCTCTGATAGTCGTAACCGCGCACGCTCTGATCGCCACCTGCGAAGAAGCGCAGCGATGGCGGCACCGAATTGAAGCCGTTGGTGGCACTGCCGCCGACCTGCACGCGCCCGAGGAAACGATGGTTGTCGAACACCGTGGTCAAGCCTTTGACCAGCGCCGTGCCATAGACCAGGTTGCTGTCGGAGCCCAAGCCTTCCTTGGCCACCTTGGTTTCGAATTGCAGCCGATAGCCGTTATGCGGGTCGATGCGGTTGTCGCTCTTTAGGTACGAATAGCTCACGCCCGGCATCAGCAGGTTGCTCAGCCCCGAGTCGTCACCGAGTTGGTAATCCTCGCGTTGCCATTTGAGCGACACCACCCGCTGCCAGCCACTGGGCAACTTGCTGTGCCATTCAGGACCGAGGGTCAGCAGCTTGCTGTGGCTGTCCTCGTCGGCGATTTCTTCATTCTGGTAACCACCGGCAAACCGCAGTTTGTCAGTCAGCGGCGGATCGAGCGGAATGTCGTAGAACACCCCGACGTTTTGCCGCGGTGCCGAGACTTCGGTTTCCCAGCCGTAACTGTGCCCTTGGGCGTTAACCCAGTGCCGGGTCCAGTTGGCCTTGGCCCGTGGGCCGACGTCGGTGGAAAACCCCAAACCCAGGCCCATGGTCCGCGGCTTGCGGGTTTCGAGCTTGACGTCCACCGGGATCGCCTGGTTTTTCGACTCGGTAGGGGCCGCATCCACCCGAACACCTTCGAAGTAACCGCTCGATTGCAGGTTCTGGTTGAGTTCGGCAATCAGTTCCGAGTCGTACGGCGTGCCGGTCTTGAAGGGCACCATGCGTTGCAGAAGATCGTCATCGAACGGCGTATCGCCTTCGAAACTGACCTTGCCCAAGGTGTAGCGCGGACCGCTGGCGTAGATCAATTCAATATCGGCGACACCGGCGCGTGGGTCGACGGACAGTGTTGAGCTGGTGAAGTGGCCGTTGAAAAAGCCATAACGCGAAGCCTGGTTCTGGATCAGGCGCTTGGCGTCCTCATAGCGTCCATGATTGAGCACTGCGCCGGGCTTGAGCGCGTCGCTTTTGGGGACTCGAAAGGATTTGAGGGAGGCTGCGGGGCCCTCGACGCGCACCGTGACATTGCGCAGGTGCACCGGCTCGCCGGGATCGACCTTCAGCACCAGGCGTGGTTTGTCACCGCCCTTGACTTCGCTGTCGATGTGCGGCTGGTAATAACCCAAGGCCTGGGCGGCCTTGCGCGCCTGCTCCTCGGCACCACGACTGAAGCGCAGCAACGCTTGCTCGTCACGATCGCCGAGGCTGCCGATGTAGCCCTCTATATTGGCTTTCAGCTCGTCATTGGACGGTTTGATCCGTACATCCAATTCACTTTGTGCCAACGCTGCGCAGCTGGTTATCAGCATCAGCACACCGCTGGTAATTCTTCCTGGAAACTTCATAGGCGCGGATGCTATCACGAGCATGGTTCATGAACATGGGAGCGTGATAGAGCCTGGCATGCCCGCAAAGTTCGCCCGCTAGGCCGACGCGCTGTGCATCACCTGGGGATTGGGGTGAAAAAACACATGCTCGCGGATCGGTCCTACAGCAACCTCACCGATTTCCTCATAGCCCTGGCGCTTGTAGAACTCCAGATAACGCGGATTGCCGGTGTCGAGGATCACACCCTGCGAGTGCTCATCCACCGCGCACCAGTTGTGCACTGCCTGTAGCAACTGCTCGCCGAAGTGTTTGCCCTGGAACTGCGGATGAACGCCGAGCAATGGCAGGACATGCACCGAGTCGTTCGGCACGCAGGCTTCCACGTCCGCGTGATATTCAAGGTAGCGACGGGTGCAGCGAAACCCGGTGCTGAGGACCATGCGCAGGCGCCAGGCCCAACTGTCGGTGACGCCCAGGCGCCGCTGCGGCGGCGCAATCAGGGCGATGCCGATCAAGCGGTCGTTGACCAACAGGCCGATGGCCGGCAGGTCCTGGAGAAAATGCTGAGTCACCAGTTCGCGCACGGTGGCCCGAACGCGCTGCTCATAGCCGGGCCGGTCGGCTTCGAACAGGTACGCGAAGGTCGGTTCGTGTCGATAAGCCTGGTACAACAGCGAACGGGCTTCGCGGGCGTAGCCGCTGTCGAGCATGTGAATATCGGCGATGACGGTCGAGGTTTCGGGCATGACGGTTGATCTCCCCGGCACAGCTCGGGCGGCTGCGCTCTTGTTGTTACCATGATGTTACGAGCTGGTTAGTGCTGACACAGTTCCCTTAAGATCCGAACTCAGTGTAGGCAATGAAATTGCCTTCGCGAGCAGGCTCACTCCCACACGGCTCGCCCACACAAAACTGACTGACAAAACCCAATCCCCTCACCCCACACTGGCCCGATTCCCACAGGTCAGCTAGCATCGCCCTTTTGCCAGGACTGCCGACCATGAAGATCGTCTCCTTCAACATCAACGGGCTGCGCGCCCGTCCCCATCAGCTGGCGGCGCTGATCGACAAGCACCAGCCCGATGTCATCGGCTTGCAGGAAACCAAGGTCCACGACGAACAATTCCCGCTGGCCGAGGTACAGGCCCTGGGTTATCACGTGTACTTCCACGGGCAAAAAGGCCATTACGGCGTCGCCCTGCTCTCGCGCCAGGAACCGCTGGCCCTGCACAAAGGTTTCGCCACCGATGAAGAAGACGCCCAGCGGCGCTTCATCTGGGGCACTTTCGCCGACGCCAACGGCGTGCCGGTGACCATCATGAACGGCTATTTCCCACAGGGTGAAAGCCGTGACCACCCGACCAAATTCCCGGCCAAGCAACGCTTCTACGGCGATTTGCAGCAATTGCTGGAAAGCCAGTTCAAGAACGACCAGCCGCTGGTGGTGATGGGCGACGTGAACATTTCCCCGGAAGACTGCGACATCGGCATCGGCCCGGACAACATGAAGCGCTGGCTGAAAACCGGCAAATGCAGCTTCCTGCCGGAAGAACGCGAGTGGATGGCGCGCCTGAAGAACTGGGGCCTGACTGACAGTTTCCGTCACTTGAACCCGGACGTGAGCGACACCTTTAGTTGGTTCGACTACCGCAGCCGTGGCTTCGAAGACGAGCCCAAGCGTGGCCTGCGCATCGACGTGATCCTCGCCTCCCACGGCTTGCTGCCACGGGTGAAGGCCGCGGGGGTGGACTACGAATTGCGCGGCATGGAAAAACCGTCGGACCACGCACCGATCTGGCTAGAGTTGAGCTGATTTCCGACAGTCACCTCAACCCCTTTGTAGGAGCTGGCTTGCCAGCGAAGGCAATCTGTCAGGCAACATTGATGCTGGCTGGGCCGGCCTCTTTGCTGGCAAGCCAGCTCCTACAGCTGTTCTGTGTCGGCACACTCAATCGACACCCACAACAAAGCGTCATATTTCGGAAACCTTACTGACTTAATCTCCCGGCACCTCCTTTGGCGATATAAGGTGCCGGCATGATGCTGCGCGTGTTGTTCCTGTTGCTGCTGTGCCTGGGCATGCCACACCTGGCGGCGGCCGGTAATTTACCGACCTCCGGACAAGGCCCGGTGCTGCGCATCCAGGGTTCCAACACCATTGGCGCGGCCTTGGGGCCGGCGCTGGTCGAAGGCCTGCTGAGCGAACAGGGTCTGCGCAATATCCACCGCGAACCGCTGGACACCGCCAACGAACTGCGCATCGTCGGTGAAACCGATCAGGGCCGCCGGGTCGTCGTGGAAGTCGCAGCCCACGGTTCCAGCACGGGGTTTGCCGCCCTGAAAACCGGCAATGCCGACCTCGCTGCCTCTTCGCGCCCGATCAAGGACAGCGAACGGGTCAACCTTCAATCCCTGGGCGATCTGAAAAGTCCGGCTGCGGAACAAGTCATCGCCATTGACGGCCTGGCAATCATCCTTCACCCGGACAATCCGCTGCAGCAACTTGGCACCGAACAACTGGCGCGCATGTTCAGTGGCGACGTCAACACCTGGGAAGACATTGGCGGCAAGGGTGGGCCGATTCATCTGTATGCACGGGATGATCAGTCCGGGACCTACGACACGTTCAAGGAATTGGTCCTGAGTGCTCGTGGGAAAAGTCTCAGCAGCACGGCGAAACGCTTCGAATCCAGTGAGCAACTGTCAGACGCGGTCAGTGCGGACCCGCAGGGCATCGGTTTTATCGGTTTGCCCTACGTGCGAAGTGCCAAGGCCGTGGCGATTGTCGACGGGCAATCTCAAGCCATGTTGCCGCTGAACAATCTGATTGCCACGGAAGACTATCCGCTGTCCCGTCGGCTGTTCCTTTACCTGCCACCGTCCGGGAAAAATCCTTGGGCCGAGGCGCTGACTGCGTTCGCCCAAAGCAATAAAGGGCAAGCCATTGTCGCCGCCAATGGCTTTATCGCCCAGACCGTCCAGGCCATGAGCGTGACGCCCAATGCATTGATGCCCGAGGGTTATCAGGCGCTCAGCCGTCACGCGCAGCGGTTATCGGTGAATTTTCGCTTCGAAGAAGGCAGCGCCACGCTGGACAACAAGGCCCAACAAGACCTGTCCCGGGTGCTCGACTATATAAAGCAGCACGGCAAAACCAATGGCCAGATAACACTGGTGGGGTTCGGCGATGCCAAGAGCGACCCGGCGCGTGCCGACTTGCTGTCGAAGTTGCGGGCGATGGCGGTGCGGCGGGAGTTGGTGAAAAGCGGCGTGGTGTTTCGCGAGGTCCGCGGATTTGGTGCGCAAATGCCGGTGGCGGCCAATAGCGCCGATGAAGGCCGGATCAAGAATCGCCGGGTTGAGGTTTGGGTGTATTGAATTGAAATACGAACTATGTGGCGAGGGGGCTTGCCCCCGTTCGGCTGCGAAGCAGTCGCGAATCATCCACCGCGTTGCATCAGAGCCAACACGGTGAATGAATTCAGGCCCGCTTCGCGGTCCAACGGGGGCAAGCCCCCTCGCCACAAAGGTTCGCTGTCCGCGAAATTTTTGCGGGATTAACGCCCGTTACGCATCATCTCTTTCGGCACATATTTACCGATTTCGAACTTGCCAATGGCCGCACGGTGCACTTCGTCCGGGCCGTCGGCCAGGCGCAGGGTGCGCTGCATGGCGTACATGTAGGCCAGCGGGAAATCGTTGGAAACCCCGGCTCCGCCGTGCATCTGGATCGCCCGGTCGATCACCCGTAGCGCAACGTTCGGCGCAACCACCTTGATCTGCGCGATCTCGCTTTTCGCCACTTTGTTGCCGACGGTGTCCATCATGTACGCCGCCTTCAATGTCAGCAGGCGTGCCATGTCGATTTCCATCCGCGAGTCGGCGATCTTGTCGACGTTACCGCCCAGACGCGCCAAGGGCTTGCCGAATGCCGTACGGCTCACCGAGCGTTTGCACATCAATTCCAATGCGCGCTCGGCCATGCCGATCGAACGCATGCAGTGGTGAATCCGGCCCGGGCCAAGGCGACCTTGGGCGATTTCGAAGCCGCGTCCTTCACCCAACAGTACGTTTTCGTACGGCACCCGGACGTTTTCGAACAGCACTTCGGCATGACCGTGAGGGGCGTCGTCGTAGCCGAACACCGGCAGCGGTCGCACGATCTTCACCCCGGGGGTATCGACCGGCACCAGGATCATCGAGTGCTGGGCGTGACGCGGCGCGTCGGGGTTGCTCAGGCCCATGAAGATCAGGATCTTGCAGCGCGGGTCACAAGCACCCGACGTCCACCATTTCTTGCCGTTGATCACCCACTCGTCACCATCGCGCACCGCACGGGCAGCCATGTTGGTGGCGTCGGAAGACGCGACGTCCGGTTCGGTCATGGCAAATGCAGAGCGGATCTCGCCACGCAGCAGCGGTTCGAGCCAGCGCTGTTTCTGCTCTTCGTTGGCGTAGCGCACCAGCACTTCCATGTTGCCGGTGTCCGGTGCCGAGCAGTTGAACGGCTCTGGCCCCAACAGCGAGCGGCCCATGATTTCTGCCAGCGGCGCGTATTCAAGGTTGGTCAGGCCGGCACCAAGTTCGGACTCAGGCAGAAACAAATTCCACAGGCCTTCGGCCTTGGCCTTGAGTTTAAGTTCTTCCATGATCGCGGTCGGCTGCCAGCGGTCGCCTTCGGCAACCTGGCGCTCGAACACGGCTTCGGCGGGATACACGTAGGTGTCCATGAACGCTGTCACGCGCTCACGCAGTTCCTGAACCTTGGTCGAATAAGCGAAATCCATGAGCGAGATACCTTCTTGGGAGAGGTTGTTTAGGTCATGCATTCGATGCTAGAACAGCCATGAAAATTTACCTAGCCTATTCTCGGCGTGTATAAACATTCATCACCGATATATGATCGACTGATCGTCACGGTCAGTCCGCCCACACAATAAGAGAGCCGCGTAATGAACCTGAGCAAGGTCGATCTCAACCTTTTCATCGTCTTCGACGCGATTTATACCGAGGCCAACCTGACCCGCGCCGGGCAAATCGTCGGTATTACTCAACCGGCGGTGTCGAACGCGCTGGCGCGCCTGCGCGAGACTTTCAACGACCCGCTGTTCGTGCGCACTGCCCAGGGCATGGTGCCAACGCCCATGGCCCAGAACATCATCGGCCCGGTGCGCAACGCGCTCTCGCTGCTGCGCGTATCGGTACAGGAAAGCCGCATTTTCAACCCGCAGCAAGCGGTCAAGACCTACCGCATCAGCATGACCGATCTCACCGAAGCGGTGATCCTGCCGCCGCTGTTCCAGCGCCTGCGGCGCATGGCGCCCACGGTGGTCATCGAAAGCTTCCTGTCCAAGCGCCGTGAAACCACCAAGGAACTGGCGGCCGGCCGTCTGGACTTCGCGGTGGACGCGCCGCTCAACACCGATCCGCAAGTGCGCCACGTCAAATTGATGGAAGACCGCTACGTGTGCGCCATGCGCAAGGGGCATCCGCTGGCGGGCAAGGAAAAACTCACCCTGGATGATTACCTGAGCCTGACCCACATCCATATTTCCAGCCGTCGCAGCGGCCTGGGCTATGTCGACCTGGCACTGGGAAAAATGGGCATCCAGCGCAAGATCGCCCTGCGCTCCCAGCATTACCTGATGGCCTCGCAGGTGTTGCAGCAGACGGACATGGTCATGACCGTGCCGGAACGCTTTGCCCGTCGAAACGAACTGCACGCCTTTTATCTGCCGGTCAACGATGTGCCGCCGGTGGAGACTCACCTTTACTGGCACGAAAGCACCGACCAGGACCCGGCGAACCGCTGGATGCGCGAGCAGATGATCGAGTTGTGCCAGCAGGTCACGGCGCAGGAGAAAAAGCTCGAAAAGGCGTAAGGCGTTACACCGCGTTATTGTTGTTCGCGAGCAAGCCCGCTCCCACATTGGATCTGAAGTGATCAGAGATCCCTGTAGGAGCGGGCTTGCCCGCGAAGAGGCCAGCAAGAACACTGAAAAAACCTGCCCCTTGACGTAAACGTCAACCTACCTTTAGCTTAGCGCCATAACCATATTCGAGCGCGCCCATGAGCAGCCAGACCTACAGCATCTCCGACCTCGCCCGCGAGCTCGACATCACCACCCGTGCCATTCGCTTTTATGAAGAGCAAGGCCTGCTCAGCCCCGAGCGCCGTGGCCAGGAACGCATCTATTCGCCGCGCGACAAGGTCAGCCTGAAGCTGATCTTGCGGGGCAAGCGCATCGGTTTCTCGCTGGCCGAATGCCGCGAGTTGATCGAGCTCTACGACCCGTCCAGCGGTAACACCAAGCAACTGCACAGCATGCTGGCGAAAATCAGCGAGCGCCGCGAACAGCTTGAACAGCAATTGCTGGACATCGAGCAGATGAAGCTGGAACTGGACACCGCCGAAGAGCGCTGCGTGCAGGCGCTGGAGCAGACGCTCAAGAGCCAGGAATCGGTCCAGTAGATACACACTCTCCACAGTTCGCTCCTACAGGTCTTTGTGAACACTCAGACAATCAGCACAGGTCCAATCCCATGTCCCTCCCCTCCCACGTACGCATTGTAGAAGTCGGCCCGCGCGATGGCCTGCAAAATGAAGCCCAGCCCATCAGTGTTACTGACAAGGTGCAACTGGTCGATGCGCTGACCGCCGCCGGTCTTGGCTATATAGAAGTTGGCAGTTTCGTATCGCCCAAGTGGGTGCCGCAGATGGCCGGGTCCGCCGAGGTGTTCGCGCAGATCCAGCGCAAGCCGGGCGTGGTCTACGGCGCGCTCGCTCCCAACTTGCGTGGGTTCGAAGATGCCCTCGCCTGCGGGGTCAAGGAAGTGGCGGTATTCGCTGCGGCGTCGGAAGCGTTTTCTCAACGCAACATCAATTGCTCGATCAGCGAAAGCCTGCAGCGTTTTGTGCCGATCATGGACGCCGCCAAGCAACAGGGCGTGACGGTGCGCGGGTATGTGTCGTGTGTGCTGGGTTGCCCCTACGAAGGTAACGTCACGCCGGAGCAGGTCGCCGCGGTTGCACGCGAGTTGTTTGCCATGGGCTGCTATGAAGTGTCGCTGGGCGACACCATCGGCACCGGCACCGCCGGCGCGACCCGCCGGATGTTTGAAGTGGTATCGAAGGATGTGCCGCGGGAGAAACTCGCCGGGCATTTCCACGACACTTATGGCCAGGCGGTGGCCAACATCTATGCCAGCCTGCTTGAAGGCATTTCCGTGTTCGACAGCTCCATCGCCGGCCTGGGCGGCTGCCCTTACGCCAAAGGTGCCAGCGGTAACGTCGCGACCGAGGACGTGGTCTACCTGCTCAACGGCCTGGGCATCGACACCGGCATCGACCTCGACGCCTTGATGCTCGCCGGTCAACAGATTTGTTCCGTGTTGGGGCGTCCTACCGGTTCCCGCGTCGCCAAGGCTCGAAGTGCGCAGTGAGTGCGCTGTGTGTGTCCGGGTGTTACCGCGCGGACACAAACGTGGGCGCAAACGAGTAACACGGAAACAAAATGTAGGGTTTTCCCTTAGACACCAAACCCTATAATCCATCAAATCATTGATTTTAAAGGCTTTTAAAAAGTTGGCACGCCACCTGCTTTATCTATCGCACAACAAGAATAAAAAATTGCGACACACCTAATAAAAACAAGACGTAACGACTCTGACATAACAAAAACAACACGGCAGAGACGCAGCTAACAGATTTTTTTGGAGAAGATGTGCTTTTCAGGGTGCTTTTCGGAGTAACCCGCAACCGGACAGAGAATAATAAAACTACCTTCAGGTAGCTCCCGAACTGGTTGGATCGCTTGGCGAGAAAGTAGATCAGCGCTCAAAAAAATACGTTTGCTCTTGATCCCGAATGGGGATCGCAAAAAAAAGCGGTAAAGGGCAACGGTTGCCAAAAACAAAAACAGACCGACCCTCAATAATAAAAAAGAGCACGCGCAACGACAAATTAAAGGGGAGCCTCGGCTCCCCTTTGTGCTGTCTGGCGTTTGAGATTTACGCAGCCCCTGTAGGAGCTGGCTTGCCAGCGAACGCGGTGGGTCAGCCAAGTTCAATGTCGGATGGGCTGCCGCTTTCGCTGGCAAGCCAGCTCCTACAGTATTTCACCCGCGCCTTACAGCTTCGCTTTGAGTTCCTCGACGCTGATCTCGCGCATGCGGAATTTCTGGATCTTGCCCGTCACGGTCATCGGAAACTCCTCAACGAACTTGAAGTAACGCGGCGTCTTGAAGTGTGCGATGCGCTCCTTGCACCAGATTTGCAGCTCTTGCTCGGTAGCGCTGTGGCCAGGGTGGAACTTGATCCAGGCGACGATCTCCTCGCCGTAACGTGAGCACGGGATGCCGATGACCTGAACGTCGGCCACGGCCGGGTGAGTAAAGAAGAACTCTTCCAGCTCCCGCGGGTAAATATTCTCACCGCCACGAATGATCATGTCCTTGTTGCGTCCGGCAATGCACACATACCCCTCGTCATTCATGCTCGCCAAGTCGCCGGTGTGCATCCAGCCCGCCTGATCGATGGCTTCTGCGGTGCCTTCGGGGTTGTTCCAGTAACCGAGCATCACGCTGTAACCACGGGTGCACAGCTCACCGATGGCGCCACGCGGCACCAGGTTGCCCGCTTCGTCGATGATCTTGCTTTCGAGCTGCGGCTGGGTGCGGCCGACGGTGGTCACACGCAGCTCCAGGTCGTCTGCAGGACCGGTCTGCAATGACACCGGACTGGTTTCCGTCATGCCGTAGGCAATCTGCACTTCGCTCATGTGCATTTCGCTGATGACCCGACGCATCACTTCGATCGGGCAGGTTGCGCCCGCCATGATCCCGGTGCGCAGGCTCGACAGGTCGAATTCGGCACGCTGCGGTTGATCGAGCAAGGCGATGAACATGGTTGGCACGCCATACAGCGCCGTGGCTTTTTCGTCGGCCACGGTGCGCAGCGTCAGCAGTGGATCGAACGCGTCGTTCGGATAAATCATCGTGCTGCCATGGGTGATGCAGCCAAGGTTGCCCATGACCATGCCGAAGCAGTGATACAGCGGCACCGGGATCACCAGCCGATCGGCCGCCGTCAGGCCCAGGCTTTCGCCGACCATGTAACCGTTGTTGAGAATGTTGTAATGGCTGAGCGTCGCGCCTTTGGGAAAACCCGTAGTACCGGAGGTGTACTGAATGTTTACCGGCTGATCGAAGTGCAGGCTGTGCTGGCGTCCATGCAATTGCTCGACAGACACGCTGCCCGCCAGATCGGCCAGTTGCGACCAGGGCAGGAACCCCGATGGCGGCTGCACATCCAGGCTGATCACGCCGCGTAGATCCGGCAACCGCTCGCAGTGCAATTGGCCGATCGATTGCTCAGCCAGTTCTGGCGCCAGGCCTTGCACCATCGCGTGATAATTCGAGGTCTTGAAGGCGCCGGCACACACCAGCCATTGGCAACCCGATTGCTTCAGGGCGTATTCCAGCTCGGAGCTGCGGTAAGCGGGATTGATGTTGACCAGGACCACACCGATTTTTGCCGTCGCAATCTGGGTGATGCACCACTGCGCGCAATTCGGCGCCCAGATGCCGAGGCGATCCCCGGTTTGCAACCCCAGCGCCAACAGCGCCCTCGCGTGCAGGTCAGCAGCCTCGGCCAATTGCCGCCAGGTGTAACGCAGCTGTTGATGGCGCACCACCAGCGCCTCCCCGTCCGGGTACTGCGCAGCCGTGTTGTCGAACGCCTGGCCGATGGTCATCGCCAACAAGGCTTTGTCCTGGGAACCACGGGTATAACTGCGTTGCGGGCTTGCACTGGGTTGATCCATGACGACCCCTATTGTCTTTATTTTGTAGGAGCGAGGCTTGTGTGGCGTGGGAGCAAGCTCCCTCGCCACAGAAAAGCGCCGCTGGTCTTTTCTGAACTGGCCCTACTCTCGCTCAAGTTGACGTTAACGTAAAGGGTGATTGACAGCCATTCGTCACAGGCTTACGTTAACGTAAAGGTGAGAACCCTATCACGGCCCTCCCCACCCTACAAAAAAGCCAAAAGGTGACCCATGAGCTATCCATCCCTGAACTTTGCCCTCGGTGAAACCATCGACATGCTGCGCGATCAGGTTCAGTCCTTCGTCGCCAAAGAGATCGCCCCGCGCGCCGCTCAGATCGACATCGACAACCTGTTCCCCGCCGACCTGTGGCGCAAATTCGGCGACATGGGCCTGCTGGGCATTACCGTGCCGGAAGAGTACGGCGGCGCTGGCCTGGGTTACCTGGCCCACGTGGTCGCGATGGAGGAGATCAGCCGCGGCTCGGCCTCGGTGGCGTTGTCCTACGGCGCGCACTCCAACCTCTGCGTCAACCAGATCAACCGCAACGGCAATCATGAACAGAAAGCCAAATACCTGCCCAAGCTGATCAGCGGCGAGCACATCGGTGCCCTGGCCATGAGCGAGCCGAACGCCGGTTCTGACGTGGTCTCGATGAAACTGCGTGCCGATAAACGCGGCGACAAGTACGTGCTCAACGGCAGCAAGACCTGGATCACCAACGGCCCCGACGCCAACACTTACGTGATCTACGCCAAGACCGACCTGGAAAAAGGCCCTCACGGCATCACCGCATTCATTGTCGAGCGCGACTGGAAAGGATTCAGCCGCAGCAACAAGTTCGACAAGCTCGGCATGCGCGGTTCGAACACCTGCGAGCTGTTCTTCGACGACGTCGAAGTGCCGGAAGAAAACATTCTCGGCGTACTCAACGGCGGCGTGAAAGTGCTGATGAGCGGCCTCGACTACGAGCGCGTCGTGCTCTCCGGCGGCCCGACCGGGATCATGCAAGCGTGCATGGACCTGATCGTGCCGTACATCCACGACCGCAAGCAGTTCGGCCAAAGCATCGGCGAGTTCCAGCTGATCCAGGGAAAGGTCGCCGACATGTACACCCAACTCAACGCCAGCCGCGCCTACCTGTACGCCGTGGCCCAGGCCTGCGAGCGCGGCGAAACCACGCGCAAGGACGCCGCCGGCGTGATCCTCTACAGCGCTGAGCGCGCCACGCAAATGGCCCTCGACGCGATCCAGATTCTCGGTGGCAACGGCTACATCAACGAATTCCCGGCAGGCCGTCTGTTGCGTGACGCCAAGCTGTACGAAATCGGCGCCGGCACCAGTGAGATCCGTCGCATGCTGATCGGTCGCGAACTGTTCAACGAAACCCGCTAAACGGAGCTGTCCATGGCTACCCTGCACACTCAGCTCAACCCCCGCTCAGCGGAGTTCGCGGCCAATAGCGCGGCGATGCGTAAACAGGTCGACGCCTTGCACACCCTGCTCGCCCAAGTGGCGCAAGGTGGCGGCCCGAAGGCTCAGGAACGCCACACCTCGCGCGGCAAATTGCTGCCTCGCGAGCGCATCAATCGTTTGCTCGATCCAGGTTCGCCATTCCTGGAAATCAGCCAACTGGCGGCCTACGCGGTGTATGGCGAGGACGTTCCGGCCGCTGGCGTGATCGCCGGGATCGGTCGCGTGGAAGGCGTCGAATGCATGATCGTCGCCAACGATGCCACGGTGAAGGGCGGTTCGTATTACCCGCTGACCGTGAAAAAACATCTGCGTGCCCAGGCCATCGCCCAGCAGAATCGCCTGCCGTGCATTTACCTGGTGGATTCCGGTGGCGCCAACCTGCCGCGCCAGGATGAAGTGTTTCCGGACCGCGAGCACTTCGGGCGGATCTTCTTCAACCAGGCCAACATGAGTGCGATGGGCATTCCGCAGATTGCCGTCGTCATGGGTTCCTGCACCGCGGGCGGCGCCTATGTGCCGGCGATGGCCGACGAAGCGATCATGGTGCGCAACCAGGCGACGATCTTCCTCGCTGGCCCACCGCTGGTGAAAGCCGCGACCGGTGAAGTGGTCAGCGCCGAAGACCTCGGTGGTGCCGACGTGCACTGCAAGATCTCCGGCGTGGCCGACCATTACGCCGAGAGCGACGAACACGCCCTCGCCCTTGCCCGCCGCAGCATCGCCAACCTCAACTGGCGCAAGCTCGGCGACGTGCAGCAACGCGCACCGATTGCGCCGCTGTACAGCAGCGACGAGCTGTACGGCGTGGTCTCGGCCGACGCCAAGCAACCGTTTGACGTGCGTGAAGTCATCGCGCGGCTGGTGGACGGTTCGGTGTTCGATGAATTCAAGGCGCTGTTCGGCACCACGTTGGTGTGCGGTTTCGCCCACCTGCACGGCTATCCGATCGCGATCCTCGCCAACAACGGCATCCTGTTCGCTGAAGCGGCGCAGAAAGGTGCGCACTTCATCGAGCTGGCGTGCCAGCGCGGTATCCCGCTGCTGTTCCTGCAGAACATCACCGGCTTCATGGTCGGCCAGAAATACGAAGCCGGCGGCATCGCCAAGCACGGCGCGAAACTGGTGACGGCGGTAGCTTGCGCCAAAGTGCCGAAGTTCACCGTGATCATCGGCGGCAGCTTCGGCGCTGGTAACTACGGCATGTGCGGCCGCGCCTACGATCCGCGCTTCTTGTGGATGTGGCCGAATGCGCGCATTGGCGTGATGGGCGCCGAACAGGCGGCGGGTGTGTTGGTGCAGGTCAAGCGTGAACAGGCCGAACGCAGTGGTCAGGGGTTCAGCGCCGAGCAGGAAGCCGAGATCAAGCAGCCGATCCTCGACCAGTACGAAGAACAGGGTCATCCCTACTATTCCAGCGCGCGCCTGTGGGACGACGGGGTCATCGACCCGGCCCAGACCCGCGACGTACTGGCCCTGGCCTTGTCCGCGTCGTTGAACGCGCCAATCGAACCGAGCCGCTTCGGCGTGTTCCGGATGTAACTGTAGGAGCGAGCCTGCTCGCGATGGACGTTAACGATAACGCGTGCTGCCTGAATCAACGCGCCGCGCTTTGGTTCATCGCGAGCAGGCTCGCGCCTACAAGTGCCGTGGAGAATGAAAGAACATGAGCGACTTCAACACCCTCGAACTGCTGAGCGACCCAAGGGGGTTCGCCACCCTGTGGCTCAGCCGTGAAGAAAAGAACAACGCCTTCAACGCCGAAATGATCCGCGAACTGATCCTCGCCCTCGACGCCGTCGCGAGCGATGCCAGCCTGCGCTTCTTGATCGTGCGTGGCCGTGGCAAACATTTCAGTGCCGGCGCTGACCTGGCCTGGATGCAGCAATCAGCCGAACTCGATTACGCCACCAATCTCGACGACGCCCGGGAGCTGGCGGAGTTGATGTACAACCTGGCGAAACTGAAAATCCCGACCCTGGCCGTGGTGCAAGGCGCCGCGTTCGGTGGCGCGCTGGGCCTGATCAGTTGCTGCGACATGGCCATCGGTGCCGATGACGCGCAGTTCTGCCTGTCGGAAGTGCGCATCGGCCTGGCGCCGGCCGTGATCAGCCCGTTTGTTGTCCAGGCCATTGGCGAACGCGCCACGCGTCGCTACGCCCTGACTGCCGAGCGTTTCGGCGGGCAACGGGCGCGTGAGATCGGCTTGTTGTCGGACAGCTATCCGCAGGCCGAACTGGAACAGAAGGTCGAGCAGTGGGTTGATAACCTGCTGCTCAACAGCCCGGCAGCCATGCGCGCCAGCAAGGAATTGCTACGCGAAGTCGGCGACGGCTCACTGACACCGGCACTGCGTCGCTACACCGAAAACGCCATCGCCCGCATCCGTGTCAGCGCCGAAGGCCAGGAAGGTTTGCGTACCTTCCTGCAAAAACGTGCGCCGAGCTGGCAAACCGAATCGACCAAGGAGCCCCGCTGATGAGCGCACCTGTCCTCACTACCCTGCTGGTGGCCAACCGGGGCGAAATCGCTTGCCGGGTGATGCGCACCGCCAAGGCCCTGGGCCTGACCACCGTGGCCGTGCACAGCGCCACCGACCGTGAAGCCCGACACAGCCGCGAGGCCGACATTCGTGTCGACCTCGGCGGCAGCAAAGCCGCCGACAGTTACTTGCAGATCGACAAACTGATCGCCGCCGCCAAGGCCAGCGGCGCCCAGGCGATTCACCCCGGCTACGGTTTTTTGTCGGAGAACGCCGGGTTCGCCCGCGCCATCGAAAACGCCGGCCTGATCTTTCTCGGCCCGCCCGCCTCGGCCATCGACGCGATGGGCAGCAAATCCGCCGCCAAAGCCTTGATGGAAACCGCCGGCGTGCCGTTGGTGCCGGGCTATCACGGCGAAGCCCAGGACCTGGAAACCTTCCGCGCCGCTTGCGAACGCATTGGCTACCCGGTGTTGCTCAAGGCCACGGCCGGTGGCGGCGGCAAAGGCATGAAAGTGGTCGAGGACGTCAGCCAACTGGCCGAAGCCCTGGCCTCGGCCCAGCGTGAGGCGCAATCGTCGTTCGGCGATTCCCGGATGCTGGTGGAGAAATACCTGCTCAAGCCGCGTCACGTGGAAATCCAGGTGTTTGCCGACCAGCACGGCAACTGCCTGTACCTCAATGAACGTGACTGCTCGATTCAACGACGTCACCAGAAAGTCGTCGAAGAAGCCCCTGCGCCAGGCCTGAGCCCGCAACTGCGGCGCGCCATGGGCGAGGCCGCCGTGCGGTCGGCGCAGGCCATCGGTTATGTCGGCGCCGGCACCGTGGAGTTTTTGCTGGATGCGCGTGGCGAGTTCTTCTTCATGGAGATGAACACCCGCCTGCAAGTGGAACACCCGGTCACTGAAGCCATCACCGGCCTCGACCTGGTGGCCTGGCAGATTCGCGTGGCCCGCGGCGAAGCACTGCCAATGACCCAGGAGCAAGTGCCGCTGATCGGTCACGCGATCGAAGTGCGGCTGTATGCCGAAGATCCGGCCAATGACTTCCTGCCGGCCACCGGTCGCCTGGAGCTGTATCGCGAATCCGCCCAAGGGCCGGGGCGTCGCGTGGACAGCGGTGTTGAAGAAGGCGATGAGATCTCGCCGTTCTACGACCCGATGCTCGGCAAGTTGATTGCCTGGGGCGAGGACCGTGAACAGGCGCGCTTGCGTCTGCTGAGCATGCTCGACGAATTCGCCATCGGCGGGTTGAAGACCAACATCAATTTCCTGCGCCGCATTGTCGGCCATCCGGCGTTTGCTGCGGCCGAACTCGATACCGGTTTCATTCCCCGTTACCAGGAACAATTGCTGCCAGCGCCCGCATCACTCAGCGATGATTTCTGGCAGGCCGCTGCACAGGCCTTTGCCCAGAGCCAGGTGCAGACTACTCGCGCCGATGACCCGAGTTCGCCATGGGCGGCGCGTAGCGGATTGCGTGCGGGTTTGCCGAGAGAGATCACCCTTCACCTGAGCTGTGAAGGCCAGGACCGCGCACTGACCCTGGGCGACATCGATGCCCACAGCGCACACCTCAAGGGTGAGCAACTGTTGACCGAGCACGAAGGCGTGCGTCGTCAGCATCGGGCCATCCGTCGTGGCGAATACGTGTATTTGCAGTGGGATGGCGAGTTGCGTCGCATCGAAGCCTACGACCCGATCAGCGCCGTCGAGGCCAGCCACAGCCATCAGGGCGGGCTGACTGCCCCCATGAACGGCAGCATCGTGCGCGTGCTGGTGGAGGCCGGGCAATCGGTCGAAGCCGGGGCGCAATTGGTGGTCCTGGAAGCGATGAAGATGGAGCACAGCGTCCGCGCGCCCCACGCCGGGGTGATCAAGGCGCTGTATTGCCAGGAAGGCGAGATGGTCAGCGAAGGCAGCGCGCTGGTCGAGCTGGAAGAAGCCTGAAATGAAGATCGGTCCGACGCATTGCAAGGACCGATCTGATCAGAACTTGGCGGTTGCCTGAACCACCACACCGATGATTCGACAGTCGTCGGTGTACAAGGTCTTCGGATACGTCGGATTGAGCGGGACCAGATAACGCTGCCCGCCCTCTTCGATGAACTTGCGAAATGTCGCCTCGGCACTCTCCGGCCACTGGGCAATCACCAGTTTTCCAGGCGCGGCGTCCACGGCCGGGTCCACCAGGATCAACATGCCTTCCGGGATGCTGGTGCCATTGGGCGCAGTCATCGCATCGCCGGCCACTCTCAACCAGAACGCCGGGCCACGAGCGTGGTAGTCGGACAGTTCGAAAAGCCCCTTGCCATACACTGCGACCTCGCCTTCGCGTGCTTCAGCAGGTGCGCGCCAGTCACTGATGGGGTAGCGGAAGTACGGGTTGTACTTGTGCGTCAGCGGGGCGTCGTCCTGCGAAGAAACCTGCGGTTCGCGGATCACCAGCGCCACTTCAAGAAAGCCGAGACCCAACGCCTGCAGGACACGGTTCATGTCCTCGATACCGGGTTCCCGGCGCTTGTTGAGCCAGTGGCCGATGCCGCCCTGGGACATCCCGAGGCGCTCGGCGAGTATCTCTTGAGTGATCTTGAGCTCACTCATCTTGGCCTTGACCAATTCAATCCATTTATCCATGTGCGGCACGATACGTGGGCGACTCCGGCCATCAAAACACAAATTGTAGTATTTAATTTATCGTCACAAATACAGTTCGTACTAGGATCGATTCACGGATCTGAATCTAACACGGAGCTTGCCATCGCCATGAACTCAACCGCCAACGACCTGCCCGAATTGCAAATCGACACTTCCCTCACCTCGCCCCTGGGCGTGGCAGCGGCGCAACGTGCGCTGGATTATTACTTGAAACCAGCTGTTTCAGAGGAAGTGGCCGAGCCGCGATTTTTCAATGTGAACCGCAACATCAGCGGTGAAGAGGCGTTGCTCTATGCATCAGACCTGCTGCGCTGTGCCGCCGCCACCGCGAACGAGTCCGCCAATCACCTGCAAGGCGCAGAACGAGACCTGGCTTTTTCGACGGTGCACATGATCGACATGGCAAGGGCCATGGTTGATCGATCGCTGGAAGGCTATGAAAACGGATGAGGCGAGAAGGACAGGAAAAGAATTTTCCTGTCGCGCAGGTAAAACGTTTGACTCACAAACGAGAATGATTATTATTGCATCAGCTGGTCGCGAGATCAGTCGATGGACCAGGTGACCTTAGGTCGGTCTCCTGGACTATCTCCTCATCAGGCTAATCACGGTTTTTGACCCGGCTTTTTGCCGGGTCTTTTTTTGCCAGTTTTCTGGCTTTGGCTTCAGGCTAATGAAGTCTTTTTGGGTGTCGCAAATTCGATGGCGCGCATGATATCAAACCAATACCGGTTGGCAAGCGAAGCCCGGCGTCACTGGATCAAACCACCGACAAACAGCACTTGAGAATCAATCGCACACTCTCTAAGCTGCGACAGCGTCAAGGAGGACGCCCCCCCCTTGACGCTTCCCCCAAAACGCCTCGCGCCTCAATACACCGCGATATGTGAGTCCGTTCGCGGCTCTGTCCCACCGCATAACACGCCGGTTTCAGGGTCGCGCAAGATAATTTGCCCGCGCCCGTAGCTGGTGAGATCGCACACCACCTGAACCTCGTGCCCGCGACGCGCCAGTGCCGCCGCCATGTCTCGCGAAGCGTCCTGCTCAATACCGACCATCTTCTCCCCCAGCCATTGCCAACGCGGTGCGTCCAGTGCGGCTTGTGGGTTGAGCCCGAAATCCACCAGGTTCATGACCATCTGCACATGTCCCTGCGGCTGCATGTAACCACCCATGACCCCAAAGGGACCCATGGCTTCACCGTCCCTGGACAGGAAGCCCGGAATGATGGTGTGAAAGGTCTTCTTGCCGGGCACCAGGCAATTGCAATGCCCAGGATCAAGGCTGAACTCTTCGCCGCGGTTTTGCAGGGCGATACCGCTGTCAGGCAGTACCACCCCGGAGCCAAAGCCGTGATAGTTGCTCTGGATGAACGACACCATGTTGCCTTCTTCATCGGCGGTGGCCAGGTAGACGGTGCCACTGGCGTGAGGATCACCTGGCGTTGGCGCCAAGGCCTGTTCGCCGATTTGCGCCCGGCGATGAGCGCTGTAGTGATCGCTCAGCAAATCAGCCACCGCGACCCGCATGTGCTCGGGGTCGGTGATGTAGTGCAAGCCATCGCTGTAGGCGAGCTTCATCGCTTCGAGCTGGCGATGCCAGGTCTGTTGGCTGTCGCGGTGGTCGAAGTCAAAGCCTTCGAGGATCTTCAACGCCATCAAGGCGACAAGGCCCTGGCCGCTCGGCGGAATCTCCCAGACATCGACCCCGCGGTAATTGACCTTGATCGGCTCCACCCATTGGGCGCGGTAATCGCGCAAGTCACTGGCGCGCAAGTAGCCACCCGTGGCCCGGGAATGGGCATCCAGCCTTTGCGCCAGCGCGCCGCGATACAAGCTTTCACATTCGGTGGCGGCGAGTTCGCTCAACGTACGTGCCTGGGCCGGATTGCGAAACAGCTCGCCGGCACGGGGCGCGCGGCCTTCAATCAGAAAGGTTTCGAACCAGCTTTCAAGCACCGCGCTGCGGTCCGGGGTGAACACTTCCAGCGCGGTTTGCCATTGCAAGGCCACGACCGGCGAGACGGGAAAACCATCCTTCGCCAGACTGATCGCGGGTTGTAGCAGGTCAGCAAACGGCAGTCGTCCGAAGCGCCGGGACAACTCGGCCCAGGCCGATGGGCAGCCCGGCACTGTCACCGGCGTCCAGCCATGCAAGGGCATTTTTTCATGACCGGCTGCTTTCACGGCCTCAATGCTCAGGGCTTGCGGAGCGGCGCCATTGGCGGCCAGGCCATGCAGTTTGTTCTTCACCCACACCAGCGCAAAGGCATCGCCGCCGATGCCACAACCGGTGGGCTCAACCACCGTCAATGCCGCCGCCGTGGCGATGGCCGCATCGATGGCATTGCCGCCACGACGCATCATTTCAATCCCGGCTTCGGCCGCCAGCGGTTGCGAGGCGGCGACCATGCCGCGCTTGGCGAAAACACTTTGGCGTTGTGAGGCGTAGGGGTACTCATGGGCAGAAAACTTGAACATGGCAGGACTCACACTCATTTGTTTGAAGGGTTCAAAGCACGCGACTGAGGAACGCCCGGGTACGGGCATGGCTCGGTTGACTGAAAATCTGCTCGGGCGGGCCCTGCTCGATCAGTTCGCCTTGATCGAGCACCACTACCCGGTCGGCCACTTCGCGGGCAAAGCCCATTTCGTGGGTGACCACGACCATGGTCATGCCCTCCTCGGCCAGCTCCTTCATCACTTGCAGCACCTCACCCACCGTCTCCGGGTCGAGGGCGCTGGTGGGCTCGTCGAACAACATGGCTTGGGGTTTCATCGCCAGCGCCCGGGCGATGGCCACCCGTTGCTGCTGTCCGCCGGACAACATTGAAGGGTAGTGATCCGCCTTCTCGGCCAGCCCGACTCGCTTGAGCAATGCGCGTGCCTGCTCCATCGCTGCCGCACGTGCCACGCCCAGTACTTGGATCGGCGCCTCGATGATGTTTTCCAGGGCCGTCATGTGCGGAAACAGATTGAAGCGCTGGAACACCATGCCGATGTCCCGGCGCTGGCGAGCAATGTTGCGCTCCGAGTCTCGCGCCAGGCTGCCGTCGGCACGGGTGCGGTAACCCATGGGCTGGCCGTTGACGCGGATCTGTCCGGACTGAATGTCCTCAAGCAGATTGATGCAGCGAATAAACGTGGTTTTGCCCGAACCGGAGGCCCCGATCAGCACCACCACTTCGCCGCGTTTCACTTGCAGCGAAATGCCCTTGAGAATCTCCAGGTCACCAAACGACTTGTGAATATCCAGCGCTTCGATGACCAGTTCTTCACTCATGTGCGCCATCTCAACGCCCCCTCAACAGTTTCATGGCATTTCGACCGAACATCCGGCTGGCGGCCGGCGCCGGGCGATCGGACTGGCCGAAGCGTGTTTCCAGCCAGCGCTGGAAAAAGCCCCAGAGCGTGGTCAGTGCCAGGAAGTAAATGGCCACGACCAGGTACAACTCGAACACCCGGAACGTCGCCGAGGTCACCATTTGCGTGCTCAGCAGCAATTCCTGCACGCCGATTACGCTGACCAACGTGGTGTTTTTAAGCATCACGTTGAACTCGTTGCCCAGCGGCGGAACGATGACCCGGAAGGCTTGCGGCAAAACGATGCGTCGCATCAACTTGGGGAACGTCATGCCCAGCGAACGACCGGCTTCGTACTGGCCCTTGTCCACTGCACCGATACCGGCCCGAATGATCTCGGCCATGTACGCGCCTTCGTTAAGGCCCAGGGCGATGATCGCCGCCTGGATGTTGCCCGGCACGATGAACCAGCCGAGGTCCAGGTCTTCAAAGCGGAAAATCCCCCCCGCCGCCAACGCCGTGTACAAAAACACGATCTGTACCAACAGCGGCGTGCCGCGCATCAGCCAGACATAAAAGCGCACCGGGTATTGCAACAGCGGGTTGCTCGACAGCTTCATCAGCGCCGCGATCAACCCCAATACGCAGCCGAGCAACATCGCCGACACACTGATCAGGCACGTCAGCCACAACCCCGTCAGGTACACGTCGCTGGGTTGCAACAGGTACTGCCAGAACACATCCCAATTGAAATTCATCAGGTTCGCCCTCAGTCCAGTTTGTCGCTGCCGACATGCCATTTACTGAGGAGCGCCTCGTAACTGCCGTCGGCGCGCATGCCTTGCAGGACTTCGGTCAACGCGACGGTCAATTGCGGATCGCTTTTGCGTACACCGAAACCGGTCAGGATGCGGTTGAAGGCCGGCACCGCGGATTGGAACAAGTCCGGGGCGAGTTGCTGGTAGTGACCAGCCGATTCGACCGTGGTGCCGAATGCGTCGACCTGGTTGATGCGCAAGGCCTGGAACGCATCGGCGTCGACGTTGTAGACCACCAGTTTCATCGGTGGCTTGCCCGCCGCTTCGAGTTTTTCGTTCTCTTTGCCCAGCAGTACCCGAATGGTCGAACCGTTACTGACCGCGACCTTGAGCCCCGACAAATCTTCCAGCGTGTTCACCGATTTCGGATTGCCCTTGGGCACCACAATGGACTGGCTGGAATACATGAAGTTAACGATGTCGATCACCTCGCGGCGCTCGGGTTTATCGAATAGTTGATCGACGATCATGTCGCACTGTTGCGCCAGCAGCGCCGGAATCAGCCCGGCAAACGGAGAGATCCGCCACTCGACTTTTTTGTCACCCAGGCGCTGGGCAATCGCCTCGCCCATGTCCACCTGCAGCCCGACCGGTTTTTGCTTGAGGTCGAACGACACCAGCGGTGGCGAATCCATGCCGGAGCAATAGACGATCTTCTCGCTCTTGCTCAGTCGTTCCGGAAGTTCAGGAGCCGCCAGCGCCCATTGCGAGCAGAGGCATAAAGAAAGGACAGCAGCTAACGCGCAAGGCTTGTGCATGGCAATACTCCAGTCAGGTGAGGTAACGGGGTTACGCAAAATCACAACAACCGCAAATCGCTGGGCAGAACGGCTCTGTCTATTGATGAGCCTCGAGAAACTGGATCAACCGCGGAATCGTGCCTTCGATGTGCTCGCACACCACCGCGGCGGCTTTTTCCGGATCGCCGGAGCGCAACGCGGTCACGATCGAGGCGTGTTCATCGCGGGCACTGCGGGGCTTGTCGGCGTGTTGCAGCCAGAGGCGCATGTGCGGTTCGATCACCGAATACAGCGCCGAAATTTGCCGCATCAGGCGCGGGCGCTCGCTCAGGCTGCACAGGTATTCATGAAAGGCGCGATGGCGGCTGACCCACTCGGCACCGTCCTCGCGGTAGTCGTCCATCTCGTCGAGCAGGCGCTCCAGATGGCTGAAATGGCGCTCGGTCATGTTGCTGACCGCCACCCGGATGGCGAGCCCCTCGAGGGCACTGCGCATCTCGAACACCTCGCGCATTTCGTCGATGTTCAGCCCCCGTACGATGGCGCCGCGGTTGGGCCGCAACGTCACCAGGCCATCGGCGTCCAGACGGCGGAACGCTTCGCGCACCGGCATGCGGCTCATGCCGATTTCACCGGCGATGTCCTCGGCGATCAGCCGTTCGCCGGTGCGGTAACGACCTTTGCAAATGGCCTCCAGCAGGAAGTTGTAAGCCTCCTCCTCAGCAGTCACAGGCTGGCGCTCGGTATAGGCAGGGGCAAATTTCATCGGGGCACCTTTTGTATTTTTGTATCCAATTATCCATAAAGCCAAAACAGCACATTGCATGCCAGATCCGGCGATTCGAATGCAGGTGTTTGATTACACAAAGGTATCGGGCGCACAGGACAGCAGCTAATTCTCAACGCTAATGAATGGGGCGAGTCGAAATGCCCCATCCTGTCACCGGACGGCCCCAAAACGGTGCTGGTGGTAACACGGATGATCGCTACGCTTGGGTAGAGGACTTCGCGGCAAACCTTGAGTCGCAACGTGAACAGATGCCTTGGGGGATGAGGCGGTTTTTCTACGCTCCTACGGCCCTGCGCTTGCGTGTAAAGTAGCCGCCATAAGCATTTTGATCAGGAACCCCACCGTGGCTAAACCTTCTCTCGACATCACTGCCAACTTCGACAGCGGCAACATCCAGGTGATCGACGTCAGCGACCCGCTCAAGCCCCTGCTGGCGATCCGCCCCGACACCAAAAGCAATCATTTCCAGTGGTTTCACTTCAAGGCCAGCGGCCTGCACGTTGGCCAAGACCACTGGTTTCGCCTGAACAACGCCAGCCAATCGTCCTATAACAAGGCCTGGACCGGCTATCAGGCGGTCGCGTCCTACGACCACGTCAACTGGTTCCGCGTGCCGACCATTTTCGAAGGCGACTGCCTGCGTTTCAGCCTAGAAGCCGAGCAGACCCACGCCTGGTTCGCCTACTTCGAGCCCTACAGCCGTGGTCGCCACGACTGGCTGATCGAGCAGGCGCTGAACAAGGCCGGCACCGAGTTGCTGGCCACCGGCAAAAGTGTCGAGGGTCGCGACATCCAGTTATTGCGCAAAGGCACCGGTGCCGAAGGCCGACGCAAGGTGTGGATGATTGCCCAGCAGCATCCGGGCGAACACATGGCCGAATGGTTCATGGAAGGCGTGATCGAACGCCTCGAAAGACACGACGATCCGGTGTTGAACAAACTGCTGGCCGGCGCCGACCTGTACCTGGTGCCCAACATGAACCCGGACGGTGCGTTCCACGGTCACCTGCGCACCAACGCCATGGGCCAGGACCTGAACCGCGCCTGGCAGAGCGCCAGCCAGGACATCAGCCCGGAAGTCTTGTTCGTCCAGCAGCAGATGGAAAAATACGGCGTCGACATGTTCCTCGACGTGCACGGCGATGAGGAAATCCCCCACGTGTTCACGGCCGGTTGCGAAGGCAATCCGGGCTACACCCCGCGCCTGGAAAAGCTCGAAGAGCATTTCCGCACGCACCTGAAGCACACCACCAAGGACTTCCAGACCAAGTACGGCTACGTACGTGACGAACCGGGCAAAGCCAACATGACCCTGGCCTGCAACAGTGTGGGGCAGAAGTTCGACTGCCTGGCGCTGACCCTGGAAATGCCCTTCAAGGACCACGACGACCACCCGAACGCGCAAACCGGTTGGTCGGGTAAGCGTTCCAAGCAACTGGGCAAGGATGTACTGACCACCCTGGCCGATATGGTTGATACCTTGCGCTGATTTAACCTCATACAAGCTGCAACCGAAGTACCTGTGGCGAGGGGGCAAGCCCCCTCGCCACAATTATTGACCCGCGTCCTCTTAATCGCTGTCCTTGCCCCGCAACATGCTGTCCAGCACCTCGTCACGGCGCACCCAACCGTGGAACAACGCTGCTGCCAAATGCAGCAACACGGTCAGGAACAGCAGGTACGCCAGGTACCCGTGTGCCTTGCGCAAAAACGCAAACACCTGCGCATTCGCCGGCAGGATCGACGGTAGTTGCAGCGAACTGCTGAGCATCACCGGTTCGCCCGACGCCGAAATCATCGCCCAGCCCAGCAGTGGCAACACCAGCATCAATGCATACAACAACACATGCGAGGCCTTGGCCGCGAGAACCTGCACGGCCGGCAAGTCCGCCGGCAGCGGTGGCTGCGTGGTGGAAAAACGCACCACCAACCGCACGATCACTAACAGCAGGATCGCGACGCCCAGGGGTTTGTGCAGGTGAATCAACCACTCATGACGCTCGGACACCGAGGCAACCATGCCGGCGCCAATGAACAGCATCGCGAGGATCATCAGCGCCATCAGCCAGTGCAGCAGGCGCGCCAAGGGGGCGAAGTGGGTCGGTTGAGTGCTCATTGCTGGGCCTCCGGTTTGGCGGCGGGCAACTGGCTGACTTCGCTGGTGCGGCGCAGGTAGGAATTGGCGTAACCGGCTGAACGCGCGGTGAGCAATGGGTCGTCGGAACCTTCTATGCCGGCCGGCAACACCAGCGGGTCGTAGTTGATGTCACGGCATTCGCCGTTGAGTTGCGGCTGTTCCTTTTCCAGCACCAGGGTGCCGGCGTTCAACACCTTGCGCCCTTCGGGCCAGGCCTTGCTCGCATCGTTGACCGGGTCCCCCGGGTTGGCCAGGGTGATGTTCAATTGCCAACGCAACGGGCCGGCGGCGATACGTTCTACCAGGTCCTTCTCGAGGAAATCATTGCCCGATGGCGCGCTCGCACCCGGTGCGTCCTGAGCCACTGGCACCATGCTCCAGCGAACGGCTTGCTTTTGGCCGGCGGCGTTGACCAGGTAAAACGCATTGACGCTGTTGTAGGTTTCCGTGACGTAACTGGCCGACGGCTTGGCCGTCTTGACCCAGGCCAGAAACGGCGCGGACTCGGGGTGCGCGCCGAAGAACGCGGGCACGGCCTTGGGATCGGGTTTGCCGGTCGCGGGGTCCGGCGACTGGGCTTGTTGAAACTGGTAGAACGCTTCGGGCGTGCCCACCGGGAACACCGGCATGCTGTTCATCCCGGTGCGCCACTGCTGGCCGTTAGCCTGGGTAAAGCGCAACGCCATACTGCGAATCGGCACCGCATTGTCCGGCGC
Organism: Pseudomonas sp. NFX15; assembly: GCF_049132105.1. Classification (NCBI taxonomy): domain Bacteria; kingdom Pseudomonadati; phylum Pseudomonadota; class Gammaproteobacteria; order Pseudomonadales; family Pseudomonadaceae; genus Pseudomonas; species Pseudomonas sp. NFX15. The sequence goes on from NZ_JAFMPV010000003.1 coordinate 60,360, forward strand.
GTAAGGGTTGCCGGCCGGCAGGGCGAAACGCCCTACCACCGGCGTGCGCGCTTCATTGAAGACCTGAGCGCTTGAATAGCTGCGCGCCTCCCCGCTGCTCTCGAAATGGCCGATCACGCACACACCTTTGGAGTGGTTGCGGCGGAACCCCGGGTGCACACCGTTGTTGGTTTCCAGCACGTTGATCAATTTTTTCGGGGTCAGGCGCTGTGGGTCGAAGGTGCCATTGACGTAGGCAAACGCCCCCGCCACGACGGCAACGACCACGCCAATGCCCGCCAGGCGCAACGCCACGCTCACCGCACTCAAGGGTGGCCGTGTCGGCGGTGATGATCGATCTACCATGAAAGACTCCAGGGCCATCGGCCACAAGTGAGAAGAATCAAGCAGACGAACCACACGCCGGTTTATTCCTTCGTGCGGTGTTTATTTTTTCAGGCGTGGAATAACCTCAGGTTTCGGGCGTCTTCCTAGTCCATAGCGTAGTGACTAGTCAGCACTTCATGAACGAAATCGACGAACAATTGAGAGAAATCATTCCCGGCATGCGCCGGTTTGCCGTGTCCTTGACGCGCAACCCGAGCAGCGCCGACGACCTGGTGCAGGCCAGCCTCGAACGGGCGCTATCGAGTTGGGGTGGCAAACGCGCCGAAGGCGACCTGCGCGCCTGGCTGTTTGCGATTCTTTACCGGCAATTTCTCGATGCCCACCGCCGCTCCCGGCGCTACGCACGCATGCTCGACTTTTTCACCGGCCGTGATGATGCCCAGCCTTCGGTGGAGCGCACCGTCATTGCCCAATCGACCCTCAGCGCTTTCGATCAACTGCCCACCGAACAACGCGCGCTGCTGCTCTGGGTGTCGGTGGAAGGCTTGAGCTACAAAGAGGTCGCCGAGATTCTCGATGTCCCTACCGGCACCGTGATGTCCCGCCTGTCCCGGGCTCGCCAGGCCCTGCGCCAACTCAGCGATGGCGAAATCAACCGCCCTTCCCTGCGGAGACTCAAATGATCAGCCTGCCCCCCAGCGAGCGTGACCTGCATGCCTACGTCGACCACCAACTGAGCGACGCCGATCGGCGCCTGGTCGAAACGTACCTGGCGAACAACCCCGACGTTGACGCCCAAATACGCGCCTGGCAACGCGACGCCCAGCAACTGCGCGCGGCCCTCGGCGGCGCCTTGCAGCAACCGGCCAACCCCGACCTTGATCCAGTGGTGATTCGCCAGCGCCTGAAACGCCAGTCGCGCCGCCACCTGGCCAGCGCGGCGGTGCTGTTGATCGCGGTCAGTGTCGGGGGTTTCAGCGGTTGGCAAGCGCGAGAGATGACCCTGCTCAGCAGCGCCGCGCCGATGGCCGACGCGATGCAGGCCTATCGCTTGATTGCCCAGCAAGGCCTGTTGCCGGCCGATTACACAGTCGACGGTGGCGGTGACATGCAGGGCTGGCTCGACCGCTACTTCACCCAAGCCCATCGCCTGCCCGACCTGTCGCAGGCGGGTTTCAAACCGGTCAGCGGGCGCCTGCTGAGCACCGATCAAGGCCCGGCGGCGATGGTGGTCTACGAAAACCAGGGCGGGCAGAAAATCAGTTTCTACGTGCGCCCGCCCGGGCCGAAAAACTTTCTGCTGCCCCGTGGCAGCCGCAGCGACGGCGGACTGCAGGCCGAGTACTGGTCGGGAGGCGGCTACAACTACGCGATGGTCAGCCCGACGGATACACCGGCCGCGCAAATGCTCAGGCAGACCACGCAATTCTGATTGCCATTGTCCCTGTGGGAGCGGTGAGGTGACGATAGCTCAGGATCGCAGGACAACTGGAAGCCGATTCCCTGCTCTGGTTACACTATGGCGCCGCAGCGCCAGGAGCCTGCCCGCCAACCCGAGGTGAAACCCCAGTGGCCGTTAGACCGCCCATCCGCAAGCGACTCACGTCACGCTGGCACACGTTGCGTCGCCTCTTTGGCCAGGCCCCGACGGCCGCCGGCGCCGCGACAAGCCAGGTCATCCACGACTACTTTCGCCACAAGGCCCACGGCCAGGGCTACACCCTCAGTCACAGCCAACAACGGGTCATCGACTGCATGGCCCGGCATGCCGCGATGCTGATGAGCGGCTCGTCGAAAACCCTTCCCGGCCTTTACCTGCACGGTGCTGTGGGGCGCGGCAAGAGCTGGCTGCTCGACGGGTTTTTTCGGGCCATTCCCCTTGTGGAAAAACAGCGCCTGCACTTCCATGAATTTTTCGCCCGCCTGCACCAGGGCATGTTCAAGCACCGTGGACACGACGACGCGTTGGCACTCACCCTCGACGAACTGCTCAGCGATTGCCGGGTGCTGTGTTTCGATGAGTTCCATGTGCACGACATCGGCGATGCGATGCTCATCACCCGCTTGTTCAAGGCCCTGTTCCAGCGCGGCATCCTGTTGCTCCTGACCTCCAATTACCCACCCGAAGGCCTGCTGCCCAATCCGCTGTACCACGCACGCTTCAAACCGGTGATCGACCTGATCAATGCGCGCATGCAGGTGATGGAAGTCGGCGGGCCGCACGACTATCGCAGCCAGTTGCCGAGCCATGCGCAACAGGTGTTCACCCAAGGCCATTACGTGTGGCCAGCCACCGCGACGCAGCGCCAGGCACTGGAGTTGCCGCCGCACGCCGCTCCCGCCGTATCGCTGCCGGTCGGCACCCGGCTTTTCCAGGCCCGTTTGCGCGAAGGCCGGCGCATCGGCTTTACCTTCGCCGACCTGTGCGACCAACCCACCGCCGTCATGGACTATCTGGAACTGTGCCGCCATTTCGACCGCTGGATCATCGATGACCTGCCGCTGGTCGGAGAATGCTCGATTGCCGTCCAGCAGCGTTTCATCAACCTCATCGACGTGCTGTACGACCAGGACAAGCACCTGACCTTGCTCGGGCAACACTCCCTGCGCGAAAGCCTTGGCGGCGATGCGATAGACCTGGCGCGCACCCGCAGCCGGTTGGGGCAATTGGTTGAGATCCGGGAATCGGCTTGAGGGCGGTTTTTTTGTTGCATTGACGGGCCCCTTCGCGGGCAGGCGGCCTGACAGTCACCGCCGCTTTCCCGCTATCATGTCGCGCATTTCCAGGGCCTCGCGCCCTCCCCTTGGTCAATGGCGAATCTGTTCATGCATACCCTTGCTCAATTGCGTGCTGGCGAGTTGTCGGGCATCACGCGCCTGGATCTGGTCGAAGGCCTGACCGAATTCCCTCGGGAGATCTTCGACCTGGCGGACTCGCTGGAAGTGCTCAACCTCAGCGGCAACGCTTTGAGCGTACTGCCCGAGGACCTGCATCGCCTGACCCGTTTGCGCGTGCTGTTCTGTTCCGATAACCGCTTCACCGAGTTGCCGGCCTGCCTGGGCCAATGCGCGGCGCTGACAATGATCGGCTTCAAGGCCAATGGCATCGTCGATGTGCCCGGTGCGGCGCTGCCACCGCTGTTGCGCTGGCTGATTCTCACCGACAACTGCATCGAAACCTTGCCCACCGAATTGGGCGAGCGCCCGTCGCTGCAAAAACTCATGCTTGCCGGCAACCGTTTGCAGGCATTGCCCGAGTCGTTGCGCCAATGCCATCGACTGGAACTGATCCGCATCGCTGCCAACCGCATGACCGACTTGCCGCAATGGCTGCTGGAATTGCCCAGCCTGACCTGGCTGGCCTACGCCGGTAACCCGCTGGAAACCGAAGCCGATGCCGCCGCCCTCGATGCCACGCCGCGCATTGACTGGTCGGCCCTGCGCCTGGCGAAAAAACTCGGCGAAGGGGCGTCCGGGGTGATTCATCAAGCCGTCTGGCAAGCGGCCGACCAGCCGCCGATGGATGTTGCCGTGAAGCTCTATAAGGGCGAAATGACCAGCGACGGCTCGCCCCTGCACGAGATGAACGCCTGCATCACCGCAGGCCTGCACCCGAACCTGATCCGCGTCGAAGGGCGCATTGTCGATCACCCGCAGCAAACCGCCGGGCTGGTGATGCAGCTGATCGCACCGAGCTACCAAAACCTCGCCGCCCTGCCCAGCCTGGCCTCGTGCAGCCGCGACATCTACCCCGACGATTTGCGCTTCAGTGCAGCGGTGGCGCTGCGCATTGCCGCAGGCATCGCCTCGGTGGCCGAGCATCTGCACGGTCACGGCATCACCCATGGCGACCTGTACGGGCACAATATCCTGTGGAATGAACAGGGTGATTGCTTGCTCGGGGACTTTGGCGCCGCGTCGTTCCACGCGATTGCCGACAGTCTGGAAAGCCGAGCCTTGCAGCGCATTGAAGTGCGGGCGTTTGGCGTGTTGCTGGGGGAATTGCTGGTGCGGATTGATTCGGGGTTGAGCGAGGAACAGCGTGGGGTGCTGGAGGATCTGGAGCGGCGTTGCTGTCAGCCGCAGGTGCTGGCGCGACCGGGGTTTGATGAAATAGTCCAGGAATTAGCTGAGTTCAAACTGTAAATACAAAACAATGTGGCGAGGGGGCTTGCCCCCGTTGGACGGCGAAGCCGTCCCAAAAGCGACGGCTGCTGCGCAACCGAACGGGGGCAAGCCCCCTCGCCACAGGTCAGATCCAAACCAGTTCGATCAACCCGCCAACCCGACAAACATGTCCTGCACGTCGTCATGGTTATCCAGGCCTTCGAGGAATGCTACAACTTCTGCCATCTGCTCATCGCTCAAGCCGCTGACCGGGTTTTTCGGCTGGTAGCCCAGCTTGGCCGACAGCACGGTGAAACCTTGTTCCGGCAGGGCTTTCTGTACCGCGTCGAGATCAGTCGGCTCGGTCAGGAACAGGGTCGCGCCCTCTTCACCCGGCTCGAAATCCTGTGCACCGGCTTCGATGGCGGCCATTTCCGGATCGGCGTCCGGGGTGTCCGGCGACGCTTCGATCATGCCGACGTGGTTGAAATCCCAGGCCACGGAACCGGAAGCGCCGAGTTGGCCCTTGCGGAACGCCACGCGGATTTCAGCCACGGTACGGTTGATGTTGTCGGTCACGCACTCAACGATCAGTGGTACCTGATGCGGTGCGAACCCTTCATAGGTCACGCGATGGTACTGCACGGTCTCGCCCAACAGGCCGGCGCCCTTCTTGATGGCGCGGTCCAGGGTTTCTTTCGGCATCGACGCTTTCTTGGCCTGTTCGACCACCAGGCGCAAATGCGCGTTGGTCGTGATATCGGCGCCGTTGCGCGCAGCAATGGTGATTTCCTTCACCAGTTTGCCGAAGATCTTGCCCTTGGCATTGGCTGCTGCTTCTTTGTGTTTAACCTTCCACTGTGCGCCCATTTCTCACTCTCTTATCTGTGGCATCTGTGGCGCCGAGACATCTACTGGCCGACGCTTTGCGCAAGTTTATACGGCCTAAAGTTGGCAATCGACCAAAAAATCCCACTGGCATCGACATCTTCACCAGCGGTTGTAGGGCGATTCTGAAATGTCACTTTAGGGTGCCCGTTATGCGCCGGGGTTTCGTACGCTCTGCAGCCTACTCCACGGCCGCAGCGTGTCCGATGCACAACGACAAGGAAAGTCCCGTCACCCTGACCCTCCTGGACGACGACCTGAGTTTCCAGGTGTTCGGGTTCAGCGGTCATGAAGCCCTCAACCAGCCCTATCGATTCGAGATCGAGGTCATCGGGCTGGCACCGGCCCTGAACCTCGAACGCTTGCTGCACCAGCCGGCATTTCTTGATCTGGGCCACGAGCAAGGCATTCATGGCCGGTTGCACAGCGCCAGTTGCGAGCACCGAAGCGCACACAGGGTCGCCTACAAACTGGTGTTGGTGCCCCATCTCCAGGCGCTGGAGCAACAACGTCGCCGGCGCATTTTCCAGCACAGCAGCGTGCCGATGATCCTGCGCCAGCTCCTGGAAGAACACGCGCTGCCCCCGGGCAGCTATTGCTTCGATCTGACGACCGGGCACTATCCGCCGCGACCTTTTTGCATTCAGTACGAAGAAACCGACCTGGCCTTGCTGCAACGCTTGTGCGAAGAAGAAGGCATCCACTATCACTTCGAACATCAGCGCGACGGCCATGTGCTGGTGTTGGCCGATGACAGCCTGAGCTTCCCCCAGGAACCGCTGCTGATGCCATTGCGCGGCGACGTTGTCGATGCTCAACCGGTGATCAGCGAACTGTTCCAGCGCCATGACGCCCCGCGCTCATTCGAGCGGGCCGGTGCCAGCAGCCCAGGTGAACCGGACATCGACGACGGCGCCGCCAATCACACGCTCGCCCCGGCGGAGCAGCGTCTGAGCCCGGAACAACAACATCGCGACCAACTCGGCCGGCGCCAACTGGAGCGCATGCGCTGCCGCCACTTGCAGATCCACGGCCAAAGCAACCACGGCGCATTGCACAGCGGCCGGATCGTGCAGGTGGCCGAGCATCCGCTGGCCAATTTCAACGATCAATGGCTGGTGACCGACGTGCGCCATCAGGGACGTCAATCCTCGATTCTGCTCGACGACTCAGTGGGTGTGGCCCTGGGTTACCGCAATCATTTCAGTGCCATCCCCTGGTCGTCGGTGTTCAGGCCCGCACTCAAGCAACCGCGGCCGAGCATTCCCGGCTATCAGCCCGGCCGGATCAGTGGCCTGGGCGGGCAACCGGCAAGGCTGGATGAACACGGCCGGGTTCAGGTGAGCCTCTGGCCCGCCACGCCAGCAAGCGCCGATGCGTCTGGCGGCTTGTGGCTGCCGTTGGCGCTGACCGCCGCCGAGGAGCGAATCGACCCCACGCGCTTGCCCATGGCCGGCAACGAAGTCTGGGTGATGTTCCTCGACAGTGATCCGGATCGCCCGGTGCTCTGTACGACCCTGGGTCCGGCGCTCCAAGCCCGACCTGCGCGGGAACCCCGTGGCGATAGCCGCTTGCTGTTCGACTGGCTGCTCAACCGCTAGATGGCTGGCGCCTTGACGTTCAGCCCTTGTCCGCCTTGCCGGCCGCGGCAGCGAACTTCGCCAGGCGTACGTCCAGATGCCGCGGCCGATGCCCGTGATCCTCGGCGCGCTCCTTGCGGCGGATGGCGTTGCGCACCATCAGCGAACCGAGGTAGCGAATCGGTTCCGGCGGGAAGAACCCCAACGGTCCGTTGATCAGCGGCGAGCGGGTCCAGGGGTTGTCCAGGCCCAGCACCATCGACGCCAGGATCTGCCCGCCCATATGACACGGCCCGACACCGCTGCCGGAATAACCGAAACCGTAGAACACGTTGCCACTGGCGCTCATTTGCCCGAAAAACGGTAGCCCGGTCACTGAGCGGTCCGACGGACCATTCCAGGTCGCCTCGACCTTGACGTCGGCAAAGGCCGGGAAGAAATCCGCCAGGCTGTTCCGTAACAAACCGGCATAGGGCGAAGGCTGATCGAAGACCGGCAGCATGCGCCCGCCATAGGCGAAGGTATTGCCGCCCTTGCCGAGCATGATCCGGCCGTCCGGGGTGTTGTGGTAGTAGTGCACGAAAATCCGCGAATCAAGCACCGTGACCCCGCTGGTCAAGCCGATGTCATTGAGCAAATCCGGCCGTGGTTCGGTGATCAGCATGTCGCTGGAGACGATGGCCACGCTGCGCTCGAACTGCGGGAACGCCCGGGCCATCCAGGCGTTCATCGCCAGCACCACGCGGTCGGCGCGGATCGTGCCGCTGGCGGTTTGAATGCCCGCCTGCTTGCCCTCATCCAGCCCGGTCATCGCGGTGTTTTCGTGAATCCTCACGCCCAACTGCAAGGCGACCCGGCGCAGACCGCGCACTAGCTTACCCGGCTGCACACTGGCTGCCGCCGGAGAAAACCAGCCTTCGAGATGCTTCGCCGAGCCGGCCATGCGCTGCACATCGGCCACCGGGCGCTGGGTGAACGAGTTGATGCCGTGGCGCTCCAGCGCGGCAATCACCGCGTCGGTCGAGCCGCATTGCGCACGGTTGGTGGCGGTGTAGAGCGTGCCGTCGAGGCGGTAGTCGGCGTCCACCGCGTACTGCTCGCAGAAGGCGCCGATGGCGTGGATGCTGCGCTCGGACTCCTTGACCAGGCGTACCGCTTCTTCAACGCCGAACAACCGTTCAAGGGTGAAATACTTGGCCGACCACGACAATGCGCAACCGCCGTTGCGTCCACTGGCGCCGGCGCCGCAGATGTCTGCTTCGATCAGCACCACGTCCAGTTCGGGGTTCTGTTCCTTGAGCATGATCGCCGTCCACAACCCTGTATAGCCGCCACCGACAATGCATACGTCAGCGCGGCAGTCGCCCACCAGCGGCGGGCAGGTTTCGGATGTATCCGCCTTCAAGGCCTGGTCCAGCCAAAAGGGTCTCATGGGTCAATCTCCAGTCAGTCGCCCACACGCCGGCCTGCCGCAGACGCAGCAGGCCGCGAGGGACAGGATTCAGGTACGCAGCGGTTTGATGCTCATCGCCCGATTGGGCACGAAGGGGTAGTTGGTTTTCAGGCCACCGGGGCGGCTGTTCCAGTGCGGGATCAACACCAGTGCCGAGAACATCGCGCAGCCGGCGAAGACGATAAACACGGTGACCGAGTCGAAGTAACCCGGCAGCAAGCCACCGAGCACTGCGCCCACCGAACCGCAACCGTTGACGAAACCGGCCGCCGTCGCACCCGCCTTGGCCTTGCCGAAGTCGATAGCCGCCGCGCCGCTGATCATCGAGTCCGGTCCGTAAAGGGTCAGGCCCATGAAGAACAACAGCGCCACCACCAAGGCCACGCTCCCGGTGTGCAAGGCGCCCATAAACAGGGCCAGGGACACGGTCAACGCCAACAGGCTGATCACACACGCGGGCATGCGCCGGGCACCGAACAACTTGTCCGAAGCCAGGCCGATCATGATTGGCCCGAGCAAACCTGCCAGCTCAAACGAAGTCGGGATGATCGCCGCGCCGACCTTGCCCACCGAAGGCATCTGCTCGAAAACAATCACCGGCCCCCACAGCAGAATGGCGTAGCGCGCCGGTTTCAGCATGAAGTACGCCAACCCCAGCACCAGCACTGTGCGGTTACGCAGGATTTCCTTTAACGGTTCCCAAACGCTGATTTTGCTTTGCGCATAGGCTTGCTCGGCGGTCAGCTCAGGTTCGGGCTCCACCGCAGGCAGGCCCACGTCTTCCGGTTTGTTGCGTTGAAAAATAAAAAACAGCACGGCGACCAGCCCAACCACCGCCGCACTGGAAACGAACGCCGCATGCCAGGTACCAAACTGCGTATAGGCAAACCAGCCGGCAAACGGCGAGGCCACGAGCCCGCCAAAGGCATAGCAGGAACTCCACAGGCCCAGTACCCGCCCACGCTGCTCGGCGGGAAAGAAACTGCCAAGGTTCTTGCACAGCCCCGACCAACCGGTGGACTGCGCCAGGCCCTGAATCAGCATGCAAGTGGCGAAAATCGGTAGCGTTGCAAAGTTGCCCATCACCAGTGCCGCGCCCGCGGAAATCAGCAACCCGCCCAATACCACGACCCTTGGGCCGAAGCGGTCGGCGAGGATGCCCCAGGTGAATTGACCGACGGCATAGGCCGTCAGGTAGATGGCGTCGAGGTTGGCCATGGCCATCTTGTCGAGCATGAAGGTCGGGTCTTCGGCGATGCCAAGCTTGGCCACCGAGAAGGCTTTGCGGGTGAAGTAGAAAGCGGCGTAGGCGAGCCAGGTAATCGCGAAGATCTGCACGCGCCAACGCTTGATGGTGCCGATGTGCTTGTTCATTGTGGTTCTGACCTCAGGGTGTGAGTGTGCCGGCAGAATTGGAAGAAAACGCCTGTTTTTTTATTGTTGAGCACTGCGATATCGCCCTGTCCCTACGGCGGATATCGGTCAGATGAGTCCTGTAAATGCACGCCCAGGCTCATGGCACCCGCCGCTGTTCGACGGACCAGGCGGCGGGGCTGAGGTGGATAAAAACAATTACTGATTAATAAGTGAAATCGATTTATCGTATTTCCAAAATAAGCTCAGCTTGTTACTGGAGATTCCCCGTGTCGGTTTCCCACGCCCAGCTCAAAGCGTTCCATGCCGTGGCCGTCCATGGCAGCTTTACCAAAGCCGCCGAACGACTGTTCCTGACGCAACCGGCGATCTCCGACCAGGTGCGCAAACTCGAAGAACGCTACGGCGTGTTGCTGTTTCATCGCAACAAACGCTCAGTGCGCCTGACCGACCTTGGCGAACGCCTGCTCAGCGTGACTCAACGGCTGTTCGTGATCGAGGCCGAAGCCCAGGAACTGTTGCAGGATTCCCAGGCCCTGCAAACCGGCAGCCTGATCCTGGCGGTGGATGCGCCGGTGCATGTGCTGCCACAGATCGCGCGGTTCTGCGAGCGCTACCCCGGCATCAGCGTGAAGATCGAAACCGGCAACACCGACGAATCGTTGTTTCGACTGTTCAACTATCAGGCTGACCTGGCGTTGCTGGGCCGTGACGTCAGCGATGAACGGCTGATCTCCTTGCCCCTGCGCAACGACCCGATGGTGGCGTTCGTGTCGCGCCACCATCCGTGGGCCGACCGCGACGCCATCACCCTCGCCGACCTCGACGACACGCCGCTGGTATTGCGCGAAATCGGTTCGGTGACGCGCCAGACGCTGGAGGAGGAAATGGCCGGCGCGGGGTTTCGCATTCGCCCGGCGATTCAGGTCGAGGGCCGGGAGGCTGCGCGGGAGGCGGTGGTGGTAGGGATTGGTGTCGGGGTGGTCTCGGCGGCCGAGTTTGGCGCGGACTCCCGGGTGTGCGCGTTGCCGATTATCGATTGCAAACGCCGGTTGACGGAAACCTTGGTGTGCTTGCGCGAACAGAGTTCGCGGCGGGTGGTGGCGACGTTTCTGGAGATGGTGCGCGAGAGTCTGGTGTAGGCCGGCCCGGCCCCTTCGCGAGCAGGCTCGCTCCTACAGAGGATTGATATGAGTCGCCGATATTTTGCGACGCAAAACACTGTAGGAGCGAGCCTGCTCGCGAAAGCAAACGCCTCGGTCTACCTGATCGGCGCCAAGCCAAAAAACGCCTGAATCAAGCGCAAATCCCGCCGCCGCTCCATGCACCCGATCATGTGCCGATTCACCAACCCTTCACCAACGATCGGCACCGCCGCCACCCGCGGGTCATGACTGACCTCCACCGATGACACCACCCCCACACCCAGTTCGGCGGCCACCGCCTCGGTCACCGCTTCGCGGCTGTCCAGTTCGAGCAATACGCGCGGGCTGACATTGGCCTGGGCACACGCCTCATCAAACGTACGCCGGGTAATCGAACTCGGTTCGCGCAGCACCATGATTACCTGGTCCAGTTCCTTGAGCTGCACGCCTTGGGTCTTCTGCGCCCACGGGTGACTGTCCGGCACCAAGGCACAGATCCGCGACTCACTCAGCGCTTGCAGGTGCAGGCCCTTGCGCGGTTCGACCTCGGTCAACACCGCCACGTCGGCGTGCTCGGACAATAACGCGGCCAACGTTTCCTGGGCGTTGCCCAGGCGCAGGTTCACCGTGATCCCCGGATAACGCGCACGCAGGCTGGCGAGCATCGGCATGACCATGTGCGGCCCGTCCGCCGCCACCTCCAGGCGCCCGGTGAGTAATTGTCGGTTGGCTTCGAGCATAACCTGCGCTTCCTCGGCCAGGCCGAACATCGCCCGGGTGATCGCCGCCAGCTTGGTGCCCTCCTCGGTCAGTTCCACTCGTCGGGCAGTGCGCCGCAAGAGGGTGATCTGGTAGTGCTCCTCCAGCGCCTTGATGTGCCCGGTGACGGCCGGCTGGCTGATGAACAACCGCGCCGCCGCCCTGGTAAAACTGCCCTCCCGGGCCACGGCGTCGAAGGCGCGGAGCTGAAACAGGTTCATGAATAAGCCTCACTGATGGCTGGCATAACAACAAACAATTTGATTGATAAATCGGCAAATTGCAATTTAAGCCCCGTAGGTTCATCCCATCGAATGCGAGGACACGAGAATGAGTACTGCCGAACCCATCCTGCTCACCCCCGGCCCGTTGACCACGTCGCTGCGCACCCGTCAGGCGATGATGGTCGACTGGGGATCATGGGATGACCGCTTCAATCAACTGACCGCCAGCCTCTGCGAGCAGCTGCTGGCGATCATCAATGGCGCCGCCACCCATCACTGTGTGCCCTTGCAAGGCAGCGGCTCCTTCGCGGTCGAGGCAGCGATCGGCACACTGGTGCCACGGGACGGCAAGGTACTGGTGTTGATCAATGGTGCCTACGGCAAGCGCCTGGCGAAGATCTGCGAAGTGTTGGGACGCGCCTTCAGCACCTTCGAAACCGCCGAAGACGAGCCAACCACCGCGGCCGACGTCGACCGCCTGCTGCGTGCCGACACTGACATCAGCCATGTGGCCCTGATCCACTGCGAAACCAGCACCGGCATCCTCAATCCACTGCCGGAGATCGCCCAGGTCGTTGCCAACCACGGCAAGCGCCTGATCATCGACGCCATGAGTTCCTTCGGCGCGTTGCCGGTGGACGCGCAGCAAGTGCCTTTCGACGCACTGATCGCGGCTTCCGGCAAGTGCCTGGAAGGTGTGCCGGGCATGGGTTTTGTCTTCACCCGCAAAGAATCCCTGGCCAACGCGGCCGGCAATTCGCATTCACTGGCGATGGACTTGTATGACCAGCACGCCTACATGGCCAAGACCGGCCAATGGCGCTTCACCCCACCGACCCACGTGGTCGCCGCACTGCATGAAGCCTTGCTGCAATACAACGAAGAAGGGGGTTTGCCGGCCCGGCACCAGCGCTACGCCGCCAACTGCCACGCACTGATGGAAGAGATGGCCAGACTGGGGCTGCGCAGCTTCCTGCCAGCGGCCATCCAGGCGCCGATCATTGCCACCTTTCATGCCCCGAACGATCCGCGCTACCAGTTCAAGGAATTCTACGAACGGGTCAAGGCCAAGGGTTACATCCTCTACCCCGGCAAGCTGACCCAGGTCGAAACCTTCCGCGTGGGCTGCATCGGCCATGTCCAACCCGACGAAATGCGCCAGGCCGTGGCTGCGATTGGCGAGGTGCTGCGCGAGATGGAAGTGCTCGACATCTAACCCACACTGCAATCCCCCTGTAGGAGCGAGCCTGCTCGCGATGAGACCAGGTCAGTCGACACACATGCTGGATGAAAGACCGCTTTCGCGAGCAGGCTCACTCCCACAAAGAGCCGAATTCCAAATTAGTCATTTATTACAGGATTTGAGACATGAACTACACCAACCCAACCCAACTGCAAGCCGCCATCCTCGACTGGGCCGGCACCGTCGTCGACTTCGGCTCTTTCGCCCCGACGCAGATTTTCGTCGAGGCTTTCGCCGAGTTCGACGTCCAGGTGTCCATCGAAGAAGCCCGGGGCCCGATGGGCATGGGCAAGTGGGACCACATCCGCACCCTGTGCAATCTGCCCGAGGTAGCCGAGCGTTATCGCAAGGTGTTCGGCCGCACGCCGACCGACGATGACGTCACCGCCATCTACCAGCGCTTCATGCCGCTGCAGATCGAAAAAATCGCCGAGCACTCGGCACTGATTCCAGGTGCACTGGAGACCATCGCCAACCTGCGCCAGCAAGGGATCAAGATCGGTTCCTGCTCCGGTTATCCGAAACAGGTCATGGACAAGGTCGTCGAACTGGCCGCCACCAACGGCTACGTCGCCGATCACGTGGTTGCCACCGACGAAGTCCCGAACGGTCGCCCATGGCCAGCCCAGGCGCTGGCCAACGTCATCGCCCTGGGCATCGACGATGTGGCGGCATGCGTGAAGATCGATGACACCGTACCGGGCATTCTCGAAGGTCGCCGTGCCGGCATGTGGACCGTGGCGCTGATCTGCTCGGGCAACGCGCTGGGCCTGGACTACGAAGGTTATCGCGCCTTGGGCAGCGATCAACTGGACAGCGAGCGCAAGCGCATCCACGCGATGTTCGAAAGTTCGCGTCCGCACTACATGATCGACACCATCACCGACCTGCCGGAAGTGATCGCCGACATCAACAAGCGCCTGGCCAACGGCGAAATGCCACAAAACCAATAAACAAAAAAGCCGTAGTACCAAAACAAGTACTACGGCTTTTTATTGCTTTCGACTTATTGCAAGTTCAATTATCGTTCGTCGCTGCCATCAGGAACGTAATACTGTGTGTCATTTTCATCTTCAATAATTAACGTTTCACCTTCCCCCGCTTGATTCAAGCTGTCCTGTTCTTGCTCTGGCTCATTGAGCTCAGTCTCTTCTTCAGTGGTTGGTTGCGTAGCGTCCTGAACCTCTCCAACGGGCTCGACATCAAGCTGTGCTACCTGCCCGTCAGCGGCAAGGCCAACCTGCTGCCCCGTTGCATCGATGACAACACCATCTGGGTAAAACGTCAGACCATCAAATTCAAGCGAACCATCGGGGTATTGAATAGCACCGTTATTAAACTCTTTGGTGCCGTCGCCCCACACTCTTCCCCACGTGTATTCACTCACTTCGCCACGCACCCCATTTTCGCTGCCGTTCATATTCATTCCCTTGATCGCAAAATTAATAAATACCCGAAACATGGCAACCGGTTTAAATCAGCGGCCACGCCAGGTGAATATTATTCAATCACTCTCTTCACTCAACCCTGATTCTAAAAATACAGCACAAACAGAATCGCCCTACATCTGAACTGCCATTTTCAAACAGCATGCAGTTATTTTACGTCAGTGAAGTTTTTTTCACGTTGGTCTGCGGCAGAAAAGCCGGTATGCGCCAAGCAAATCCCGGCAAACCGGATTACAGTTAAAGCACACCGTCAAACACGAGCGGTGGCTTTAGACCGGACCTCTGAGGAATACCGTATGCCGTGGAAAAACTCCGCCTCGCGCTACAGCACCGTATCGATCGTGTTGCATTGGTTGATGCTGGTCCTGCTGGCCCTGGTTTATGCCTGCATCGAGTTACGCGGGATTTTCCCCAAGGGCAGTGGCGGGCGCACGTTGATTGTCGAATCCCACTTCATGCTTGGCCTGACCGTCTTCGTATTGGTCTGGCTGCGCTTGTTCGCCCGCAGCCTTGGCCCGGCTCCGCAAATCTTCCCGGCTTCGCCGCACTGGCAAACGACGCTGGCGAAATTGATGCACTGGGCGCTGTACCTGTTCATGATCGCCATGCCGATACTCGGGTGGCTGATCACCAGCGCCAAGGGCAACCAGGTGATGTTCTATGGTTTCGATTTGCCAATGCCAATCGCGCAAAACCAGGACTTGGCCAAACGCCTGCAAGGCTGGCATGTGCTGGGCGGCACGATCGGTTATTGGCTGATCGGCCTGCATGCCGTGGCCGGGCTGTATCACCACTATGTGGTGGGCGATAACACCTTGCTGCGGATGATGCCCAAGCGCACCTGACATCAACCAGCCCCCTGTAGGAGCGAGCCTGCTCGCTCCTACAGGGTTATGCCGTGTGCTTCAGGTTTTGTGGAGTGAATCCACGCCGGCCCTGCAAACCACCGGTGTGCACAAAGACCAGTCGCGTGCCCGCGGCAAACTTGCCTGCCTCGACCTGTTGCTTGAGCGCCAGTAGCGCCTTGCCGGTGTACACCGGTTCAAGGGGAATACCGCTGGCCTGTTCGGTCTGTTCGATGAACGCGAGCAACGGCGGGTCAACTTTGGCAAACCCGCCATGGCTGGCATTCATCAGCTCATAGGTCGCTTCAGCCGTTTGCCCGACAACCTGCTCGACCCACTGCGCCACGCCATGATCATCGGGCACCGCCAGAGCCCCATACACCCGATGCTCGCCTGCCTCGGCCAACACCAGCCCGGCCAGTGTCGTGCCTGTGCCGCAGGCCAGCCACCAGCCGTGGTAATCGCTCCAGCCAAAGCCCTTCAATTGGCTGCGGACCTCATCCTTGAGCGGCATGCAACCACGTGCTCCCGCTAGCCCGCCACCGCCTTCGGGCACTGGATGCAAATCGGGATACTGTTCTTTCCATGGCAACCAGAAACCCGCTTCATGTCGCGCCCGATAGCCGCCGTAACCCAGCCAGTGCAGTTGCATGCCGAAGGCCTGCAAATCCTTCACCGTCGGCGTCTCCTGAGGATGCCCGCGCAGCAGGCCGACCGTGGAAAAACCAAAGCGCTTGCCCGCCGCTGCCAGTGCATGAAGGTGATTGGAATGGGCACCGCCCAGGCTGATGATGCCTTTGGCGCCAGACTGTTCAGCGATCTTGAGGTGTTCGATCAGCTTGAACCATTTGTTGCCGCTGATCAGCGGGTCAATTTGGTCCAGACGCAGGATGGCGACTTCGATACCGGCCTGGGAGAGCCAGTCGAGATGAAGGGGTTCGAGGGGAGCCTGGGGTAGCCAGGTGTCTGGAGGGAGAAGCATCGATACCGGCCCTGAGTGAAGAGCCGGCATCTTAACAGCTGACCTGTGGCGAGGGGGCTTGCCCCCGTTGGGGCGCGAAGCGGCCCTGATACCCTGCCGCCACACGTTATACGACTGCTTCGCAGCCGAACGGGGGCAAGCCCCCCTCGCCACGGGATTTGTGAACAACCTGAATAAAAGGTGTTACAGCTCCGCCGCGAGGCGCGATCCCTGGTTGATCGCCCGCTTGGCATCCAGTTCGGCTGCGACATCGGCACCGCCGATCAGGTGCACATTCTGCCCCGCCGCCACCAGGCCTTCGTGCAATTCGCGCAGCGGGTCCTGCCCGGCGCAGATCACAATGTTATCGACCGGCAGCACCTGCGGTTCGCCCGTCTCGCCAATACGGATGTGCAGGCCTTCGTCGTCGATCTTCAGGTACTCGACGCTGTTGAGCATCTGCACTTGCTTGTTCTTCAGGCCGGTGCGGTGAATCCAGCCAGTGGTCTTGCCCAGGCCGTCGCCGACCTTGGACTTCTTGCGTTGCAGCAGGAACACCTCGCGAGCCGGTGCATGGGGCGCGGCCTTGATCCCGGCGACACCGCCACGGGCTTCGAGGTGCACATCAATGCCCCACTCTTTCCAGAACGCAGCACGATCCTGGCTGGTGGCAACGCCTTCATGGACCAGGAATTCGGAAACATCGAAACCGATACCACCGGCGCCGATCACCGCTACACGCTTGCCAACCGGCTTGCGCTCCAGGATCACGTCCAGGTAGCTCAGCACCTTGGCGTTTTCCACGCCCGGAATCGCCGGCAGACGCGGGGCAATGCCGGTGGCCAGGATAATTTCGTCGTAACCGCCTTCAACCAGTTGCGCCACGTCGACGCGGGTGTTCAGGCAGACCTCGACGTTGGTGGTCTGCAGCTTGCGGTTGAAGTAGCGAATGGTCTCAAAGAACTCTTCCTTGCCCGGAACGCGCTTGGCGATGTTGAACTGACCGCCGATCTCGCTGGCCGAATCGAAAAGCGTCACCTGATGGCCACGCTCTGCAGCCACGGTCGCGGCGGCCAGACCGGCCGGGCCGGCACCGACCACGGCGATTTTCTTCAGTTGCTGCACCGGCAGGTAGTTGAGTTCGGTTTCGTGGCAGGCACGCGGGTTGACCAGGCAACTGGTCAGCTTGCCGCCGAAGGTGTGATCCAGGCACGCTTGGTTGCACCCGATGCAGGTGTTGATTTCATCGGCGCGACCTTGCGCGGCCTTGTTGACAAAATCCGGGTCGGCGAGGAATGGACGCGCCATGGATACCATATCGGCATCGCCCTCGGCCAGAATCTGCTCGGCAACTTCCGGGGTGTTGATACGGTTGGTGGTGATCAGCGGAATGCCGACCGAACCCCGCAGCTTGGCCGTGACCTTGCTGAACGCCGCGCGCGGTACCTTGGTGGCGATGGTCGGGATCCGCGCTTCGTGCCAGCCGATCCCGGTGTTGATGATCGTCGCACCGGCTTGCTCGATGGCCTTGGCCAGTTGCACGATCTCATCCCAGGTGCTGCCGCCTTCGACGAGGTCGAGCATCGACAGGCGGAAGATGATGATGAAGTTCGGGCCTACCGCTTCACGCACGCGACGCACGATTTCCACTGGCAGGCGCATACGGTTTTCGTAGCTGCCGCCCCAACGGTCGGTACGGTGGTTGGTGTGGGCCGCGAGGAACTGGTTAATGAAGTAACCTTCCGAACCCATGATCTCCACACCGTCGTACTCGGCAGTTTGCGCTAGCACCGAGCAGGTGACGAAATCGCTGATCTGCTTCTCGATGCCTTCCTCGTCCAGCTCCTTGGGCTTGAACGGATTGATCGGCGCCTGGATCGCACTCGGCGCGACCTGTTTCGGGCTGTAGGCATAACGCCCGGCGTGGAGGATCTGCATGCAGATCTTGCCGCCCGCGTCGTGTACGGCACGGGTCACGATGCGGTGCTTGAGTGCTTCTTCTTCGGTGGTCAGCTTGGCGGCACCGGAATACACGCCCCCTTCATCGTTCGGACCGATACCGCCGGTGACCATCAGGCCCACGCCGCCCCGGGCACGCTCGGCAAAGTACGCGGCCATGCGTTCGAAACCACCGGGCTTTTCTTCAAGACCGGTGTGCATCGAGCCCATCAGGGTGCGGTTGCGCAGCGTGGTAAAACCCAGGTCCAGCGGAGCCAACAGGTTCGGGTATTGAGCGGCGGTCATCGGAAACTCCACGTCGAACGATCACGGAAAGTGCGGGAGCTCTTCGGCACCCGTCAGTCATGTTCGACAGACTAAGAGTCACGCCGCCGGCACTCAATGACCGTAACTGACAACTTAATGATCGAAATGTGCAGTAACACCCGCCAGGCGATGACGGGGCGGGATTGGAATCAGCCTTGTGTCCATGCGGGCGCTCAAACACCGAGTCGGTCGTTGTTCCATCGTGCCGCCCCCCCGAACGGCAAAAGCCGCAAAGCAATCGTTAACTGGCAGAATTGCCTTAACTGGAACTTTTTGGAGGCCACCATGCTTCGTGTGTTTGAACGAAGACTCGACCCTTTCCCACCCGATGAAGCACCGCCGCCACCCGTCGGTCTGGCGCGGTTCCTGTGGGCCTGCACCCGAGGCGCCCGCGGTTATATCCTTGCGTTTGCGCTGCTCAGTGCCAGTGTGTCGATTTACGAAGCCTGGCTGTTTTCCTTTCTTGGGCAGGTCGTGGACCTGCTCTCCACCTGGCAGGCGGGCGGCGCTGCGCAGGCGCAGGAAAGTCGAGTGCTGTGGGGGATCGGCATCGTACTGGTCACCAGCATCGGGCTGGTCGCCCTGCGCACCCTGGTCCAGCACCAGGTATTGGCGATCAATTTGCCGCTGCGGCTGCGCTGGGATTTCCATCGCCTGATGCTGCGGCAAAGCCTTTCATTCTTTTCCGATGAGTTCTCCGGCCGGGTCACGACCAAAGTGATGCAGACCGCACTCGCCGTGCGCGAGGTCCTGTTCACCGTCATCGAAATCGTCCCCGGGATCGGCGTTTATTTCATCGCGATCATCGCCCTGGCCGGCGGCTTCGCCCTTAAATTGATGCTGCCTTTCATTGCCTGGATCGCCTTGTTCGGCCTGGCCATGCTGTACTTTGTGCCGCGCTTGGGGCAAGTCGGGCAGGAACAGGCCCACGCGCGGTCATCGATGACAGGGCGCATTTCGGACGCCTACACCAACATCACCACGGTGAAGCTGTTCTCCCACTCCAAGCGCGAGGCGCACTTCGCACGCGCGGCGATGGAGGACTTCAAGCTGACCGGCTTTCGCCAGATGCGCCTGGTCAGCCAGTTCGAGATCGTCAACCAGGCGCTGGTGGTCATGCTGATCATGGGGGCCGGCGGCTATGCCCTGTGGCTGTGGCATCAGGGCGAAGTCGGCACCGGGGCGGTAGCGGCGATTACCGCCATGGCGCTGCGTATCAATGGCATGTCGCACTGGATCATGTGGCAAATGACCTCACTGTTCGAAAACATCGGCACCGTGCAGGATGGCATGGCGACCTTGACACGTGGCCCCAAGGTCCAGGATGCACCGAACGCCGGCGTGCTGGTGCCCGCTGGCGGCGCCGTGACCTTCGACAACGTCGGTTTTAACTACAACGGCGAACGCCAGGTGCTCGATGGCCTGAGCCTGAGCATCCGCCCCGGCGAAAAAATCGGCCTGGTGGGCCGTTCCGGCGCAGGTAAATCCACCCTGATCAACCTGCTGCTGCGGTTCTACGACGTGGACAGTGGCGAGATTCGCATCGACGGTCAAAACATCGCCCAGGTGACGCAAGACAGCCTGCGCAGCGCCATCGGCATGGTCACTCAGGACACCTCGCTGCTGCACCGTTCCATTCGCGACAACATCGCCTATGGCCGCCCGGACGCGACCGACGCGCAGGTCCGCCGTGCGGCGGCGAATGCCCAGGCCGACGGTTTCATCAATCAACTGAGCGACCGCCAAGGCCATAGCGGCTATGACACCCTGGTGGGTGAGCGCGGCATCAAGCTTTCCGGTGGCCAGCGCCAACGCATTGCCATCGCTCGAGTGATGCTCAAGAACGCCCCGATCCTGTTGCTCGACGAGGCCACCAGCGCCCTGGATTCGGAAGTCGAAGTCGCGATCCAGGAAAGCCTCGATGAAATGATGCAAGGCAAGACTGTCATCGCCATCGCCCATCGGCTGTCGACCATCGCCGCCATGGATCGGCTGATTGTGATGGACGACGGACGCATCATCGAACAAGGTACCCATGCCGAACTGCTGCGCAAGAACGGCACCTACGCACGACTGTGGCAGCATCAGAGCGGCGGGTTTCTGGGCGAGGATCAAGGACTGGCTGAGGCGATGGAGTAGCCATGGGCGACCGTTGCTGGAACGACAATCCTGCGAACGGTTTTAAGGTCAGCGTCGCTCCAACCAGCCCTGCTCCGCATGGCTAATCGCGCAAGGTCGCCTGACCTGTGCGCGGGTTGGTGAGGGTGACATTCTCCAGGGCTCGAATGCGCCACACCTCGTTCTGCCGGGTCAGCACGGTGAGAATCAGCGTATCCACTTCGTGTGGTCCGGCCGGATGGGCGCTACCGGCCGCCAGGCGACTCCAGAAATGTACGACCGCCACGCCATCGGCAAGATGGGTGACGTCGATCAACTCGTTCTGCAAGGAAGAATCACGATAGATAGTTTCGTGAATGGGTGCATGGAGCGCCACGATCTCGTCAACGCCCCGGACGTAGTGTCCGAAACGATTGACGAACGTTGCGTCCTGATCGAACAGACTGCCCAGGGCAGCCATGTCGTGAGCGTTCCAGGCTGATTGAAACGCCGCGGGGGCTTCTTCGGGTTTGTTCATCTTGCTCATCGGGTGTGCGTATGGCTTTTCGAATTCACAGGCAACCTTCCATCGCCGACAGGTGTTTCCTGGAGATCCAGCGATAGGTCGCCGCGTAATATTTGATCACCGTTGCGCCACCCTCTGCCTGGATATCGGCAAAGTACGCCGAGTTCACGGTGGCGACGGTGTAGCCGCCCTTGAGGCCCCGCTCCAGAGTCGCCCCGGAGTGACCCTCAAACACCGGCATGTCCTGCCACTGGTGTTGAACGCATTCGGCAACCACCTTATCGGCTTTTTTTGAATGCAAGACCTGGCGAGGTTCTTCCTGGCGCATCTCGTTCATGGTTGGCGTCGTGCATCCGGCCAACGACACCAATGCCAATGTCCATATGGCTAATTTCATCGTATTCCCTCATGAAAACCGGCTGAGTCCAGATCCCCAGAGAAGGCGCTTCAATGGGGCCCATTGCTGACGCTGGGGTGGGTACTACGTGGCCAGTGTAGACCAGAACCGCAAACACAAACGGCGACGAAACAGGCCAAGTCCTTTCGCCAACCCCTTGTTTTGCCGTAGTCTCGACCCCTATCCGGATGCAAGACTTCCATTTTCGTACACGGCTGCCAACTGTTTTCCCATGCGCAAACTTCTGTACCTGACATTCTCCCTGGCGCTGCTCGCCGTCCTGAGCATCTACGCCCTGTGGGCCGCGGACCGTCCGGCGGGGCATTACCTGTCGGACCTGCGGATCAACCTCGCCGTCGACCAGGGCACACCTGCCGATCGCGGCAACCTGCTGGGCATCCAGCCCGAACTGTTCCCCACCGATTACCAAAGCCCCGAGCGCTTGCACCGCAAACTCGCCGCTTACTTGCAGAAGGCCCAGGACCAGGGTTTGCTGAACGGTAAAACCGTGGTCGTGCTGCCCGAACATGTCGGCACCTGGCTGATGGTCAGTGGCGAAAAAGACGAGCTGTACCAGGCCAGCAGCCTCAAGGAAGCGATGAACTGGCTGGCGGTGAGCAACCCGCTGAAGTTCGTGCGCGCCCTGATCAGCGCCGATGGCGGTAACCGTCTCGACGACGCTCACCTGCGCATGAAAGCCAAGGCGATGGCCAAGGACTATCAGGCACTGTTTGGCGGCTTGGCCAAAGAATTCCACGTGACACTGGTGGCCGGCTCCATCGTCCTGCCCGAGCCGAGCATCATCGACGGCACCCTGAAAATCGGCCGCGGAGCGCTGTACAACAGCAGCGTGGTGTTCAACAGCGAAGGCCTGCCCATCGGCCAGCCCCAGCGCCAGATCCACCCCGTGTTCGGCGAGCAGGAAGCGATCAAGGGCAATGGCGAGCAATCGCTCAATGTCGTCGACACGCCTGCCGGTCGACTGGGTGTGCTGATCGGTCGCGACAGCTGGTACCCGGAAAACTACCGCAAGCTCGACGACCAGGCCGTGCAACTGGTCGCGGTGCCAGCGTTTGTCGCGGGCCGTGGCGCCTGGGATCAACCGTGGCGGGGCTACCGCGGCTCGTCGCCCCCACCTTCGGTGACCCTCAAGTCCGGCGAGGTCAGCGAAGGCTCGGCCTGGCAGCGTCTGACCCTCACCAGCCAGCCGCCGGGCAGTCAGGCCGTCGCCGGGATCAGTGTGTTCCTGCGCGGGCAATTCTGGGATCAGGGCAGCGCCGGCCAAAGTTTTCTCAACAGCAATGGGCACCAGTTCGCCGATGGCAACGCCCACGGTGCGCGCCTGTTGAACCTGTGGTTGTAAACATGAAACCGCAACCGATGCGTCTGGGCGATTTGTCCGTGGGCTTCGTTCACAGCCTGGCCGATGCCGTGCGCAGCCACGGCGAAGACCCGTTGCCGCTGCTCGAACAATACGGTCTCGACGCTGCACGCCTGAGTGAAGCGGGTGCGCGGCTGTCGATCCCGCGCTACATGCGCCTGGGTCACGCCGCCATCCAACTGACCGACAACCCGGCGCTGGGTTTGCGCATGGGCCAACTCAGCCGCTTGGGCCAGGCTGGCCTCGCCGGCGTCACGGCAGCCCAGGCGCCGACCGTGCGCGAGGCGGCACGTTGCCTGATTCGCTTCGAAGCGCTGTACGGTTCGAACTATCGCGGGCAATCAAGCTTTCACGAAGATGCCCAGGGCGCCTGGCTGCGGTTTTACTCCATCAGCCCGTACAACGCCTACAACCGGTTCGTGGTGGATTCGATCATCGCGGGCTGGTTGCATCAACTGTCCAGCATCAGCCCTGCCCCGCTGCGGGCAGAACGCATCGACATCGAGTTCGATCAACCCGACTACCGCGCCGCGTACGATGTGCTGGGTGACGGTCCGATTGTGTTTGGCAGCGAACACAATCAATTGCGATTAAGCCTGGGCAGTCTGGCGCAGCGCAATCGCGAGCATTGCCCGAGCACCTGGCGGCATTTGGTGCAATTGTGCGAACGGGAACTGGAGCAACTGACACGCACCCGCAGCCTGCGTGAGCGGATTATCGCGCTGCTGGGGCCATTATTGAGTGGCGGTCGGGAACCCGACCTGGAAGAAGTGGCGGCACGCCTGAAGCTGCCCACCTGGACCTTGCGCCGCAAACTCACCGAGGAAGGCACGCAGTTTCGCGCCATTCTCAACGATACCCGTCGCGACCTCGCCATGACGTACATACGCGACACCGAACTGGCGTTCGGAGAAATCGCCTACCTGTTGGGCTTTGCCTCAGCCGAAGCGTTTCAACGCGCATTCAAACGCTGGAACGGGCAAACCCCCGGCGAATATCGCCGCAGCCATCGCCAGTCCGCCTGACGTTTACAACTCGGTCGCGTCTTCTGCTGGCTCCAGCGGGTCCAGTTCGAATGCCTGGTACTCGAGCAACTCTTCCTGATAATCGTCCATCGTTGAATCCCCCACCGCCTGAAAGCGACTGAATAAATTGACTCGCACCCCGAGCATAAAGTGCCCGGGTGAAAGAAAAATGACGCGGGCACGACAACTTGTCGCTACAGAATAAAACGTAGCAGGCAGTCAGGAATCTATCATCGGTTTTTTGCGACAAACCGCAGGACTGCGGCCTTGTCTGATGCGGATCAATCTTTGCGCCGACAACGGGATCGCTCGGGCGATCCCGTTGTGCATTGCATTACTGGCCGGAGGCAGGCATCGCCGGAATCGGCTCGCTGGGCGGCGGCAAGTCGGTCGGGTTCGCCGGTGGCGTGATGGCTTCAACCGACGGTGCAGGCTCGGTGTTCTGCACCGGCGTGATCGGCGCGGTCTCTGGCGGCGGCGTGACCGGTTCAGAGGCCGCTGGCTCCACCGGAGCAGGCGTCAGCACCGCCGGGGTTGGCTCAGGGGCCGGTGCGGTGGTCGGAGCTGGCGTCAGCGCGGCTGGCGTGGCCTTGGCCTCAGGCACGCCCAGGTCGGTTTTCGGCTTTTCGGTGATGTGCGCTGCTTTCTTCGCTTCCGGTGGCAGGAACATTTCGATCAACGCAAAAAAACGATCGTAGAACTTGGCCGACGTGACGGTTTCGCTGGCCACCTTGACCATCGAATCGTCCGAAGAGCCGATCGGCATCGATACCGATCCCAGTACACCGACGCCGAGGCTGGCGGAGTTGTTGGTCTTCTTCAGCGCGTAGCGGTCCTGAAGGGCGTTGGCGAATACGGTTGCGTGGTGCCCTTCGCTGCCGTCATCGGTACAGACCACGCTGAAGCTGATCTCCATGTGGTTTTCACCGGTCTGCTGGAAGCTCTTGTGGCCACTGATCAGCTTGGGATCGCTGCTGGTAATGATGTAACCCTGACTGAGCAAGGCCCGGCGAGCGGCTTCGCAGGTCTGTGCATCGGTAACCGGATAGCTGCGGGAAAAGGTGCCGGAATCGTCGAACTTCTCATGCTCATAGATGGCGCCTTTGTTCGACGAACAACCGGCTGCGGCAGCCAGCACTGCTGCCAGCCCAACAACCCGCATGGGAAATGATTTAAACATTGAACATCCTGAGGAAAACAGTTCGGGTCGTATTGTGCAACAGAACGATGCTTAGCGTCGCATCGATTGTGTCTTAAAACAGTTACAGGCTGATTGACCCCGGTTTGCGGGAAAAGTCCCGCAACAATGGACGTACGGCCAAACAAAAAGACCCCGGCGTTTCGGCCGGGGTCTTCGGTGTAGCGCTAAAGCGGGTCAGGCATCAGTAACGCTTGATGTCTGCCTCGCTTTCCAGCTGCTTGCGGTAGGCCGCAAAGTCCTGTTGGCCGATGCGCGAAGCGAGGTAGCGACGATACCGGGCTTTCTCTTCTTCGGTCGGTGCCGCTGCTTCGTTCACGCCATTGAGGCGCACGATCACCAGGCTGCCGTCTGCCAGCGTTACGCTGGTGAAGGTCGGCTTGTCTTTCGCAGCTGGCTTGGTCATGCGGAACAACGCTTGCAGCACAGCCGGGTCAACTCCTTCCTGAGCGCGAGTCGCCGCTTCAGTGACCTTCCAGGCTTGGCCGTCGACCGCTTTATCCAACGGCGTCTTGCCATCGCGCAGGCTGACGATCAGTGCCTCGGCCTTGGTCTTGGCATCTGCACTGGCGTGTTCCTTGGCCAATTGCCCGCGGATGTTGGCAGCCACGCTTTCCAGCGGCAATTGCGACGGCTTCAAGTGTTCCTTGGCACGCAGTACGACCACGGTTTCCGGATCGAGCTCGATGGCGGTGCTGTTCGCACCCTCATCCAGGACTTCCGGGCTGAACGCCGCAGTGACCACTGCACGGTTGGCCGCTACCCCTTCACCGCCTTCACGGCCGAATGGCTTGGAGGTGTGAACGGTCAGTTTCAGGTCCTGCGCCGGCTGGGCCAGATCGGACGCTTCGAAGGAGGCATCTTCCAGTTGCTTGCTCGCCTCAACGAAGCGCTGCTCGACCTGCTGGGTTTTCAGACTGCGGGTCAGCTTGTCCTTCAGGCTGGCGAAGGTTGGCACTTCAGGCGCTTCCACACCCAACAGCTTGATCAGGTGATAACCGAAGTCGGTACGAACCGGACCGGAGACCTGGTCCTTGGCCAACGCATAGAGGGCTTTTTCGAAGGCTGGGTCGTAGACGCCAGGACCCGCGTAACCCAGGTCACCACCGTTGTTCGCTGAACCCGGATCCTGGGAAAATTCCTTGGCCAGTGCCTCGAACTTCTCGCCTTTGGCCAGACGGCTCTGGATCTCTTCGATCTTCGCCTTGGCTTGCGCCTCGGTGGTCTTGTCGCTCACTTCAATCAGAATGTGCGCCGCCCGACGTTGCTCGGACAGGTTGGCGATTTCTTTCTGATAGGCAGCCTGCAGGTCTTCGTCCTTGACGCTGACCTGGTCGAAGAAGGAAGACTTCTTCAGCTCGAGGTAATCGATGACCACCTGATCCGGTGTCATGAATTCCTTGGCGTGTTCGTCGTAGTAGGCCTTGACCTCTTCGTCGGTCAGCTTCACAGCCGACGGGTCAGCCTTGATGTTCAGGAAAGCGAAGTCGCGGGTCTGTTTCTCCAGACGGGCAAACGCTGCCACCTGTGCATCGGTGACGAAACCGCTACCAGCGAGGCCGGCACGCAATTGGCCGATCAGCATTTCCTGGGCCAGCATCTGGCGGAACTGCATGCGGCTGTAGCCCAGTTGGCGGATCACCTGGTCGAAGCGATCGGAGCTGAACTTGCCATCGACCTGGAACTCAGGCGTTTGCAGGATGACCTGGTCAAGTGCGGCTTCGGAAAAGGCGAACTTGGATTTTTCTGCGCCTTGCAGCAGCAGCTTGCGATCGATCAGGCCCTTGAGCGCCGATTCGCGCAACATTTTTTCGTCCAGCAAGGAAGCATCGAAATCCTTGCCCAGCTGTTGCATGAGCTGGCGGCGTTGCATATCGACCGCCTGGCTCAGCTCGTTCTGGCTAATTTCATCACCGTTGACCTTGGCCGCATCGTTAGTGTGCGACGTGGCCTTGAAAATGGCATCGAAACCGGTCAAGGCCATCAGAACAACGATGACCCCGATAATAGTCTTGGCAATCCAGCCTTGTGAATTGTCCCTGATATTCTGCAGCATGCGTCCCCCAGAAACGGTTGAACTTCAAAATTAGGCAACCGTGGAGCGTGGGTAGAATCCGGATAGAAGAAAGGCGCATCCGAGGATGCGCCTTCTCGTAACTGGCGGAGCGGATCGAGGGCTCGAAATCGCGCCCCTCGTTGTCTTGAACCGGCGACCTGCGTCAGGACTGCCGCTCCGCTGCCAAGTCAGGAATGACCCCGACCCGGATGGGTAAAAACCTGAATCGAACTTAGTTGACAGCTTCTTTCAGTGCTTTACCGGCTTTGAAACCTGGTTTTTTGGCTGCTGCGATTTCCAGCGTCTTACCGGTCTGTGGGTTACGACCAATGCGAGCTGGACGATCAGTTACGGAGAAAGTACCGAAACCCACCAGAACAACAGAGTCGCCAGCCTTGAGAGCGCCAGTGACGGATTCGATTACAGCGTCCAGCGCACGGCCAGCAGCAGCTTTCGGGATATCAGCGGATGCAGCGATAGCATCAATCAGTTCCGACTTGTTCACTCTAAGTCCCCTTATATCTATTTGAGTATGATTCTAAGTTTTTTTGGTGAAAGCAAAAACGAGTGCTGAATGGCCTACAGACACTTAAGAGCCGCTTTATAACAAGGGCTCTAAAAAGCTGTCAAGAAAGCCCCCCAGGCAAATACGTACTAATGCGTGCTAATTCTTTCCTTAGAATCTGCGTCGCGTTTCTCGTCCTTCGCGACTATCTCCGGAGCCACGTCCGGCAAGGGCTCCGGCGCGTATTGCAACGCAATTTGCAGGACCTCGTCAATCCATTTAACCGGTTTAATCTGTAGATCCTGCTTGATATTGTCCGGAATCTCTTTGAGATCGCGCACATTCTCTTCAGGAATGATCACGGTCTTGATTCCACCCCGGTGGGCTGCCAGCAGTTTTTCTTTCAAACCACCAATTGCCAACACCTGGCCACGCAAAGTGATTTCGCCGGTCATGGCGACATCGGCGCGAACCGGAATGCCGGTCAATGCCGAGACCAGGGCCGTGCACATGCCTACGCCAGCACTAGGACCGTCTTTCGGCGTTGCCCCTTCCGGCATGTGGATGTGCGTGTCGCGCTTCTCATGGAAGTCCATGGGAATGCCCAGGCTCTTGGCCCGGCTACGAACCACGGTCAACGCGGCAGTGATCGACTCGACCATCACGTCACCCAGCGAACCGGTCTTGATCAACTGGCCCTTGCCGGGCACGACAGCGGCTTCAATAGTCAGCAATTCGCCACCCACTTGAGTCCACGCCAGCCCGGTTACCTGACCGATCTGATCCTGCTGTTCAGCCAGGCCGTAGCGGAATTTACGCACGCCCAGGAAGTGCTCGAGCATGTCCGCGGTGACCTTCACCGAGAAGCGTTTTTCCAGCGCGTGTTCCTTCACGGCCTTGCGGCAGACCTTGGCAATCTGACGCTCAAGCCCACGCACACCGGCTTCACGGGTGTAATAGCGGATGATGTCGCGGATCGCCTCTTCGTCGAATTCCAGTTCGCCCTTCTTCAACCCGTTAGCCGTAATCTGCTTCGGCGAAAGGTATTTGACGGCGATGTTGATCTTCTCGTCTTCGGTGTAGCCCGGCAGACGGATCACTTCCATCCGGTCGAGCAATGCCGGCGGGATGTTCATCGAGTTCGAGGTGCACAGGAACATCACATCGGAGAGGTCGTAATCGACTTCCAGATAGTGATCGTTGAAGTTGTGGTTCTGCTCGGGATCGAGCACTTCCAGCAACGCCGACGCCGGATCGCCACGCATGTCGCTGCCCATTTTGTCGATTTCATCGAGCAGGAACAGCGGGTTGCGAACACCCACTTTTGTCATCTTTTGAATCAATCTTCCTGGCATCGAACCGATGTAAGTGCGGCGATGACCACGAATTTCCGCTTCATCACGCACGCCACCCAGGGCCATGCGTACGAATTTACGGTTGGTGGCGTGAGCAATCGATTCCGCCAGGGAGGTTTTACCCACACCAGGAGGACCGACCAGGCACAACACCGGACCACGAATCTTCTTCACGCGTTTTTGCACGGCGAGGTACTCAAGGATGCGCTCCTTGACCTCTTCCAGGCCGTAATGATCGGCGTCCAGAATGTCTTCGGCGCGTGCCAGGTCCAGGCGCACTTTGCTCTGGGCCTTCCACGGCACTTGAACCAGCCAGTCGATGTACGAACGCACCACCGTCGCCTCAGCGGACATCGGCGACATCTGCTTGAGTTTGTTCAGCTCAGCGGTTGCTTTGGCCAAGGCGTCTTTCGGCAGGCCCGCGGCATCGATGCGCTTTTTCAGCTCTTCGACTTCGTTGTGACCTTCGTCGCTGTCACCAAGCTCTTTCTGAATGGCCTTCATCTGCTCATTCAGGTAGTACTCGCGCTGGCTGCGCTCCATTTGCTTTTTGACGCGGCCGCGAATGCGTTTTTCGACTTGCAGCAGATCGATCTCGGCATCGAGCAACGCCAGCACGTGTTCGACACGGGCTGACAGGTCGATGATCTCGAGGATTTCCTGCTTTTGCTCGATCTTCAGGGCCATGTGGGCGGCCATGGTGTCCACCAGACGACCTGGCTCGTCGATGCTGTTGAGCGACGACAGGACTTCAGCCGGGACTTTCTTGCCCAGCTGCACGTATTGCTCGAACTGGGACAGCAGGCTGCGAACGAACACTTCCGACTCGCGCTCTGGCGCGTCGACTTCGTCGATCAGTGAGACTTCGGCACGGCAATGACCGTCCACTTCGCTGAAGTGCTCAACGGCGCCGCGCTGCTCACCCTCGACCAGCACCTTGACGGTGCCGTCCGGCAACTTCAGCAGCTGCAGAACGGTAGCAATGGTACCGACACGATACAGGGCATCTTCACCCGGATCGTCGTCAGCAGGATTTCTCTGGGCCAGCAGCAGGATCTGCTTGTCGCCCGACATCGCAGCCTCGAGGGCTTCGATGGATTTCTCGCGCCCCACGAACAGCGGGATAACCATGTGCGGATACACCACGACATCACGCAATGGCAGGAGAGGCAATTCGATGGTTGTCTTCATGATTTCGCCTCTACGGCGGCCATAAGGCCGGAAACAGATGGAAGTAAGCTTGAAACCAAGATGGGGGCTGCCTTCAAAAAAAACAAGCGCAAAGACCGTGTTAAAACCCGCAAAAAGCAAAGGGGCCCGAAGGCCCCTTCTTTATTCACGCGGCGTGACGCTTAGGCGTCTGGCGCGGCTTTGGCCGTCGGCTCACTGTTTTCGTAGATGTACAGTGGCTTGGACTTTCCTTCAATCACACTTTCATCGATCACTACTTTGCTCACCTCGGATTGCGAGGGGATTTCATACATAGTGTCGAGCAATACACCTTCGAGAATCGAACGCAGGCCACGGGCACCGGTTTTACGCTCCAGGGCACGTTTTGCGACCGATTTGAGCGCGTCGGAACGGAATTCCAGATCGACGCCTTCCATCTCGAACAGCTTGGCATACTGCTTGGTCAGAGCATTTTTCGGCTCGGTGAGGATCTGCATCAACGCAGCCTCGTCGAGCTCGTCCAGCGTAGCCAGGACCGGCAGACGTCCGACGAATTCCGGGATCAGACCGAACTTGACCAGATCGTCAGGCTCGACTTCACGCAGGGATTCACCGACTTTCTTGCCTTCTTCCTTGCTACGCACTTCTGCGTTGAAGCCGATGCCGCCCTTGGTGGAACGGTTTTGAATAACCTTTTCCAGACCGGAGAATGCACCACCGCAGATGAACAGGATGTTACGGGTGTCGACCTGCAGGAATTCCTGCTGAGGGTGCTTGCGACCACCTTGAGGCGGAACGGAAGCAACCGTGCCTTCGATCAACTTGAGCAGGGCCTGCTGCACGCCTTCACCGGAAACGTCCCGGGTGATCGACGGGTTGTCAGACTTGCGCGAAATCTTGTCGATTTCATCGATGTAGACAATGCCCATCTGGGCTTTTTCCACGTCGTAATCGCACTTCTGCAACAGTTTCTGAATGATGTTCTCGACATCTTCACCCACGTAACCCGCCTCGGTGAGGGTGGTTGCGTCGGCGATGGTGAACGGAACGTTCAGCAAACGGGCCAGTGTTTCGGCAAGCAGGGTCTTACCCGAGCCTGTCGGGCCGATCAGCAGGATGTTGCTCTTGCCGAGTTCGACGTCGTCATTCTTTTTGTCGCGCTGGTTCAGGCGCTTGTAGTGGTTGTACACCGCTACGGCCAGAACCTTTTTCGCACGCTCCTGACCAATTACATACTGATCAAGGATGCCGCTGATTTCTTTAGGCGAAGGCAATTTATGCGCGCTGCTTTCGGCCTGTGCTTCCTGCACCTCCTCGCGGATGATGTCATTGCACAGGTCGACGCACTCGTCGCAGATAAAGACCGAGGGGCCGGCAATCAATTTGCGCACTTCATGCTGGCTTTTGCCACAGAAGGAGCAATAGAGCAGCTTGCCGTTGTCCTCGCCGTTGCGGGTGTCAGTCATTCGTTCGATCCAAATCCGATAGGCTTGCAACACAAGATGAAGGCTATTGCGGGCTTTTTCAAGCCCGCTGGTGATCGGACCTGCCGACCTACCTTATTTTGAGCTGCTTATTTTAAGCTGGACGCTGGCTGATCACTTCATCGATCAACCCGTAATCCCGTGCGGCTTCTGCACTCATGAAATTGTCGCGATTGGTGTCGCGCTCGATTTCTTCCAGGGTGCGCCCGCTGTGCTTGGCCATCAGCGAGTTGAGACGCTCACGAATGAACAGGATTTCCTTGGCGTGGATTTCGATATCCGACGCCTGGCCCTGGAAACCGCCCAGTGGCTGGTGAATCATCACGCGCGAGTTCGGCAGGCAGTAGCGCTTGCCAGCAGCACCGGCCGTCAGCAGGAACGCGCCCATGCTGCACGCTTGGCCGATACAGGTAGTCGATACGTTTGGCTTGATGAACTGCATGGTGTCGTAGATCGACATGCCCGCTGTCACCGAACCGCCCGGGGAGTTGATATAGAGATGGATGTCCTTGTCCGGGTTTTCCGCTTCAAGGAACAGCAGCTGCGCACAGATCAGGTTGGCCATGTAGTCCTCTACCGGGCCCACCAGAAAAATCACTCGCTCCTTGAGAAGGCGCGAGTAAATGTCGTAGGCGCGCTCGCCACGAGCGGACTGCTCGACAACCATCGGAACCAGGCCGCCTGCGGCCTGGATATCAGAGTTCTGCTGAATATAGGAATTACGGAACATGCTCTGCAGTCACTCCCAAATAGTTATGTCTTGAATACGCATAAGCCAGCTCGAAGGCTGGCTTATGGGTGTACTGCTTACAGCAAAAGTGATCAGTCGGCTTGTGGAGCTTCTACCGGCTTGACCGCTTCTTCGTAAGAGACCGATTTATCGGTCACACTAGCCTTCTGCAGAACAGTATCCACAACTTGCTCTTCCAGCACAACCGAACGGACTTCGTTCAGTTGCTGGTCGTTCTTGTAGTACCAGGACACAACCTGCTCAGGCTCTTGGTAGGCCGAAGCCATTTCCTGAATCATTTCACGAACGCGGGTTTCGTCTGGCTTCAGGTCGAATTGCTTGACCACTTCAGCCACGATCAGACCCAGTACTACACGGCGCTTGGCTTGCTCTTCGAACAGCTCGGCCGGCAGTTGGTCAGGCTTGATGTTGCCACCGAACTGCTGAACAGCCTGCACGCGCAGACGGTCAACTTCGTTGGACAGCAGCGCCTTAGGCACTTCGATCGGGTTGGTGGCCAGCAGACCGTCCATGACCTGATTCTTGACTTTGGACTTGATCGCCTGACGCAGTTCACGCTCCATGTTCTTGCGAACTTCGGTGCGGAAGCCTTCCAGACCGGTTTCCTTGATGCCGAATTGAGCGAAGAATTCTTCGGTCAGTTCTGGCAGTTTTGGCTCGGAAACGCTGTTGACGGTCACGGTGAACTCGGCGGTTTTGCCAGCCAGGTCCAGGTTCTGGTAGTCCTCTGGGAAAGTCAGGTTCAGAACGCGTTCTTCACCGGCTTTAGCGCCAACCAGGCCTTCTTCGAAACCAGGGATCATGCGGCCGGAACCCAGCACCAGCTGAGTGCCCTTGGCGGAACCACCGGCGAACACTTCACCGTCGACCTTGCCGACGAAATCGATGTTCAACTGGTCTTCGTTCTGCGCGGCGCGATCGGCCACTTCGAAACGGGTGTTCTGCTTGCGCAGGATTTCCAGCATCTTGTCCAGGTCGGCGTCAGCCACGTCAGCGCTCAGGCGCTCGACGGTGATACCTTCGAAGCCGGCAACGGTGAACTCAGGGAACACTTCGAATACGGCAACGTATTCCAGGTCCTTGCCCGCTTCCAGGGATTTCGGCTCGATCGATGGCTGGCCAGCCGGGTTCAGCTTTTGCTCAACCACAGCTTCGTAGAAGGAGGACTGGATCACATCGCCTACAGCTTCCTGGCGAGCATCGGCACCGAAACGGCGCTTGATTTCGCTCATTGGCACTTTGCCTGGACGGAAGCCAGCAATCTTGGCCTTTTGGGCGGTCTGCTGCAGACGCTTGTTGACCTGGCTCTCGATGCGCTCAGCCGGCACGGTGACGCTCATGCGGCGCTCAAGAGCAGTAGTATTTTCAACAGAAACTTGCATGGATATTCCTCGTTGCACAGACGTTAGCCGGCCGTTTCCGACCCCAGAATCAAGGGCATGCATTCTAGTGGGTCAAACTCAAGAAGTCACCCTACTGAAAACGGGTAAAAACGCAGCAGGCAATTTATAGGTGCGAATGCACGAATGCACCTCGCCCCGATGGCAAATACAACCAATCACGCCAGGGCTCTGCGCCAACCCTTCTATATATAGAAGGGGTTGCCAATCATCTCCCTGGCAGCCGGTCTTGCAGGCAAGACCGACGGGCAGGACGGCATCATCGAGAAACATAAATACGACGAAACGCCCCGCCCCTGCGGCCCGCAAACGGCGACCGCCGAAACAAAAAAGGCGCCAGACTTTTCAATCTGGCGCCTTTCGAAATATGGGGTGGACGATGGGGATCGAACCCACGACAACGGGAGTCACAATCCCGTGCTCTACCAACTGAGCTACGCCCACCATATTGCCTGTTAAAGAAGCCAAACAACTTCTTTATCAAGCTTCAACCAGGCCAAGCGGCACGACTGAAGCTTTATTTGGTGCGGATGAAGAGACTCGAACTCTTACGCCTCGCGGCGCTGGAACCTAAATCCAGTGTGTCTACCAATTCCACCACATCCGCGAGTTGAAGCTTTTAAAGCAAAGGCGCCAGACTGTTAATCTGGCGCCTTTCGAAATATGGGGTGGACGATGGGGATCGAACCCACGACAACGGGAGTCACAATCCCGTGCTCTACCAACTGAGCTACGCCCACCATATCGCGTTACTTGTGCCAAAGCTGCCTAATGGCGCACCCGGCAGGACTCGAACCTGCGACCATCCGCTTAGAAGGCGGATGCTCTATCCAGCTGAGCTACGGGCGCCTTGTTAGCTGTACCCTTGGAGGACTACAAACTAAGTGCTTTCCGGCCTTGCAGAACCGTGATTCCGCTTGACCTTCCTAACCAGTGCTAGGCTGTGCCCGACAAGTGCGACGAATAGTATAGAGCGCCCCGAAGGTCGTCAAATCCTTTTTGAAAAAAATTCATTTAATTAAAGGAGTTAGGGGAATTTGCAGACCAAGCGCCTTTGCCCTCACCGCATGACATGCGAGAATGCGTTCTCTTTTTTTCCCCTCTCGATGGTTAATCACGCGCAATGACTGCACAACTAATCGACGGCAAATCGATCGCCGCCAGCCTGCGCCAGCAGATCGCCCAACGTGTCAACGAGCGTCGCCAGCAAGGCCTGCGCACGCCCGGCCTTGCGGTGATCCTGGTCGGCAGCGATCCTGCCTCTCAGGTTTATGTCTCGCACAAGCGTAAAGACTGTGAAGAGGTCGGCTTTCTATCCCAAGCTTATGACCTGCCTTCCGAAACCACTCAAGAAGCGCTGACCGAGCTGATCGATCGCCTGAACGACGATCCGGCAATCGACGGCGTTCTGCTTCAACTTCCCCTGCCTGAACACCTGGATGCCTCCAAACTGCTGGAGCGTATTCGTCCGGATAAAGATGTCGACGGTTTCCACCCTTATAACGTCGGCCGCCTGGCCCAGCGCATTCCCCTGCTGCGCCCCTGCACCCCCAAAGGCATCATGACCCTGCTCGAAAGCACAGGTGTCGATCTCTACGGTATGGATGCAGTGGTCGTCGGCGCTTCCAACATTGTCGGTCGCCCGATGGCGATGGAATTGCTACTGGCCGGTTGCACCGTGACCGTCACTCACCGCTTCACCAAGGACCTGGCCGGCCACGTCGGCCGTGCTGACCTGGTCGTCGTTGCCGCCGGCAAGCCTGGCCTGGTCAAGGGCGAGTGGATCAAGGAAGGCGCGATCGTGATCGACGTCGGCATCAACCGTCAGGACGACGGCAAGCTGGTAGGCGACGTGATCTACGAAACCGCCCTGCCCCGCGCCGGCTGGATTACCCCGGTGCCGGGTGGCGTCGGCCCGATGACCCGAGCCTGCCTGCTGGAAAACACCCTGTACGCTGCCGAAACCCTGCACAGCTGAGTGCCAACGCATGCGTCAGCCGTGAATAAAGAACCCCGCCGATAGCGGGGTTCTTTTTGCCCGAAAACAAGACTGACCACCCGCCGGAAATTAACTTTTTTTCATGTTTCTCAGGACTTTCACCTGTTACTGGAACAACCATCGACAGTTATTCAGCCATACTCCAGAATGTCGCGTTTTTTACGAAATAGCCCGTTACAAAACGGCTTATCAACACATTATGAGTCTGCCAGCGTGAAAATCCGTCTTTCCATCCTGAGCCTATTTTTTGCAGTTACAGGGACTTTCATCACGCCTATCGCCAGCGCTGGTGAAACGACCGGGGTACCGCGGGATGCGTCACACCTCAAGATCGCGTCCGGCAGCGCGCTGGTCATGGACATGCAGACCAATAAAGTCATCTATGCCAGCAACCCTGATGTCGTTGTTCCGATCGCTTCGGTCAGCAAGTTGATGACTGGCCTGGTGATCGTCGAAGCCCGCCAGAACATGGAGGAATACATCAACATCAACATCAACGATACGCCGGAAATGAAAGGCGTGTTTTCCCGGGTCAAGCTCAACAGTGAGATGCCGCGTCGGGAAATGTTGCTGATTGCGTTGATGTCGTCGGAAAACCGCGCGGCGGCAAGCCTTGCGCACCATTATCCAGGTGGTTATGCCGCGTTTATTGCCGCAATGAATGCCAAGGCAAAGGCGCTGGGCATGACCAACACGCATTTCGTTGAACCGACCGGCCTCTCGCCACGCAACGTGTCGACTGCCCGCGACCTGAGCAAACTGCTGGTCGCTGCGCACAAGTATCCATTGCTGACCGAACTGAGTACCACCAAGGAA
Source organism: Pseudomonas sp. NFX15 (assembly GCF_049132105.1). Classification (NCBI taxonomy): domain Bacteria; kingdom Pseudomonadati; phylum Pseudomonadota; class Gammaproteobacteria; order Pseudomonadales; family Pseudomonadaceae; genus Pseudomonas; species Pseudomonas sp. NFX15. The sequence continues at coordinate 97,139 of NZ_JAFMPV010000003.1, forward strand.
AAAACCGTATCGTTCCGCAAACCCAACTACAGCCTGGGCTTTCATAACACCGACCATTTGATCGGAAAACCGAACTGGAATATCGAACTGACCAAGACCGGCTTTACCAATCAGGCGGGTCACTGCCTGGTACTGGTGACGCATATGGGCAACCGCCCCGTTACCCTGGTCATTCTCGATGCCTACGGTAAATACACCCACTTCGCCGATGCCACGCGCATCCGCAACTGGGTCGAAACCGGCAAGGGCACGACGGTGCCGTCGGTGGCCATGCAATACAAGTCGGAAAAGAACCTCAAGCAGCGTCAAAGCGGCGTGGTTGAAGCCTCGAAGTAACAAACCGACAGCACAAATAAAGCCCTGATCACTCGGGGCTTTTTTTCGCCATTTTTCAGTCATTAGGCAGTGGCATCTGGTCATCGTCCGGGATGCCATCCCCGGTGCTCGGATCCCGCCAGCCCTTTGGCCGCTCGGTAGGCGCGACCGCCGGCCGCGCCAATGGGTCTCGCAACGGGCTGTCCGGATCCATCACCGGATCCATCACCGGGTCCGTGCCCTGTTCCGGGGTGGTTGGCACGCTGTCGGGATGCTGGTCGTCGAAACTGGAATCGGTAGACATACACACCTCCAATTAACATCAGGGTTTCAAATCACCGAGCGGGTCGTAGGGTTTGGCCGGCGCCTTGGGGTCGTCACCGGGTTTTACATCCCTCGGCGCCTTGGCTGGCCCGAGAGGATCGACCTGTGGATCGGCAAGGTCCGGGGAATCGGGATCGAACCCCAGATCATCGCCGGAAGAATGTTCGGACGAATGCGGGCCGACGGGAGTGGTGGAATGAGCCATGGGCGCCTCCTGATCTAGACCCGACAGGGCGGGCCGTTATAGATCAGAGGCAGGCGGCGGGCGATGGTGCCCGCCGGGTGACAAACGGACTTAATGTGCCGCCAGGGCTTTTTTGGCCTTGGCCGCCGCTTGTTCCTGACCGGCCTGAGCCAGCTCGTTGGCAGCCTTGAGCCAGCGCTGCTGATCGACCTGAGCCGGGATCTGCGACGGATTCTGGATTAACACTGCCCAGCCGCCGGCATTCTCGAACGACGACTCGAATGAGTTGAAGCTCATCAGTTCACGATGGTTCATGCCCGCACGCAATAGCACGGTCTGCTTCTGACGATTGTAGCCAGCGAGAATGGCGTAGCGCGGCTCGGCCCACAGCGCCGAGCCTTCAGTGAAACGCACCATCACCGGATACCCAGCGGCGACTTGCGTCAACAAGGCCGCAAGATTGCTGTCGAGGGGATAAACGACCATCCCGTACTCCCGAGCAAGGTCTTGCATGTTCTGTTGCAACTGCGCTTCGCCACCCGGCAGATGCAGGGGTTTGTCGAGCAGGCCGGGCGTAATCACGATGCCCTGTTGGGACAACATGCTGGCCAGCACCTGCGGCCCACTCTGGTACGCTTCGCCCCGATAGAACCGGCCGCTGAGTTCGACCCGCTCCGGCAAACGCTTGATCTGGGGCGACACACTCCCGGCGCAGCCCATCAGGCTTGCCACACAACCGGCTATCACCACGGCCGGCAGAATTCGAGAAATTACCCGCACCTTGATCTCTCTCTTGTTCAAATTCAGATGCCCGGCAATCCCATGCCTGGCTTGGTCGTCGATCATAGGGTGCGGAGCCTGCGCGGTATAGCCTTAAACCTCGGTTGAATGCGTTCGATAGAGCGAACTGGTTGAACACTGTCGACTTTCGGTCAATAGCCTGAAATGCAGCAGCGACTAGACTGTCCTCTAAAGAGACATTAGCGAAGCGTGTACGCCCGCCGCAGGGCAAAGAGGAAGCGCAGATGAGCCTGGCAATGATCATTGTGATGCTGATTTCCGGTTGGTTGGCAGTAGCCGCCGCCATGCTGTGGGGTGTGCTACGCGTGGCTCGCCGTCATCAACATCCTGTTGAGCCTGCCCCGACGCCAGATGCGGACGAAGCCTGCAGCCAACACGTCAACGCACACTGACCGAAAAAAAACGGCCGCCTGCACTCTCTCGAGTCCAGGCGGCCGTTTTGTCGGGGCCGGCTTTAAACTTCGGTGGCTGTGCGCTTGTGCTTCGCCCGACGGGACATCATGTTGAGCATCTCAATCGACGCCGAGAACGCCATGGCCGCGTAGACGTAACCTTTCGGTACATGGGCGCCGAAGCCTTCGGCAATCAGCGTCATGCCGATCATGATCAGGAAGCCCAGCGCCAGCATCACCACCGTCGGGTTGTCGTTGATGAACTTGGCCAGCGGATCAGCCGCCAGCAACATCACCAGGACCGACACCACCACCGCGATGACCATGATCGGCAAATGCTCAGTCATGCCGACAGCGGTAATGATGCTGTCGATGGAGAACACCATGTCCAACATCAGGATCTGACCGATGGCCGCCGCGAAGCCGAGCGTCACGGTCGAGGTCGCTGTCTTCGGGTCTTCCGGCGCCGGGTCCATGCTGTGATGGATCTCGGTGGTTGCCTTCCACAACAGGAACAGGCCACCGGCAATCAGGATCATGTCCTTCCACGAAAACGCCTGGCCGAGAATCTCGAACACTGGCGCGGTCAACTGGACGATGAACGCAATGGTGCTCAGCAGGCCAAGGCGCAGGATCAACGCCATGCCGATACCGATACGGCGCGCTCGCTGACGATTGTGCAAGGGCAGCTTGTTGGTCAGGATCGAGATGAAGATCAGGTTATCGATGCCGAGCACGATTTCCATCACGATCAGGGTAGCGAGGGCGACCCAGGCGGTCGGGCTGGCGGCGAGTTGTAAAAGGTAGTCCATGGGTCAGTCCTGACTCTTTGTAATACGGTTTAGATTTCCTGGGAAGAAGACTCGGGTTTTTCCGATTCTTTTTCCGCTGATTCTTTTTTGCTGCTCAGCCCGCCGGTGGCATCGCTGAGCGCCTGCTCGGCAGCCTTGTGCGTATCGTCAATCACCTGTTTCGCGCTTTCGGCAGCCTTGCCCATCAATTGTTGAGCGCTTTTCTCGGCCTGGTCGCAACCGGCCAGTATCAGTAAAGACGTGATCAACAGTGCCGTGGTTTTCAGCTTCATGATGCTTTCCTCGATAGAACAAACGGGTCCTAAACGATGGCCCGTTGATAGCGACGCATTCTAGGCAAGCAAACACTTCAGGAAAATTCGTATTTTTACACGCTATACTTCGTTTTTTACGAACTGTAATCCACCATGCTCAATTATCGACAATTGCATTACTTCTGGGTGGTGGCCAAGACCGGCAGCATCGTGCGCGCCTGCGAGCAACTGAACCTCACGCCCCAAACCATCAGTGGGCAGATTTCGTTACTGGAGCAGACGTATGGCATCGAATTGTTCCGCCGTGTCGGTCGCCAACTCGAACTGACCGAGGCTGGACGCCAAACCCTGCCCTACGCTGAGCAAATGTTTCAGTTGGGCGGCGAACTGGAATTGATGCTGCGGGCGCAACCCAATGAACAGCAGATCCTGTTTCGTGTCGGCGTGGCCGACGTGGTGCCCAAGTCGATCGTCTATCGCCTGATCGCACCGACCATGGAGCTGAGCGAACCGCTGCGCATCACCTGTCGTGAAGACAAACTGGAGCGCTTGCTCGCCGACCTGGCGATCCAGCGTCTGGACCTGGTGATTTCCGACAGCCCGATGCCCTCGCACCTGGACATCAAGGGCTATAGCCAGAAACTCGGTGAGTGCGGCATCAGCTTCTTCGCCACCCCTGAACTGGCGGCCCGTTATGGAGAGGATTTTCCGCGCAACCTGCACAGTGCGCCCTTGCTGATTCCCGGCCCGGAAACCGTGGTGCGCAGCCGTCTGCAGCGCTGGTTCGCCGAGCAGCAGATCCAGCCTCGGATCGTCGGCGAGTTCGACGACAGCGCGTTGATGCAGGCCTTTGGCCAATCCGGTAGCGGGATCTTCATCGGCCCAAGCGTGATCGCCGATGAAGTGAAACGCCAATGTGGCGTGGAGGTGATTGGCCAGACCGACGCGGTGAGCGAGTCGTTCTTCGCCATCTCGGTGGAACGCAAGGTCAAGCACCCCGGCATTGTCGCCATCACCGAAGGTGCCCGACGCGAGCTGTTTACAACGCTGTAACGACGTCGCGAGGCTTGAAGGTCATCAGCGCAATGGCCAACAGGATCGAGGCCAGGATGAACGCCGCCGCTGCGAAGCCGAGGCCTTGCAGGCCGACGCTGTCGATTACCCGGCCACCGATCATCGCGCCCAGGCCGATGCCGAGGTTGGCCCCGGCGATGTTCAGCGACGCCGCGAACGCCGGTGCTTCGGGCGCTGCCTTCATCAGGCGCACATGACTGACCAGGAACAACGCCGCCTGCGTGATGCCCCAGATGCCCAGTGCCGCCGCCAGGCCTGACGGCGAATGAATGTTCGGTACCAGCGCCACCAGGCCGGCAATCATGAACGCACAGAACATCATCGACGCCATCAGCGGATGACGATCCACCGCGCGGCCACCCAGGGAGTTGCCGATCAGCCCGACAGCACCGAAGCCCATCAGGCACCAGCCGACCACCGTACCGTTGAAACCAGCCAGACGTTCGAGAATGTCCGCCAGATAGGTGTAGGCCGTGAACATGCCGCTAAAGACGATGACCGAGAGCAACACGTGGCCGATCATCAACGGGCTGCGCAGGATCTTGAACTGTGAAAGAAAACTCACCTGGTGCTGATGCAAGTTGGTTTTCGGCAAGTAGACAAACAGCAACAACGCTTTGGCGAAGGCAATGACCGCCAATATCGCAAAGGCGCTACGCCAGCCGAATGCATCGGAAATCAATGTACCTACCGGAATGCCAAATACCGTAGCGCAGACAATACCGAAGCCGATCTTGGCGATGGCACGCCCCGCATAATCCGGCCCGACGATGTCCACCGCCGTCTCGCTGGCCAGCGCCCAGAACACGGGCAAGCCCAGCGCCGGGATTAATCGGGCAAATGCCATCACCCAGATGTTCGGCGCCAGCGCCGCCACGGTGTTGGCCAGACCGAACATGATCAGTATCGAGATAAACAACTTGCGCCGTTCGAAGCGGGCGAAGTACGCGGTGAGGAAGGGCCCGAACGCGGCCACGGTGAAGGCAAACAAGGTCACCAGCAACCCGGCTTGCGGGATGCTGACTTCCAGGTCCCGGGCGATAGCCGGCAACAGGCCAACGATGACGAACTCCGTGGTCAGTACCGTAAACCCGGCGGCAGACAACAGAAGAATGGGCAACAGCATGCAGGACTCCAGAAAAAACGACGACACCAGCGAAGACCCGAAGGCCCGCCGGCAGATGAAAATGAGGATGGCGAATGTTAACAGAGTGTGTCCGGACGCGGTTGCACGAACCTGCTTATCTCGTTGTTTGACGGGGCGGCAGTTCGTCACAGGTCTGAAGGATCGTGCCTACGCTGTGCTAAAGTCCGCGCCCTGAAAAACGTACACCCTGTGTTCATCCACCATTTTGGTGTCGGTGTCACGATCCTCTTCGGTTTCCTGCCCGCTGCACACTGTGAAACCTGCACTTATAAAAAATCAGAGATGCCGTTTTATGACTGCTTCATCCCCTTCTCTATTGCAACGCCTGAAACACTTGAGCCTGGTTACGCAAATCATGATCGGCTTGCTCGCTGGCATCGCCCTGGCCCTGGTTGCGCCTGATGTGGCGAAGTCCACGGCGTTCATTGGCAAAGTGTTTGTGTCCGCACTGAAAGCGGTCGCGCCGATCCTGGTGTTCGTGTTGGTCATGGCCTCCATCGCGAACCACAAGCACGGCCAGGAAACCCATATCCGGCCCATTCTGTTCCTGTACCTGCTGGGTACATTCGCTGCCGCCGTGGTTGCAGTGGTGGCCAGCATGATGTTCCCGTCGAGCCTGGTGCTGTCGACCCAGGATGTTGCAGTCACCGCGCCCGGCGGTATCGGCGAGGTGCTGCAAAGCCTGCTGCTGAGCGTGGTCGATAACCCGGTCAGTGCCCTGATGAACGCCAACTTCATCGGCATCCTGGCCTGGGCCATCGGCATGGGCATTGCCATTCGCCACGCCGGCGACACCACCCGTGAAGTGCTGGGCGACCTGTCCAACGGCGTGACCGTGATTGTGCGGGTGGTGATTCGCTTCGCCCCGCTGGGGATCTTTGGGCTGGTGTCTTCTACCCTGGCTACTTCGGGCTTCGGCGCCCTGATCGGCTATGCGCACCTGCTGGCCGTCCTACTGGGCTGCATGCTGTTCGTGGCGCTGGTGATGAACCCACTCATCGTGTTCTGGAAACTGCGTCGAAACCCCTACCCGCTGGTATTGACCTGCCTGCGCGAGAGCGGCATCACTGCATTCTTCACCCGCAGCTCGGCGGCGAACATTCCGGTCAACCTGGAACTGAGCAAGCGCCTGGGCCTGCATGAAGACACCTATTCGGTATCGATCCCACTGGGCGCAACCATCAACATGGCCGGCGCGGCGATCACCATCACGGTACTGAGCCTGGCGGCCGTGCACACCCTGGGCATCGCCGTGGACATTCCTACCGCAATTCTGCTGAGTGTCGTTGCAGCGATTTGCGCCTGCGGCGCCTCGGGCGTGGCGGGCGGCTCGCTGTTGCTGATCCCACTGGCGTGCAGCCTGTTCGGCATCCCTAGCGAAATCGCCATGCAGGTGGTTGCGGTCGGCTTCATCATTGGCGTACTGCAAGACTCGGCAGAAACCGCGCTGAACTCCTCGACCGACGTGCTGTTCACCGCCGCTGCGTGCATGGGTGAAGAGCAGAAGGCTGGGCGGTTGGCGTAACATCCAAACTTTGTACGCACTGAAAAGCCCGGCGTGATAACCGGGCTTTCGTCACTCCTCAATCGTCCAATCTGCTCGCTGCTCCTGCCGGGTAAGTAATCCGAGCTTTCTCGGATTACCGCACATCCAGCAGGAGCAAACCTTTCCATGGTTGGTAAAAATCCCGGCGTTTTTTTCGCTGGTAGTCCAGCATTCATAGGCGCGTTGCTTTGCATAAAATCGATCCTTTATGCGACGGGTATCGTGTCGTCGTTGAGCTCTAGACATAGCGGACTCCTCAGCCGAAGACGACAAAGCCCCGGCAGATTACTCTGGCGAGGCTCTTCGGCTTATTCCTTCGTGTAAAGGAATAACAGGACTGGATCAATGTCAGCCAACAGTCGCGCGCTGTCAGTTGGAAAAAGCTATGTGAATAGTGCCAATGGCCATGTTGTGAAGCAATCTACCTGCGACGATCTGCTGTTTCGACTTCCCGCAGGCGATGCAGAAAATGCACGCTCATTATCGCAAGACAAGGCCAAGCTCAGTGCGCCGGCCCGAACGCAGGCCCACCAAAACAAACTAGGGATTTGCCTTTCGGGTTATGACGTCATTGGCCGACGATTGCAGAAAGCCACGAGCCAGCTGCTGATATAACTCGGGTCCCATCCGTGCGCTGACCGCCTTGGCAATCAACGCCACTGCCATGAGGCTGATCACCATCCCATGGCTGTCGATCATTTCCATCACAATGATCGCGGAGGTGATCGGTGACTGTGTGACAGCGGCCAGAAAACCGACCATGCACAGCGCAATGATTGGCTGCGCCGCCAGCCCAAAGAGTTCCGCGAGATTTGCGCCTACAGCCGCACCGACTGCCAAGGACGGGGCGAAAATGCCGCCCGGGATACCGGAGAAGTAGGTCACCACCGTCGCGAGAAAACGCGTGATTGGTGCATGCCATGGCAGGCCTGCATCGGACACGATGATCTGCGACGTGACCGCGTAGCCACTGCCAAATGACATACCGCCACTCAACCAGCCCAATATCGCCACAATCACTCCACAGGCACCGGCGAACCAGACCGGATGCGTGCGCCGCCATTCCCACAGAACGAATCGATGATGGCGCTGGGGCCACAACAGCATTCGGCTGAATAATCCGCCCATTAGGCCGCAGCCAATCCCGGTCACCACCACCGGGACAATGATATCCAGACCGATTTCGTGAATGTCAAAGTGACCGAAATAGTTGTAGTTGCCCTGCAAGGCGATGGCGACCATCCCCGACAAGATAATCGTGCTAAGCAAAACCCCGCTGGTACGAGTCTCCAGCTTTCGCCCCAGCTCTTCGACGGCAAAGGCCACACCGGCTAACGGCGTATTGAACGCCGCCGCAATGCCTGCCGCACCACCGGCCAGAATGAGGTCCTCGCTTCGGATGATTCGCGCATTGGGCAGATAGCGGTGAAAGAAATGCATGATCGAGGCGGCGACTTGAACCGACGGCCCTTCGCGCCCAGCGGAAAAACCACCGGTCAACGCCAATGTACCAAGGCCTATCTTGGCAAAGGCAATCCGCAGCGATACCAGTTTGTCGACACGCTTGCCTTGATGCGCCAAACGCGTAGCGGCGATCACCTGGGGAATGCCACTGCCTTGGGAGCCGACAAAAAAACGGGTGGTCAACCACACCACCAACATGCCGACCAAGGGAGTGTAAATAAACGGCAGCCAAGGCCGTGCGACGGTCTGCTGCGCAAATTGCGTCAGTGCCAGGTCGGCCAGCCGGGCAAACATCACGACAAGCAGCCCCGCCAGTGTAGCGGCAGCCCAGAGTGTCACGCGAGTGCGCCAGCGTATGGAGGCAAAACGGCGACGTAGTAGCTCCATCGGTTTGATCACCCGAGCAAATTCCCCTTAAGTTCCAGCACTGTGGTGCTGGCAAGACTAACCGGATATGCGGTGTGCTCCAATGGCTTAGTTCCAGTACTGAAAACCATCCCATCACTGCAAGCCTTTATCGGACATACACCTCGGAGATTGGCCTACCCATCTTTGTCCGCGCCTGAGTCGACTACGTGGAATCAATCTGCATGCAGCCAAAAACAAGATGGTTCATTTCCCATTATGGTTCAGCGGCACTCAATCGGTGCCAACTACCTGCAAAATGGTTTGTCACCAAAACAGCAAGAAGTCGGGTGAATTTGCGGTCTGTTTGGCACTGCGGTTTGGGTCCAAAAACGTCGAATTTGGAGGTATGAGTCATGCTCTCGGACGCGATGATTTTATTCCAAATCGGCCCCTGGGCCTTGTGATCAAAGGGTCTTCAGGAGGCCCACAGCCCGTCAGCAATCAATTCGAATAGATGAGCCCTCCCCGCGCACTGTTCCGTTTCCCTAGCGCACAATCGGAAGTTCGGCCTAAAGGTGCTTCCGTTTATCTTCAAAGGCACGGCCTGCGTGACGTACAGCCTGTTCCGCTGATTTGGGATGGTATCTTTAAGAACGAAGAGTCGGAACTAAGCTTCCAGGGTTTAGCGCCGCGGAGCGGGTGATGAAAAACGCCCTAATCGCCCGAATCACCTGAGCATTCTGAAACCGAAATATCAGTTAACCCAGAAAGAGCGCATTTGCACTCTACGCTTCTCAGAGCAGAGGCACGGCCAGTTACCCAAAAGCAGGGGGACCTTCACGCCCCCCTTGTTTCTCGTTTACTCCGCCGTTTGACGTATGGCCTTTTCAATTCGCTGACGTCCCGCATGAGCAAGCTTGTTTACACCAGCTTCCTTAGCGACCGCGTATATCAAAACCTCCCCCTGGTGCCCCCGCTGCACCATCTCATTAACCAAAGCACGCAGTTCTGGTAGGCAGATTTCAGCTAATGCTCTCATGGAATTTTCATCGTCGGGCCTACGGAAGATGACACTGGTGTCCGACTCAATATGAGCGGGCCAGAAGAAGACTCCAGTTTGTTCCTCTTCATGCGACCGGAATCGTGCCCGAGCAATTTGGTCAACCCGATCTCGAATCCGCGAGCCAGTGCGTACCCAGCCATGCGCCCGAGCAATACGCCTTGCGAGCGCAGTGTCCAGAACCGGTCCCTCTTCCGCTACGACATGAGCAATCATCTGCTCCAACGTTTTCGTGTAACTCGCCTCAAAGAACTGATCCGGATCGACCAAACCTACCGCCTGACGAGGGTCGGCTTCTTTATAAATCAAATATTCAAGGGGACGAGCAAAAGCCAGGACATCCTCAACGGGTGTGATAGATGCAGCCTTGGCGTACTTCAACTCAGGCGAAGCGCCTGAGGGATCATTGGCTTCGGCCATACCATCCGCTGCAGCAACCACAGCCACTTGATCCACTACTTCAATGACCTCAGCCATAGCCGCGTCGATTTTCAGTCGCTCTGCCTCCTGAGCTACATCGATAACAGCCTGCTTGGCTCGAGACTCTGCAAGGATCTCGTTCAGACGTTGATGTATCTTTTCAGCAGTTCCAACCGCATCAACCCACCAGTCCGTCGACCATATCCTAACGATCTCCCAGCCAAGTCCACGCAGTACAAACTCACGGAGCTTGTCACGATCGCGAGCGGTCGCACTGCGGTGATAGGTAGCACCGTCGCATTCAATCCCGGCAAGGTACCGTCCAGGAGCATCAGGGTGAACAACCCCAAGGTCTATTCGAAAGGAGGAAACGCCAATCTGGGTAAATATCTGCCATCCCTTTTTAGCCAAGGCCGCTGCAACCGCCTCTTCGAATGGGCTATCGAAACTACCCACGCTACCGAAGTCAGCCTCTGCGAGAGCCCGTGGGCCACGCTCTGCAAACTCCAAAAAGTGCTTAAGATCTCGCACCCCAATCGCTTGCGTACGAGCTAAATCAATATGCTCTGGCCGCAACGTCGAGAACACCACAAGCTCCTGGCGAGCACGGGTTATTGCCACGTTCAGTCGACGCTCACCACCAGGGCGGTTCATCGGACCGAAGTTCATGGACAACACACCGGCAGCGTCTTTCCCATAGGTGGTCGAGAAATAGATGATGTCTCGCTCATCACCTTGAACGCTCTCAAGGTTCTTGACGAACACGGGCTCCAGCTCGGACTCAGCGAAATACGAATCGAGTGATGGGTCTTTCCGGCAAGCCTCATCCAGCATGTCCATGATGAGCTTCTGTTGCTCGCCGTTAAAGGTTACGACCCCCACGGTCCGCCTACTTTCGCGGAAGGCCGGAGACTGTAGGCGAGCAACCAAATCAGCAACTAAATATCTTGCTTCAATTAAGTTGGTTCGCGACCCGCCCTTGTCATATACACCCGGGACAGGGCATAACCGTACTGCTTTGTCGGTCGTAAACGGTGATGGGAAGGTCACCAGCTTCGACTGGTAGTATCGCTGGTTCGAGAACGCGATCAGACTCTCGTGGCGGCTACGGTAGTGCCAGTTCAGATTACGCATTGGCAGGTTGGCACTGATGCACTCGTCCAGAATACTCTCGAGATCAGCCTCTACATCTTCATCTTCTGCGGTCGACTCAGCTCGGTTAAAGAACGAAGTTGGAGGGAGCTGTTTGGGGTCGCCCACCATCACCACCTGCTTCCCTCGGGCCATGGCGCCGATGGCATCCCAGACAGGTATTTGAGATGCCTCATCGAAGATAACGAGATCGAACGGGGTTGAGGCAGGCGGCAGATATTGAGCAATGGAGAGAGGGCTCATCAACAAGCATGGCGTCAGCTTGGTTAGCGCTTCTGGCGCACGACTCATCAGCTCGCGCAATGGAATGTGCTTGGTCTTCTTGCCCATCTCATGGCGCAGAACTCCCCATTCTGAAGAGCGACTTACGCTATCCTGGCTTGGTAGGCCGGAACACAGCCGAGCTCGGAGCCAGTCTTTGGTCAACTCGGTGAACTTGTCGTCCAAAGCCCGGAAATCACGAATGCGTTGCTCATGCTCTACGCTTACGAACGTCCGGATCACCTCTTCGTTGTCGACCGTCGTATTCAGCCACCAGCGGGCATAATTTACTTCCAATACACGCCGGACTTTTCCAGAGGTGATGGCTCCTGCTTCCATCGCTTGAACAATCGGCGCTAGGCCGACAGCGTAGGCTTCATCGCGAACCTTTCGCCAAGCGCACCATGCCTTAAGGCGCGATTCAGACGAGACGACAGATTGGCAGTTTGTCTTGATATCACTTAGTGCCAGATGAGCAGTTTCGATGACGCCCATTTCGGTGAAATGACCGACAGCCGTCAGGTACGCCGCTCGCGCCTGTAACAACTCAAGCTTTTCTCGAAGAGCAACACCGGCATTGGCTATAGCAGCCTCCGGCTCGAGCAGTGCGTTACCATCCCCCAGCAAAGTTTGAAGCGGTGCTTTGTAGGCCGCGACTTGCTCAGGATTGAGTGCGAGCTTCGCCACCGCGGTAGCCATCTCCCCCTGAAACGCTACCGCACTACGCACGACGTCAACTTTCGTTTTCAAGTCATTCCAGACAGGAACGATTTCTCGCAGATCGGCCAGATCAACCAACTCTCGCTCAACTGCTGCTCTGTCCTTGAGCAACTCAAAATCAGCTTTTAACGACGAGCCACAACGCCCCTCCTCTACACGAGGATGGTCGTCGACAAGCCGACCGCGTTCTTCTATGCCACGTCGTTCAGCCTGGAAGCGCAGCGCTGCAGACAGCACGTCAATATCCGTGGTCAAACCGCTCCAGAGAGAGCTAGTTGCTGAGCTGAGATCAACCAGCTCATCTAACCCAGCATCGAGACGAATCAGCGCACGCAGCCGGAGGAGTTCCTCCTTCAGCTCATCACCTAGCTGGCCCTGCTCAACCAACTGCAAGCCGTCATCGATCCAGACAGTGTTACGTTTCTGAAGCCGCATAGCCTCTTGCAGCTTGATCGCTGTCGCGAGATGCGTTGCTTCGGATTTGGCACCTTGCCAAACAGCAACACACTCATGACCTGGCTCCAGCTCATCGATTGCTCGACGCACCGACCGAATCTCTACCCAAATAGCGAGATCCTTGAAATTGTCGACTTCACCTGTTGATGTCTGCGTCGGAGCCAATAGCCCAGCGATGCGGCGTTTTCCGAACCAAGACTTAGGCCAGAAAGACTCCTCCGCGTCTTTCCACTCGCGCAGCAGGAGTTCGGTATCAAGTACTTCAATCGCATCCCCGTAGGACGCCGTTAGCTGGTGCTTGAGGTCGTCTATCTGACTCAGCAATGTGACAGCTTGCCCGAGAACGTCAGTGACATTTTCTGGCCAGGCCGGGCCTAGATCAACGAACGTAGCGCGGCGTTGCTGCAGCAGATCAATGCCTTGTTTAGCTTCAGCAATAATACGAGAGGACCAGAGAGATGAAAGTCTGGAGTTAATGTCCCTGTGTTCGTCGACCCAAGTGCAACCGTCACTCAGACGTTTAGAAATCGAGCGAGCATCAGGCCGCAGTGCGAAACGCCAATCATGCCCAGCGGCAGCCGGAAGTGCGCGAGAAAGGACCGATAGCCCCTCAAGCGCTGTTGGGGTGTACTCCGTCACAGGAAGCCCGGACAGCTCAACAAAGCGATCGGCAGCTCGCTGGACTTCAAGCACAGCGGGAAGCACGTCACGAGCAGCCTGCACGAATTGTTGCTGCCAATGAGGCGACCACTCTGCTTGGCCTACTCCGGACAAAGCGTTGCCTGCCAGCTGACTGTAACCCACAGCCTGCGCGTTCACTTCAAGGCGGTCACCCAGCTCTCGGAGCTCAAGTATGGCCTTCTGATCATGCGTGTCCGGAAATGGCCAACCAAGTGGAGCTACTGCTTCATCAACACCCGATGTCACTGTACCGATGGCATCATAGATGGTGTAGCCATTGCGGTGCCGGCGATGCAGACGCTCAACATAAATATTGAGGCTGTCACGCAGGGAAGCAAGTCGCTGCGCTTCCACCTCCCATGCGGCAGCGTCTACCTGCCCTATCGCTTCCCAAGCTGATTGCAACTGAGCAAGGACATCCGTTTTTCGAGCTTTGCTGGAGTGAAGCTCAAGGCAGAACTCACCTAAACCGATTTCACGCAAGCGGCGGTATACGACATCCAGGGCCGCAATTTTCTCAGATACGAAAAGCACCCGGCGCCCTTGAGCGATCGACTGGGCGATCATGTTGGAAATCGTTTGGCTTTTACCCGTGCCCGGTGGACCGATGAGAACGAAGTCTTTGCCCTTGGCTGCTGCCATCACAGCCGCAAGCTGGGATGAATCAGATGGGAGTGGGCAGAACACATCAGTCGGGCCGTAATCACGGTCCAGTGACTCAGCCTCCGGAAACGGGGTATCGGAGATGAACGAATCGCGTGGTGTATCCAGAAGGTGCTGGACCACAGGGCTCTGTCGAAGGTGCTCGGCATTCTCGGCAAGATCCTTCCACATGAGATACTTGGCAAACGAGAACATTGAGAGCACAACGTCCTCGTTCAGCTCCCAGCCAGCGATGTCCTTGATCGCATGACCAACTTTGTTCCAAATGGCTGCGATATCCAGACCGGAGTCGTCCCGAGGCAGCTCCTGCTCCAGTGAACCTAAGCCCAGCTCGAAGTCTTGACGCAGCATCTCGATCAGAGTCGGGTTAAAACGAGGCTCATCATCGTGCAGCACCATGGTGAATCCGGAACGTGCGCTCTTACGCTCCAACGTAACTGGTACCAACACCAGCGGGGCTTTGTACTTCTGCCCCGCCCTATCCTCACGCGTCCAGCTAAGAAAACCGATGGCCAGGAACAGAGTGTTGGAACCACCCTCCTGCAAAGCAGTACGAGCGCTTCGATACAACTCAGTTAACCGGACATCCATTTCGGCGGACGTCAGCGCAACGAATATTTCCCTGCGCTTGAGAGCATCCTCAGCATGACGACGGCGAACATCTTCTCGCTCACGCTGCTCATAGAGTGCGCGCTCACGCGGATCTGCACCATCCATCAGGTCAGGCCTGGTAAGCAGCTTCAGAGACTGTCCACTTGCAAGAATGTCCTCGAGCGCACCAGGATCAGGAGATTCAAGCTTCAGCGCACGCTTACCCATTTTGAAATTGAGTAAGTTATTTCGAAGCGACAGATCCAAAAGCTTACGCTGCCAACGGCCGAGGCGATCTGCTGGATCGAGCTTGGAGAGATCCTCAACCTGCACCTCAATGTTGTCATCGACGATCCCGATCCCCTCCTCTACCAGAAGCGATGGGGCTTCGTCAGATTCAGTAACGGCAACACGCGCGATCTGAGCCTCTGGGCTGGCGAGTGGCTTGATACGTTGCAGACGGGCGCGACGGATATCCAGCAGCATCTCGAAAACACTTTCAGCGTCTTCGGCTACCTGTTTCGTGCCCATCTCTACCGCATAAGAGAATGGCGGTATTGAGTTGTGAGTAATGAGGGTAGTCTCGAACAACACGAGTTCCTGAAGCTTCACCCGCTTACGTACTGCTGTGACATCATCCACCAGGGCAGTCGTAAACTCTTCGGGCTTAAGCCACAAACCAGCAAAAGCATGACCATGGGTGAATACGATCACAGGGTTAAGACCGATCTGCTCCAATGCCGCGCAAAAAAGCAGAGTCAGGTCGAGACAAGTAGCCAACCCGGAGTCAGCAATCTGACTGGGGCTACGAATCTTCTGTCCGGATTGTTCGAAGCTTGCCGGTGGTAGCGCATAGTCGAGCTTCATGCGCGCCACCGCACCCCACACTGCCGACGCCAACTGCCAAGCTCTTTTGGGGCCACCCTCATATCCATCAAGTGCGGATGGCTTATCGCTAAGACGAAGCAACTCGGCCGCGTGTTTGAGCAACCGCTCAACCGCCGCATCATTCGGCTGAACAAAAGCCGCAGTCATATCTGGTATATGCCGCAATCCGCCCCACTGGTTTCTGGGCAAAAGGTCTACGACCTGTTCAAGCCGAGCAACTTCCTTGCGACCGCTTTCCGCCTCCTTGTCGTCGGCTTCAAGAACGAAGGTAAAGGTCGACATCTCCGCTTCTGTCAGACGATTCAACAACGGGCCATCCAGGACAAGATCAAGCCCAGGTATGACCCGGAAGCTATCTGCAGCGATCTCGTCAATCCGCCAGATCTTGGACTTAAATACCTCGGGCGACGAACTTAAGGTAAGAGTCGCATTGACGAAACGATCACTCGTCTCGTTCGAGATGCGAAGCTCGCGTATCACAGGGATGGCGTTCTGGAAATCTGCAAGGTTCAACTTCGCCACCAAGGTGGCTAGGATTTTTACTTCTTTAGGTTGGACTTCTTCTTGGGGCGTGAGGGAATGAACGATGTCGTCCATGCGCAACCATCCTTGTCGTTATGCCCAAGGGAGTGCCGGAATTGGCCGGCCAAGGGGCCCCTCTTGGGCTGATGGCGGGATGATATCTCTTATAGCGACAGCCGTAATGTGCCTTTGGTCGTTACTGATTTCTCAGCCCATCATCGAACGTCACATACTACGACCGACACAGCTCAATATCGAAAAATGATCGAAGTCCACTGGGCAAACTCCGATAGTGGTATCACATCGAAATGTCCATTAAGAGCCGGGCGTTTTGTGGGGGTAAAAACACCTGAAAACAAAAAAGGGTCGCGAGATAAAATCTCGCAACCCTTTGAATTATATGGTCGGGACGGAGTGATTCGAACACTCGACCCCTAGCACCCCATGCTAGTGCGCTACCGGACTGCGCTACGCCCCGACTAGGCGTGAAACTCGTTTCTCTTCTCGAGGAACGTTCAAGAATATATCGCAAGCTTTTGAAAACTGGAAGTATTTAAAAGCAGGAATTTATTTCTTGAGGACCACCAATACATCTTCGAGCTCGGCGATCATCTGGCGGATCATTTGTTTGTATTGGGTGGTGTCGTCTTTGGCTTCATCACCGGACAAACGCAGGCGCGCTCCGCCGATGGTGAATCCCTGATCGTAAAGAAGCGCGCGAATCTGCCGGATCATCAGCACATCCTGGCGCTGATAATACCGGCGGTTTCCGCGGCGTTTGACAGGGTTGAGTTGAGGAAACTCCTGCTCCCAGTAACGCAGTACGTGCGGCTTTACCGCGCACAGCTCGCTGACTTCACCAATGGTGAAGTAGCGTTTGCCCGGGATGACGGGGAGCTCGTCGTTATGACTTGGTTCCAGCATAAGCCTCAACTCGGGCCTTCAACTTCTGCCCTGGACGAAAGGTGACCACACGGCGAGCCGTGATCGGGATTTCTTCCCCCGTTTTCGGATTGCGGCCAGGCCGCTGGCGTTTGTCCCGAAGGTCGAAATTGCCGAAACCGGACAATTTGACTTGTTCGTTGTCTTCGAGCGCGTGCCTGATTTCTTCAAAAAACAGTTCGACCAATTCCTTGGCTTCCCGTTTGTTCAGGCCCAGCTCTTCATACAGACGTTCCGCCATCTCAGCTTTCGTCAGAGCCCCCATACGTCACTTCCTTAACGTGGCGTTCAACCTTTGTTCGAGCGAGGTGAGGATGTTTTGCGTTGCGGTATTCACCTCATCGTCATT
The DNA here is from genome assembly GCF_049132105.1 of Pseudomonas sp. NFX15. Classification (NCBI taxonomy): domain Bacteria; kingdom Pseudomonadati; phylum Pseudomonadota; class Gammaproteobacteria; order Pseudomonadales; family Pseudomonadaceae; genus Pseudomonas; species Pseudomonas sp. NFX15. The sequence goes on from NZ_JAFMPV010000003.1 coordinate 114,505, forward strand.
AAGAGTGCGCGATGGATGCTGCCAGGTCAAGCCAACTGCAAGGCTTTTTCTATCAGGATCAATGCCTTTACCCTGATACACGTCAAATAGCCTGAGGTCTGTCAGCCATTCGCCTGCATTTTCTCGGATTACGTCCAGTACAGCCGTGGCTGCAACGTCTGTATGCGCGATCAGTGCAAGGTCACGACGCACTTCAGGAAAGCGCGATAACTCGTGGAATTGCGGCATTTTACCCGACGCCACTTCAGCCAGGACCAACTCGAAGACGAACACCGGACGGTCGAGACCGAGGGTTTTCGACAACTCAGGGTGGATGGCGCCAATGAAGCCCACCAGGCGACCTTCACGCTCGATGCGTGCGGTTTGGCCCGGGTGCAGCGCTGGGTGTTTGCCCGGCACAAAAGTGAAGGCATCCAGTGCGCCGGCAAAACCCAGAACCGCTTCGACATCAGCCTTGACGTCGAAGAAGTCGACGGTATCGCGACCCTGCGCCCAACCTTCTGGCAAACGGCTACCGCAAACAACACCGGCCAGCATCGGCTCTTGCTTCAAGCCTTCCAACTGTCCCACGAAACGCAGGCCGCTTTCGAACAGACGCACGCGATCCTGTTGACGATTCAGGTTGTGCTGAAGCGCCTTGACCAGACCAGGCCACAAGGACGAACGCATGGCCGCCATGTCGTTGGAAATTGGATTGGCCAGCAACAACGGCTCAACACCTGGATTAAACAGCTCGAACTGTTTCGGATCGATGAAGCTGTAGGTAATCGCTTCCTGGTAACCACGGGCAACCAGCAGACGGCGCAATTCAGGCAGGTCGCTACGCGCTTCGGCCTTGGCTTGCGGTGCCAGACGCGCTTGAGGATAACGAACCGGCAAGCGGTTGTAGCCGTAGAGGCGCGCCAGTTCTTCGATCAGGTCGACTTCCAGGCTGATGTCGAAGCGATGGCTCGGTACTTCTACACGCCACTGCCCTGCACCATCAGCAGTGATGGTCAGACCCAAAGCGCTGAGCAGGCGCTCCACTTCGGCCGAATCCATTTCCATACCCAGCATCTGGGTAATGCGCTGGGCACGCAGGGTGATTGGCGCAATGTTCGGCAGGTGCTGCTCGCTGACGGTCTCGATGATCGGACCCGCTTCACCACCAGTGATGTCCAGCAGCAATCCAGTCGCGCGCTCCATGGCCTCGCGGGCGAGCTGCCAGTCCACACCTCGCTCATAGCGGTGCGAGGCATCGGTGTGCAGGCCATAGGAACGGGCCTTGCCGGCCACGGCGATCTGGTCGAAGAAGGCACTCTCAAGGAACACGTCACGTGTGGTCGCGCAAACACCGCTGTGCTCACCACCCATGACACCGGCAATCGCCAGCGCACGGGAATGGTCGGCGATCACCAGCGTATCGCTACGCAGGCTGACTTCCTGACCGTCGAGCAGAACCAGCTTCTCACCCTCTTCGGCCATGCGCACGCGGATGCCGCCATTGATTTCGGCGAGATCGAAAGCGTGCAACGGCTGACCCAGTTCCAGCATCACGTAGTTGGTGATGTCGACGGCAGCGTCGATGCTGCGCACATCGGCACGACGCAGACGCTCAACCATCCACAGCGGCGTAGGCTTGGACAGATCAACGTTACGAATGACGCGGCCGAGGTAGCGCGGGCACGCGGCCGGCGCCAGCACTTCTACCGAGCGCACTTCGTCGTGGGCAGCAGGCACCGAAGCCACGACTGGACGGGACACAGGAGCGGCGTACAACGCACCGACTTCACGCGCCAGACCGGCCAGGGACAGGCAGTCGCCGCGGTTCGGGGTCAAGTCGACCTCGATGCTGGCGTCTTCCAGTTCCAGATAAACGCGGAAATCCTCACCCACCGGCGCATCGGCCGGCAGTTCCATCAGGCCGTCGTTACCTTCACCGACCTGCAGCTCGGATTGCGAGCACAGCATGCCGTTGGATTCAACGCCACGCAGCTTGGCCTTCTTGATCTTGAAATCGCCTGGCAGCTCTGCACCGATCATGGCGAACGGAATCTTCAGGCCCGGGCGCACGTTGGGCGCACCGCAAACCACCTGGAAGGTTTCCGAACCGTTGCTGACCTGGCATACGCGCAGCTTGTCGGCGTCTGGATGCTGCTCGGTGCTCAACACCTCGCCAACTACCACGCCACTGAAAACACCGGCGGCCGGCGTCACGCTATCGACCTCAAGACCGGCCATCGACAGACGAGCAACCAACTCGTCGCGACTTACCTGCGGGCTAACCCAGCCACGCAGCCATTGTTCACTGAATTTCATCCTGCTCTCCTAAGAATTCGTTACGACTAGCGAAATTGCGCGAGGAACCGCAAGTCGTTGTCGAAGAACAGACGCAAGTCGTTCACGCCGTAACGCAGCATGGCCAGGCGCTCAACGCCCATGCCGAAGGCAAAGCCCGAGAACTCTTCCGGGTCGATCCCGGACATGCGCAGCACGTTTGGGTGAACCATGCCGCAGCCCATGACTTCCAGCCAGCCAGTCTGCTTGCAGACTCGGCAGCCTTTACCGCTGCACATCACGCATTCCATGTCGACTTCAGCGGAGGGCTCGGTGAACGGAAAGTACGAAGGACGGAAACGTACCGCCAGCTCTTTCTCGAAGAACACCCGCAGGAACTCTTCGATGGTGCCTTTGAGATCGGCAAAATTGATGTCGCGATCGACCAGTAGGCCTTCGACCTGGTGGAACATCGGCGAGTGGGTGATATCGGAGTCGCTGCGGTACACACGGCCTGGGCAGACGATGCGGATCGGCGGTTGCTTCGACTCCATGGTGCGGACCTGTACCGGCGAGGTATGGGTGCGCAACAGCATGTTCGCATTGAAATAGAAGGTGTCATGCATCGACCGGGCCGGGTGATGGCCTGGGATGTTGAGCGCTTCGAAGTTGTGATAGTCGTCTTCGACCTCGGGCCCTTCGGCGATGCCGTAGCCAATGTGGGTGAAGAACTGTTCGACACGTTCCAGAGTGCGTGTAACCGGATGCAGACCACCGGAAGTCTGGCCACGGCCAGGCAGGGTCACGTCAATGGACTCGGCGGAGAGTTTGGCAGCCAGATCGGCTTCTTCAAACAATGCCTTGCGCGCATTAAGGACCTCTGTGACACGCTCCTTGGCAACGTTGATCAGCGCACCGACCTGCGGACGCTCTTCTGCCGGCAAATTTCCCAGGGTCTTCATCACCTGAGTCAATTCACCCTTCTTGCCAAGGTAGTGAACCCGGATTTGCTCCAGGGCATTGATATCTTCAGCGCTTTGCACAGCCTCTAGAGCTTGAGAGACGAGCGCGTCCAGGTTTTCCATGTACAGACTCCAGATACAAAATAGGGGAAGAGCTTGAAGGCTCTTCCCCTATTTATGACGTTTAACACCTGGCCCCACAGATGCGAGGCCGGGTGACTGTCGGGGGTACTTAAGCCAAGGTGGCTTTAGCTTTCTCGACAATCGCAGCAAACGCCGCTTTTTCGTTCACTGCCAGATCAGCCAGAACCTTACGGTCGATCTCGATGGACGCTTTTTTCAGGCCGGCGATGAAACGGCTGTAGGACAGACCGTTGATACGAGCACCAGCGTTGATACGAGCGATCCACAGAGCGCGGAACTGACGTTTTTTCTGACGACGGTCACGGTAGGCGTATTGGCCTGCCTTGATTACCGCTTGCTTGGCAACACGGAATACGCGCGAGCGTGCGCCGTAGTAGCCTTTAGCAAGTTTCAGAATTTTTTTGTGACGCTTACGGGCAATGACGCCACGCTTTACACGAGCCATGAGTTACTTCCTCTATTCTTGACTAAAATTAACGAAGGCGCAGCATGCGCTCGACTTTTGCCACGTCAGACGGATGCAGCAAGCTGCTACCGCGCAGTTGACGCTTACGCTTGGTCGACATTTTGGTCAGGATGTGGCTCTTGAAAGCGTGCTTGTGCTTGATACCGTTAGCAGTTTTCAGAAACCGCTTAGCAGCACCACTTTTGGTCTTCATTTTTGGCATGTTCGGATACTCCGCATTCAGTTGATAAACATAATCAGAAGGCCTGCCGTGCCCTGTTGATTACTTCTTCTTTTTCGGGGCGATGACCATGATCAGCTGGCGTCCTTCCATCTTAGGATGCTGTTCGACCGAACCGTACTCGAGCAAGTCACCTTCAACTCGCTTGAGGAGTTCCATCCCCAGCTCCTGGTGGGCCATCTCACGGCCGCGGAATCGCAAGGATACCTTGGCCCTGTCCCCGTCACTCAGGAAACGTACCAGGTTGCGCAGTTTTACCTGGTAATCCCCTTCCTCCGTCCCTGGACGAAACTTGATTTCTTTAACCTGAATCTGCTTCTGGTTTTTCTTGGCCGCAGCAACCTGCTTCTTCTTTTCGAAGATCGATTTGCCGTAGTCCATCAGTTTGCAAACAGGGGGTACTGCATCGGCGGAAATTTCCACCAGATCCAGCTTGGCCTCTTCAGCCTTAAGAAGCGCGTCTTCAATTGACACAATCCCAAGCTGTTCACCTTCAGCCCCAATTAACCGAACCTCGCGTGCCGAGATATTCTCGTTGATCGGGGCTTTCGGTGCAGCTCGTTTATCTTGTCTCATTTCACGCTTAATAATAATTACTCCGAATCTGGGCGACCACGCCGGGAAACCGCTTGCGCGAGAAACTCAGCGAACTGGGCGACGGGCATCGAGCCCAGGTCAGCACCTTCACGAGTACGCACAGCGACAGTCTGCATCTCGACTTCCCGATCTCCGATAACCAAGAGATAAGGAACCTTGAGCAAGGTATGCTCGCGGATTTTAAAGCCGATTTTTTCATTTCTCAAGTCAGACTTGGCACGGAATCCGCTTTCGTTGAGGGTTTTTTCAACCTCGGCGGCGAAATCCGCTTGTTTGTCGGTGATATTCATCACCACTGCCTGGGTCGGAGCAAGCCACGCCGGGAATGCACCCTCGTAGTGCTCGATCAGGATTCCGACGAAACGCTCGAAGGAACCAAGAATCGCCCGATGCAACATCACCGGGTGCTTGCGACTGTTGTCTTCGGAGACGTATTCGGCTCCCAGACGCACTGGCAGGTTAAAATCGAGCTGCAGGGTACCACACTGCCAGACCCGACCAAGACAATCTTTCAGCGAGAATTCGATCTTCGGACCGTAGAAGGCCCCCTCACCCGGCTGCAGATCGTACGGCAGGCCAGCGCTATCAAGGGCTGCAGCCAATGCCGCTTCGGCGCGGTCCCACAGCTCGTCGGAACCGACGCGTTTTTCCGGACGAGTGGACAGCTTCATCTCGACGTCTTTGAAGCCGAAATCGGCGTAGACGTCCATGGTCAGCTTGATAAACGCTGCGGACTCGGCCTGCATCTGCTCTTCGGTGCAGAAGATGTGGGCGTCATCCTGAGTGAACGCGCGCACCCGCATGATGCCGTGAAGGGCACCCGATGGCTCGTTACGGTGGCAGGCACCGAACTCGGCCAGGCGCATCGGCAACTCGCGGTAGCTTTTCAGGCCCTGGTTAAACACCTGCACGTGGCAAGGGCAGTTCATTGGCTTGATCGCGTAGTCGCGGTTTTCCGACTGCGTGGTGAACATGTTGTCGGCGTAGTTGGCCCAGTGCCCGGATTTTTCCCACAGGCTGCGGTCAACCACTTGTGGCGTCTTGATCTCGAGGTAGCCGTTGTCGCGCTGCACCTTGCGCATGTACTGCTCGAGCACTTGGTACAGAGTCCAGCCGTTCGGGTGCCAGAACACCATGCCCGGCGACTCTTCCTGCGTGTGGAACAGGCCCAGGCGCTTGCCAATCTTGCGGTGATCGCGTTTCTCGGCCTCTTCGATGCGCTGGATGTAGGCCGCCAGTTGCTTCTTGTCTGCCCAAGCGGTGCCGTAGACGCGCTGCAATTGCTCGTTCTTGGCATCGCCGCGCCAGTAGGCGCCTGACAGCTTGGTCAGCTTGAAGGATTTCAGGAAGCGCGTGTTCGGCACGTGCGGACCGCGGCACATATCAACGTATTCTTCGTGATAGTACAGGCCCATGGCCTGCTCGTTAGGCATGTCTTCGACCAGGCGCAACTTGTAGTCTTCGCCACGGGCTTTGAACACTTCGATCACTTCGGCGCGCGGCGTGACCTTCTTGATCACGTCGTAATCTTTCTCGATCAGCTGCTGCATGCGCTGTTCGATGGCGGCCAGGTCGTCCGGGGTGAAAGGACGCTCGAAGGCGATGTCGTAATAGAAACCTTCGTCGATGACCGGCCCGATGACCATTTTGGCGGTCGGGTACAGCTGCTTGACCGCGTGGCCAACCAGGTGGGCGCAAGAGTGGCGAATGATCTCCAGCCCCTCTTCATCCTTTGGCGTGATGATTTGCAGCGACGCGTCGCTGTCGATGATGTCGCTGGCGTCAACCAGCTTGCCATTGACCTTGCCGGCTACGGTGGCCTTGGCCAGGCCTGCACCAATGGATGCGGCGATCTCGGCTACGGAAATCGGGTGATCGAATGAACGTTGACTGCCGTCGGGAAGAGTAATAGTTGGCATGGCGCCTCCTCTCCTAGTGGTGACCCCTACCAAAGGTCACGTGGGTTGGGATGAGCCAGTACAAGATCCGGTCCAGGCCATTCAATGACGAACGCCTGCCTTACAGCGGCAGGAGCCTTGCGGCCAACCGGAAACCGAACCAGAGTGACTGGGATTCAAATCAGGGTTAATCGTGCATCTGCCACAACCGGGACTGAAGGTCCGTCGGCGCCTGCAAATGCCCGAGCGGGCCATGCTAGCACAGATGAACGGTTATCAACCTTTGCGCGTTCAGAGCGTGAAGATTTCCTCACTTTCAGGCCGCGTAGTGAACTTGAGATATACGCGCCAGCTCAAATTGATTGAGAATTGTCACACACATCGACCCAAGGAACCCTGTCATGCGCTTGATCCGTCTTATCGCCCTCGCAGCCCCACTGGCCTTTCTATTGCCATTGAGCGCGCACGCGGCCTGGCCTGCCGGCCAAAAAGAACAGTACATGAAGGATTGCTCGGCAGCGGCGAGCAAAAGCGTCAACGCGGCGCAGGCCCAGAAAAGCTGCTCTTGCGGTGCCGAGGTGCTGGAAAAGAAATTCACCACTCAGGAAATCGGCCAACTGATGGACAAAAACAACCCGCCTAGTGCTGCGCTCGCCCAGCGCGCACTGAAAGAAATCTCGGTGTGCAAAGTCCAGAAATAACGCCTCTCAGGCGACGCCAGAAGCCGTTCCAGGGCATAAAAACAGCCAAAAAGCGGCTGAATTACATAATTTACGCAGCTTTTACGGGTTTTTTTACTGCCCTTTTTTGCAGCGCAAACCCGCTGAAACCGGGGCTTGCAGCCATTCTTGGCAGTGAAATACGTGCGATATGAAAGCAATCAGTGCGTCTGGGGGGGTCCCAAAGCGAACATTTCGACTATGATACCCGGGTGTGCCCAGTTGGCCTGAGCAGCACAGTACTACTGAAAATATATGTTTCTTGGAGATACACCATGTCTAATCGCCAAACCGGCACCGTTAAATGGTTCAACGATGAAAAAGGCTTCGGCTTCATCACTCCTCAAGGTGGCGGTGACGACCTGTTCGTACACTTCAAAGCTATCGAAAGCGACGGTTTCAAAAGCCTGAAAGAAGGCCAGACCGTTTCCTTCGTGGCTGAGAAAGGCCAAAAGGGTATGCAAGCTGCTCAAGTTCGCCCAGAGTAATTTCCAGGCGCACTAAAAAAACCCCGTCCATGTGACGGGGTTTTTTATGGGCGAGACAAAAGCCTGGCGATCAGCCGCAGTTGACGCGGGTGACCACTTTATTGGCATCGGTGTTCAGGTTCAGGCGATCGGAGCGGTACTCCAGCGTCACCATATCGGTTGGCAGCAGGAACCGTGCACTCTGCGCACCAGCGCGGGTCCGTGCCTGCTCAAGCAGTTGCGCGGACGCTTGCTTGCCGAGGGCGAAATCGGCAGCCTTTGCTTCACAACGGCTATGACCCGTGTCAGTCGTCGCAACTTCTGCTGATGCCGACTCTGTAGACGCAGTGCTGCAACCGGCCAGCGTGGCAACGGCCAACAAAGTACCCAATGACGCGAGCTTCCAGGACATGAAGCCTCCTTATTCAATGATTAAGCTGAGATCGTGCGACAACCAGACTGGCGTTTGGTTTCACAGGGCACGACCCGCAACCCTGCCGGCGATCCGGACGAAAAGCGATTCTGCCTGAGCACAGCCCGGCTCTTAACCACGCAATCGTGACTGAATATGAACAACGCTCAATAGACGTCGATGTAGTCGTACGGCGGATTAGGCCAGTTGTCTTTCAAGGCATTGAAAATCTGCATCACCCAGACTTCATCGCTGGCCGCGACTCGCCCAACGTACCCGGAGCCCTTAGCCCAGGTTTCCAGTCGAAACAGCAACCCGTCGATGTCGGTACCGCCTACAACCCCCGAGGAAATATAGGCCATACCGTCCTTGGTGACCCGCAACTGGGTGTGCTCATCATCACTGGCACCGAATAGTTGACGCACGGCCTCAAGGGTCAGGCCCTCTGGGGCGTTCAAATCGATCTGCACGGCGAGCTCCTTGATGTTCGTCAGTGGCCAAGTGTCGCATGGCCCCGCTTTGATGCCTAAGTCGAGGTGTCAAAAGCCCGGCAAAATGCTTAACTCGACACTCTGCCCCTCCTCCGATTTCACGAGTGCCATTATGACCACCGTAAGCATCGACGCCGACATCAAGGCCAAATGGCAGGACGGCCACAGCTCCTACAGCCCAGGCACCACGGAGGAGCTGGCCATTATCGGCATCGACCTGCTGGTCAGGGACATTGGCACCGAAGCCGCCCAATTGTTCATCGAGCAGATTTTCGAGAAGCACCTGTCAGACCAGAAGGCCGAAGCAGTCAGCGTGCAGGAGTGAAACCCGCCGGCCTCGGCGGGTCTTGACACCTACTTCAGGCGAGCCAGGCGCTCGGTCAGCAGATCGAAGAAGCCTTGCGCATCGCCGCTTTCAACCCAGAAAGCATTCTTCGGTGCCTTCAAGCCGTCGTACCAGTCGACGATGGTCTGTCCAAAGGTCGGGCCTTCTCGGCTATCGACCACCACGTTGACCGAACGCCCGTTGAACAATTGCGGCTTGAGCAGGTAAGCGACAACCGTGGCGTCATGCACTGGGCCACCCGGTATGCCGTAATGCTCCATATCGCCCTTGATGTACTCATTGAGAATGTCGCCCACCAGCCGACCGGCATGGTTGTTCAGCGCGGCGATCTGTTGCAGGCGCGCCTCGCTGGTGAGGATCTTATGGGTCACGTCCAGCGGCAGGTAGGTCAACTTCACACCGCTGTTGAGCACCACTTCGGCCGCTTGCGGGTCGGCGAACAGGTTGAATTCGGCCACCGGGGTGATGTTGCCGCCATTGAAATGCGCACCGCCCATGACCACCACCTCCTTGATGCCCTGCACGATCCCCGGCTCCTGGATCAGCGCCAGTGCCAGGTTGGTCTGCGGGCCGAGCATAGCGATGGTGATGCTGTGGGGTTTGGCCGACTTCAGGGTATCGATCAGGTAGGTGATAGCGCTGCCTTCGGCCAGACCCTGCCTGGGCTCATGCACGGTAATGCCCGACAACCCTTCCTTGCCATGAATGTCTTCGGCGTAGATGGGCGTGCGCAGCAAGGGCCTTGGCGCCCCCGCATAGACCGGCACCTCTTCGCGCCCCGCCCACTCCCGGGCCAGGCGCGCATTGCGCGAGGTCTTGTCCAGGCGAACGTTGCCGGCCACGGTGGTGAGTGCCCGGACATTCAACTCATCCGGCGATGCCAGGGCGAACAACAAGGCCACTACATCGTCAGCCCCAGGATCGGTGTCGATGATCAGGTCGATCTTTTGCGCCGCGAGGGCGTTCGTTGCAGTCATCAGTGACACAAGCAGTAGGCTCCAAAGCCATTGATGAAGATTGCGGGCATTGCGATACATAGCGCACTCCTTGTGCAGGGAAAATCGATACGCGGGCGACAGATCAAAACGTTACTCCGGCAATCAGCACTATGTTGCAGTACGGCTGGCATTCGCCGGTACGAACAATCGCTTTCGCTTGTTGGCTCAACGTCTTGAATTGCTCATGGGGCAGCACGCCACGTTGACCCAGTGCGCCTTCAGCGTTCAGCTCATCCAGCACGGCAAGGGCCGAGGGCTTTTTTTCAAAGATTTCTTGCGCCAGCACATGGCTTTCGACCTGCATCTCGCTGAGCACCACTTTCAAGGTACTGACAAAATCCGGAACGCCATGGGTCAAGGCCAGGTCGATCAATTCGACGCCGGCCGGAACCGGCAGACCGGCATCGCCGATGACAACCTTGTCGCCATGCCCCAACGAGGCAATCAGGCGTGACAGTGCAATATTGAGCAGCGGTGTCTTTTTCATGAGGCTGTGAACGCCTGTACTTCGCTCAGCGCGGGAATCGAAGGTTGCGCACCAGCACGAGTGACGGACAGTGCCGCCGCCACCTGGCCGAAACGAATCGCTTCGGCCTCGGTTTTTCCGGCCGCCAGCGCCGCGGCGAAACCGCCGACGAAGGTATCGCCCGCGGCCGTGGTGTCGACGGCTTTGACGGCCGGCGCCGGGAAATGCTCAAAGCGCTGGCCATCGGCAAACATCGAGCCTTGCGCGCCGAGGGTGATGATCACTTTGCCGGCGCCCATGGCCATGAGCCGGGTGGCCGCAGCTTGTGCGGTGTCCAGGGAATCCACCGAAAGGCCACTCAGCGTCGACGCTTCACTCTCGTTGGGAATCAGGTAATCGATGGACGCATACCAATCTGCCGGCAGCGGGCGGCTGACCGGCGCCGGGTTGAGGATGACGATCTTGCCCAGTTCTCGACCGCGCTTGAGTGCATGACCAACAGAGGCATCGGGCACTTCGAGCTGGCAGATGAGCACATCCGCTGCCTGAATCACCGCATCAAAACGATCGATGGCTCCAGCGGTCAATTCACCGTTGGCACCGGGGACAATCACGATCGCGTTCTGACTGCTGTCATCGACCACAATCAACGCGACACCGCTGGAACCGTCAACGGTGCTGACCGCCTGACAATCGATCTGCTCGGCCAACAGCGCCCCGCGCAGCGCCTCACCATAGGCGTCATTGCCCACGCATCCGATCATTGACACCTGGGCGCCCAGCCGCGCCGCCGCCACGGCCTGATTGGCGCCCTTGCCCCCAGAGACTGTGGTAAACGACTCACCGATCAGCGTTTCACCGCCCTTGGGCAAGCGCGGCGCCCGGGTCACCAGGTCCATGTTCAAACTGCCTATTACCACTACTTTTGCTGGCATACATTGCTACTCATCGATTCTGTTTCAGCGGCGCGGTTGATTCGGCGGCTGTCTGTTTTCAACGGAACTGGGCAAACACGCCGGCCAGCGGCGCCGTCGACTCACGCATGACAATACTCGGTGTGACGATCCGCTGATCGGTCCCCCGGTCCGGCGTGGCAATCCGGCGCAACAACACTTCGGCTGCCATTTCCCCCAACTGCAGGATCGATTGACCGACCGTGGTCAATGATGGGTACACATACCGACTCATCTGGATATCGTCGAAGCCGATCACCGACAGCTCGCTCGGTACGCGAATATTGCGCTCGGCGGCGGCGCGCAGCACGCCGATACCGATCATGTCGTTGGCTGCAAAAATCGCCGTCGGCGCATTACGCTCCAGCAAGATCGCCGCTGCGTTGTAGCCGCCGGTGCTGGTGAAATCGCTTTCCAGCATGCGCGCCGCTGGGACTTCGATGCCCGCCTCGTTCAAGGCCCGGCAAAAACCCGCGCGTCGCATCTGCGCCACACTGGTGTCTTGCGGCCCGCTGATCGTGGCGATGTCGCGATGCCCCAATTCCAGCAGATGGCGGGTCGCCAGGTAGGCGCCGTATTCATGGTCGATGCGCACCAGATCCGCGTCGACGCCATCCAGGCCGCGGTCGACGATCACCATCGGTGTGCGAACGCCCTTCAGGCCTAGTACCAGGCCCTTGTCGCCACCGGCGGAAGCGACAATCAGGCCGTCGATGCGTTTTTCCAGCAGCACGCGCAGGTAGCTGCGCTGTTTGTCCGGATTGTCATCGGAGTTGCACAGGATGACGCAGTAACCGTTGCGCTCGCAGTAATCCTCGATGCCCCGGGCCAGTTCGGCGAAATACGGGTTGAGGCTGTTGGGCACCAGCAGGCCGATGGTCGCGGTGGTCTTGGCCTTGAGCGAACGGGCCACGGCGCTGGGCACGTAGTCGAGGGTTTCAATTGCCGCCTCGACCTTGATCCGCACCTCTTCACTGACCGGACGGGTCTTGTTTACCACGTGGGACACCGTGGTGTAGGAAATGCCGGCAAGGGCGGCCACATCTTTGATCGTCGCCATGAATCAGGTCCGCCGGCTTGCGCGTTGACTGCGATACGTGTCCAGCACCACGGCGACGACGATCACTGCGCCGGTAATGATGCGCTTGGTGGGTTCGGTGGCGCCGATTTGCGCCAGGCCTGCGGCCAGCACGGAAATGATCAGCACACCGAAAAACGTGCTGATCACCGAACCGCGACCGCCCATCAGGCTGGTCCCGCCGATCACCACGGCTGCAATTACCTGCAACTCGAGGCCGGACCCGGCATTCGGGTCGGCAGCTTCCAGACGTGATATCTGGAACAGCGCGGCAATGCCGGCCAGCAAGCCCATCAGGCTGAAGACCAGGATTTTGTATGGCTTGGGGTTGATCCCCGCCAGCCGCACGGCCTCTTCATTGGTGCCGATCCCGATCAGGTAACGACCGAACACCGTGCGGGTCAGCACCGCCTGGGCGATAAAAATGATCAGCAACGCGATAATGAATGACGGTGAAATACCGAAGGCCACCGGATTGGACAACCAGGCAAACGCATCGCCAATATAGGCTGTGCGCGAACCGGTCATTTGGTACGCCAACCCGCGGGCCATTTCCAATACGCCCAGGGACACGATGAACGACGGTATCCGCCAGGCCACCGTGATCGAGCCGGTGACGGTACCCGCGAGCGCCGCGACTGCCATGCCGAGCAACGCGGCGGGCAGGACACTCCAGCCCCACCCCAGGATCGCCACGCTAACTGTCGAGGCCGCCAGTGCCAGCACAGAGCCGACTGACAGGTCGATGCCACCGATGATCAGGACAAAGGTCATGCCGACCGCCAGCACCATCAAGTCAGGAATCTGGTTGGCCAAGGTGCTGAACGTGTCGTACGACAGGAAATGACTGCTCAACAGCGAGAACAGCACGATCATCGCCAACAAGGCACCCGCCAGCCCCAGGTAGGTTCCCAGGCCGTAGAAGCTGCCACTGCGTTTGCCGGCGGAAGAAGCGGTTTTCATGGAAGATCCCTAGGCGCGGCTTCGTTAAGCAGCGCATCACGTTTTTGATAGCCGGCGAACGCCGCGGCGAGCAATTCATCCTGGGTCCAGCTGTCGCGATCGAACGTTTCGATCAGGCGTCCTGCCGAGAGCACGCCGATCCGGTCGCAGATCAGCATCAGCTCGCGCAAGTCACTCGACACCACCACCAGCGCCTTGCCTTGACGGGTCAACTCACCCAGCAGGTTGTAGATATCGAACTTGGCGCCGACATCAATGCCGCGGGTTGGCTCGTCGAACAACAACACCGAGCAATCGCGCTCCAGCCAACGGCCGATGACGACTTTCTGCTGATTGCCACCGGACAACTCCGACACCAACTGCGCGGGTCCCGAACTGCGAATGCGCATGGCGTCGATCTGACGCTGGGCCAGAGCGCTCTCGCCATCGTTATCGACAAAGCCAGCGCTGGAGATGCCGGGCATGTTGCCCAAGGCGATGTTGGCGCCAATCGATTGGGTCAGCAAAAGACCTTCGCCCTTGCGGTCTTCAGTGATCAAGGCAATGCCATGACCGACCGCATCCACCGGTGAACGGATACTGACAACCTGCTGCGGCGAACCCAGGGCAATCGTGCCGCTGTCGGCGATATCGGCACCGAAGATCAGGCGCAGCAACTCGGTGCGCCCTGCGCCGATCAATCCGCAAATGCCGAAAATCTCACCGGCACGGACGTCAAACGACACGTCGCGAACCTTGTCGGCACGGCTCAGGCCCTTGACCGTCAACAGCGCAGCGCCAATCTGGCGCGCGCCCATGTCGATGTGTTCGCCGAGCTCGCGACCGACCATCAAGGTGACCAATTGCTCGCTGTTGTAGTTGGTCATCGGCTCGACACAGACCAAGAGGCCATCGCGCAACACAGCAATGCGCTGGGCGACCCGCGCCAGTTCTTCGAGGCGATGGGAGATATAGATGATCGAGACGCCGCGCGCCTGCAGGCGGGTGATCTGCTCGAACAGCATTTCGACTTCGCGCGCCGTGAGCATCGCCGTTGGCTCATCGAGAATCAGCACATGGCAGTCGCCGATCAGGTTGCGGGCGATCTCGACCATTTGCTGGTGGCCGATGCCCAACTCGCCGACCAGCGTGTCCGGGTCGATGGCATCGAGCCCGACCTGGGCCATGGCCTCGATGGCAGCCTTGCGCAACTGCTTGCGACTGATCCAGCCGGCGCTGTTGGGCAGGTTGTCGAGAAACAGGTTTTCCGCCACCGACAAGGTCGGCAGCAGATTGAGTTCCTGCATGACCATGCGGACCCCCAGTGCTTCCGCTTGGGCCCGGCTACCGGGGCGATAGTCCTGCCCCTGGAACTGCATCTGGCCGGTGGTCGGCGTGACCAACCCGCCAATAATCTTCGACAGCGTACTTTTGCCCGCGCCATTCTCGCCGGTCAACGCCAGCACTTCCCCGCGCATGAGCGTCAGGTCGATGCCGGCCAAAACCGGCTGGGCGTAGGTCTTGCCGATACCGCTGACCGAGAGGACAGCGTCCGTAGCGCAAGCGGACATAAAAACTCCCACGCGCCCGTCCAGCTGGACGAGCGCAATTGCGTCGCTAGAGGGTTACTGGGTGACCAGCTCAACCGGCGTTTCGATCACGCCGTTGGTACCGCCGTCGACCTTCTCGCCCTTGAGAATTTTCAATGCCGTCTCGATACCGAACACCGCTTGCTTGGCAGCAAACTGGTCCGCCGTGGCCAGCACGCGACCGTCCTTAAGCATTGGCTGGATCGCATTGATGTTGTCGTAGCCGACCACTTGCACCTTGCCAGCCTTGCCCGCGGCGCGCACCGCAGATACCGCACCGACCGCCATGCTGTCGTTACCGGCCAACAGGGCCTTGGTTTGCGGGTATTCGCTGAGAATCGAGGCGGCCACTTTATTGCCTTTGTCGATCTCCCAGTCACCGGATTGCAGGGATACGACCTTGATCTGCGCCGCCTCCATCGCATCCTTGAAACCGGCGGTGCGCTGCTGGGCATTGGTGGTGGTGGACACACCTTCGATGATGCCGACTTCGTCACCGGGCTTCAGTTGCTTGGCCAGGTAGTCGCCCACCAGTCGCGCGCCCTTGCGGTTGTCCGGGCCCACGAACGGCACATTGATGTTTTTGCTTTTTACGACGGCGGGATCGAGCTGGTTGTCGATGTTGATCACGGTGATGCCGGCATCGATGGCTTTCTTGATCACCGGGACCATGGCCTTGGAATCTGCCGGAGCAATCACCAGTGCGTTGACCTTGGCCAGGATCATCTGCTCGACGATGCGTGTCTGGCCTGCGGTGTCGGTTTCATCCTTGATGCCGTTGGAGATCAGCTCGAATTCACCGGAGTGGTCTTTCTGATAGGCCTTGGCGCCGTCTTCCATGGTCAGGAAGAATTCGTTGGCCAGGGATTTCATGACCAGTGCGACTTTCGGTTTTTCAGGGGTTTCGGCGAAGGCCCAAGAGACAGGCAATGCAACGGTGGCGGCAGCCAGCATAGCGACAGCAAGAAGACGTCCAGCGAATGGCAGCTTCATGGGTTCACTCCGATCTTATGATTATTGTGAGCAACGCTTGCGCTGACGTAAGCTTCACGACCCACCGCGATGTTCATCGGCGGCATCGCGCAAACGTTTGCGTGAACCGAACTATGCGAACCCTGCCGCTATTTGTCAACGACCGAAAAGACGTTGCGCAGAGTGCCTGGTGAACCACGGCACACCCTTCATGCCGTGGTGTTGACCACCGATCCTGTGCCCGAGCCTTTTGTCAGCTCCTTGATCAGGCTGGCACTCACTTGCAGGATCGCACCGTTGGTATCGGCCACCTGCCCTTGAATGGCCGCGACTGCGGTGGTCTTGGCTTCGGGCGTGGGGTAGGACGTCGCCTGGGCCTCCGCCAATTGCTGTTGTTGCTCACGCAATTGCTGTTGCAGTTCCTTCAGGCGCTTGAGCAGGACCTTGATCGTAATGCTGCTGTTATCGCTTTGCGGCTCGGCTTCTGCGCCGGCACTCGCGCCCAAACCGACCGGGCCCGTTTTAACCTGGGTGTCGCTCTCCTTCGCTCCCAGCGCCTGGGCAGCACCGTCATCGGTCGCGTCGCTCAAGTCGCGAATGGTAGCGACCGATTTGCCGCCGATGGTGATGCCGGCGGCATTGGGAAAACCAATAGATAACGACATGTGAACTCTCCTGAAAGAAATAGATCCCTTGAAGGCGCATCGACCGGTGCGCCGTTTTCTTTAGCCGTTTACCGCTGAATTGATAAACGGAACGCTTACACGGGGCATGTAAACGTTTCGGAGAGCCGAACATAAATTCCAAACATGTTCGGCATTCCGGACGCCCTACCCTCGAAACCGTCGTGGACACATTCTGCAATACCGTTACAAATCATTAAGTTATGCGTGTTTTTCACTTCAACGTATTGCTGGTACAGATCCTGCTCTTCTACTCGGACCCCTGCGTTCAGATTCGCCTGGGGCGATCTAGATGAACTTGCACCCGCACCGTCCTACAACTAGAAGAGAAAAATAATGACATCTGCACTCAAGACCTTTGTTCCGGGCGCCTTGGCCCTCCTGCTGCTTCTGCCCACTGCCCTTCAGGCGAAAGAAGTCGAAACCCAACAGAAACTGGCTAACGTGGTGATCCTCGCCACCGGCGGCACCATTGCCGGTGCCGGCGCCAGTGCTGCTAACAGCGCAACCTACCAAGCGGCGAAAGTCGGCATTGAACAATTGATCGCTGGCGTGCCAGAACTGAACCAACTGGCTAATGTTCGTGGCGAACAAGTGATGCAAATCGCCTCCGAAAGCATCACCAACGAAAACCTGCTGCAACTGGGTCGTCGCGTCGCCGAGCTGGCCGACAGCAAGGACGTCGATGGCATTGTGATCACCCACGGCACCGACACCCTGGAAGAAACCGCGTATTTCCTGAACCTGGTGGAAAAAACCGAGAAGCCGATCATCGTCGTCGGTTCTATGCGCCCCGGCACTGCAATGTCCGCCGATGGGATGCTGAACCTGTACAACGCCGTGGCCGTGGCCAGCAGCAAAGAAGCGCGCGGCAAAGGCGTGCTGGTGACCATGAACGATGAAATCCAGTCGGGTCGCGATGTCAGCAAGATGATCAACATCAAGACCGAAGCGTTTAAAAGCGCCTGGGGTCCGTTGGGCATGGTCGTCGAGGGAAAATCCTACTGGTTCCGCCTACCGGCCAAGCGTCACACCATGGACTCGGAGTTCGACATCAAAACCCTCAAGAGCCTGCCTGACGTGGAAATCGCCTACTCCTACGGCAACGTCAGCGACACTGCCTACAAGGCCCTTGCTCAATCCGGCGCCAAAGCCATCATCCACGCCGGTACCGGCAACGGCTCGGTATCGTCGCGAGTAGTCCCGACCCTGCAAGCGCTGCGCAAGGATGGCGTGCAGATCATTCGCTCGTCCCACGTCAACGCCGGCGGTTTTGTGCTGCGCAACGCCGAACAGCCTGACGACAAATACGACTGGGTCGTGGCCCATGACCTCAACCCGCAAAAGGCTCGGATCCTGGCGATGGTCGCGCTGACCAAGACCAACGACAGCAAAGAACTGCAACGGATGTTCTGGGAATATTGAACCCCCCTCACCCGACCGACCCCGGTCGGGCACCCGAGCGCCACTGGCCGACGCCAGCCAGTGGCGCTCGCCTCACCCGAAAACATTCCCATCGTCTTACCAAACGGGTCAAAGCGCTGTCAGAGGATTTTCTTGAATTTTAAGCAGTTGCGAAAAGCCCTACAGTTAAATACTGTATGCACGTACAGCTTAATAAGGATAATCCTGTGGACATCACCTCTGACTCTCCTGACACCTATGTACGCATGGGCTTGCGCGTTCAGAAAATCATCAACTCCCCCACCGCACAAAAAGCCAGGGCAGCCCTGATCTTCCGCCTCCCCGACGAACCTGTGGATGAGTGGGAGCAATTGCTGGAGGAAATCGACGAGAACGACAACGTTACCCTCGCCTACCGCGACGACGGCGGCGTGCAGATTTTCTGGGTTGTGCCGAAGGAAGACTGAGTCAATGAGTGCCCGCTGGTTTGCTGTGTTTTTTCTGTTTTTTGCCATCGGTGCGCAGGCCGGCGCCCCGCGCACCTTTACCGAAGCGAAGAAGGTGGCGTGGAAGCTCTATGCGCCCCAATCCACTGAGTTTTACTGTGGCTGCAAGTACACCGGCAACCGGGTGAACCTTGCCGCTTGCGGGTATGTACCGCGGAAAAACGCAAAGCGAGCCGCGCGTATCGAGTGGGAGCACATCGTCCCGGCCTGGCAGATCGGTCATCAACGCCAGTGCTGGCAAGCGGGCGGTCGCAAGAACTGCACCCGTTACGATCCAGTGTTCCAGAAAGCCGAAGCCGATTTACACAACCTGGTGCCCAGCATTGGCGAGGTCAATGGCGATCGCAGCAACTTCAGTTACGGCTGGCTGCCCGAACAGCCCGGGCAATATGGTTCGTGTCTGACCCAGGTCGATTTCAAGGCCAAGAAAATCATGCCCAGACCTTCCATTCGCGGGATGATCGCCCGGACCTACTTTTACATGAGCAAGCAGTACGGCCTGCGCCTGTCGAAACAGGATCGGCAACTGTACGAAGCCTGGGACAAAACCTATCCGGTACAAGCCTGGGAGCGGCAACGCAATCAGAGCGTGGCGTGCGTCATGGGGCGCGGCAACGAGTTTGTCGGCCCGGTAAACATGAAAGCCTGCGGCTGAGTCCAGGACGGGACAATGAAAACAAAAAGGCCTCGACGCTAAACACTCGAGGCCTTTTTTGTTTCGTCTGTCACGACGACCGGTATTACGCCGCCGGACGCTCGAGCACCAACAACTGGATATTCTGCTGTTTCGCGCGAGTCAGCGCTGCGCGAACGTCTTCCTGTTTGGCTTCGGCCTCGGTTTTGGAGTTGAACGGCCCCATCAGGATTCGGGTATTGCCGTTTTCCTTGACGACGCTGGTCATGAAACCGTGCTCGATCAGCCAGCCACTCAAATCGCTGACCGCCTGAGGGGTTTCACCTCGCACTTCAAGATCCCATTGCGGGCCGGACACCGGCGCAGGTAAGGCCGCCACGGCCGGTTTCGGCTTCGGCGCATCCACACGACTGCCCTCGCCGCATCCCGCCAGCGCCAATATCGCGAATACCAAGACCATTTTGCGCACGGCACTTTCCTCTGAATGCTTAAAGCGCCGATTTTAACATCCATGAATACTTCGCGAGTGCCGCAAAATGGGCTTAAAACAACGAGAATGATGGTTGCGGCCTCTGTATAGTTACGCCTTGGGAATTAATGCTACATCTGCGCGTCAGAAAGAGGCACCCAAACCGTGAGACTTCGCACTAATCTATACATACCACCGACCTCTGCACTGTCCGAATCAGGTGCCCCACAAAGCAATCAAGGAGAAGACCATGCTGATACTCACCCGCAAAGTCGGTGAAAGCATAAATATTGGTGATGACATTACGATCACCATCCTGGGCGTAAGCGGCCAGCAAGTCAGGATCGGCATAAACGCCCCAAAAGACGTTGCCGTGCACCGTGAAGAAATTTACCAGCGTATTCAGGCCGGCCTCACCGCCCCGGAAAAGCCGCAGCCCTGAATGCTGTTGCAGTCAGTAGCCAGCCCGTTCGATCCGGAATCACGGCTGGCTAAAGATTCGCCAACGCATCGCCTCCGCTTGCCTGCCCACACATTCGTCAGGGGTCGATACTAGCGGCAAGCTCAACGCTCTGGCTGTAAGACGTTTCTGGTTTACCACAGGGAAGGATGCTTCTACTTGGGTAATCAACCAAACGTCACGCCCCGCGCCATCCCCGTCGCTGCCACCACCATCAACAGTACAAGCAGCGCCTCGGTATGACTGATTCGGGTAAACAGCTTTGCACGACCGGTGTTGATCGGCGCTTTACGTGCCAGTGCGATCCGCCATTTGATCAGCGTGACCATGGGCGCGACTTCCAGCAGCAAGATCAGCACGAACAGGGTCATCTTCAGATGAAACAGTGGCTGATGCAGGTAGTAGTCCGCGCCTTTCTCGTAACCGGCAAAGGCTCGCATTCCACCGCTGATCAACAGGACGACTGCTGAAACACCCCAGATATTGTCCGCGATCAGCACGCTGCGCACCTCGCCTACACCGTCGGCCAAACGCCGAAACGCCGTGCCTCGGACCAGCACGGCCCAGAACGCCAGGGCAAACGCCAAAAGATGTACCGCCGCCAGAAACCAGTGAGTCAGCATCGAGAATCCCCCTACCAGGCTGAAGTTTTACGAACCTGTCAGTAGTAGCTCATGAAATGTCTGCTTGCACAGAGCCTGCGGACACTGCCCCGATATACCAACTAGACTCCACTGCGCTGGTATTGAGCCTGCGCGGCAATGCCAACCCCAACCGCAACTCTCTTTCACCGCGTTGAACTGAGTACACAAAATCATGTGTGAATCATGTGATTCAAGCTCTGCTTCAAACCCAACAGATCGTCGTCGCTTTCTTCAAATTGCCGGATGGAGCGCAGGCGCCCTGCTGCTCACCAGCACCTTGCCAGGCAAGCTCATCCAGGCAGCGGAAAAAGCCTCGGCGCCACCCAAACCACAAAATGTCATCAGTCCCGACATGGCGTTGAAAAGACTGATGGAAGGCAATCAACGGTATGTAGGCGGCACTTCCACGACGCATGACTTCAAGGCCGAGCGAGAAGCCTTGGTATCCGGTCAAAACCCGTTCGTGGCCGTGCTGAGCTGCTCAGACTCGCGCATCGCCCCGGAGTACGCGTTTGACACCGCGCGAGGCGATCTTTTCTCGATCCGCGTCGCAGGCAATTTCGTGACCCCGGAAGGTCTGGCCAGTCTTGAATACGGCGTTGCCGTGCTGGGCGCGCCGCTGATTCTCGTCCTCGGACATGAAAGCTGCGGCGCCATCGAGGCCGGTATCAAGGCAGTCAAGGACAAGACCGTATTCCCCGGCCACATCCCGAAACTGACCGACGCCCTCAAATCGGCCGTCGAGGCGGTGGTCAACCAGCCCGGGAGCTTGATGGAAAACGCCACCGCGCAGAACGTCAAAAATTCGGTCAACAGCCTGAAACAGGCCTCGCCCCTGCTCACGGATGCGCAGAGCAAAGGCCTGCTGAAGATCGTGGGAGGCGTCTATCGCCTGGCAACCGGCAGGGTAGAGCTGATCGCCTGACCCGCTACATGCACCGCGCCAGCCTCGCCGCATAACCCTGCATTTGAAGAGCCCAGCGCGACGGCTGGGCTCGAGTTACCGAGGCCGTAAGGCCGGTCTATGCTTGATTGACGATGTGACCGGACTTCAATGCTTAGCAGCAAACCATTCGTCGCCAATGAAAACGCCACGACGGTTTACCGTCCATTCGTGGCGTGAGGATTGCACAGACGCGCTTAGCAGCAGAGGAACGACATAATTCTGACGCTGCAACCATTCCATCAATGCTTAAGGACGCCAGCGATACGCTAGGTCGGTCACCGGGAGATGTAACGTGTCAACGCTCAACGAAATCGCAATGAACCACGCGAGAATGGCTAAGGAAAAGGCAGCAGAGTCGATCGAACTGAGCGAACGCCACCTCCAGATTGTAGGAAGCTTTGAAATAACGCCCATTGACGCGCAACAAACCTTCCCCCTGCACCTGATCGCTGGAACACAGGAAGCGCACCACGGCCTTGCAAACACCTTTGCCCTCTGACCGATTTTTAAGCAGAAGCCTTCCTGACGGCGTGCCCGGCAATCACTGGTTGCCTGGCATCCGCTCAATCGGCATCGCGCCCTGATGTGAACGCTTCTTAAAAATCGAACGCAACAAAAAAGGGCCCACCTTTCGGTGAGCCCTTCCAGACCGCCCAGCAGAGCGGATTTTGTTTGGTAGGCGCGATTGGACTCGAACCAACGACCCCCACCATGTCAAGGTGGTGCTCTAACCAACTGAGCTACGTGCCTGCTGTGAGGCGGCATTCTACGGAATTGCGGAGGGGTGTCAACACCTTTTTTCACGCTAACCCTATGAATATGCAAAATATTTAATTTCGCGGCTGCAAAGAAGATTTTCCGGGTGGCTGGCGGCCGATTTTCAACTCGGGTAGGATCAACGCACTCGTAAAATATATTAAACAGAGGCAGCAGGATGGCGAACACCCCTTACCCAGAATCCTACTACGCCGCATCGGCCAATGCGGTTGCGCCGCGCCCGGCGCTGCAGGATGACGTCGAGACCGATGTCTGCGTGATTGGCGCCGGTTATACGGGGCTGTCCTCTGCCCTCTTCTTGTTGGAGAACGGCTTCAAGGTCACGGTACTCGAAGCCGCCAAGGTAGGTTTCGGGGCGTCCGGGCGCAATGGCGGCCAGATCGTCAACAGCTACAGCCGCGATATCGATGTCATCGAGCGCACCGTCGGCCCCAAGCAGGCTCAGCTACTGGGGCAAATGGCGTTCGAGGGTGGACGGATCATTCGTGAGCGTGTTGCCAGGTACAACATCCAGTGCGACTTGAAGGACGGTGGCGTGTTCGCCGCCATGACCGCCAAGCAGATGGGCCATCTCGAATCGCAGAAGCGCCTGTGGGAACGCTTCGGCCATACCCAGCTGGAGTTGCTGGATCAACGCCGCATCCGTGAGGTGGTCGCCTGCGATCAATACGTGGGCGGCATGCTCGACATGAGCGGCGGACACATTCATCCGCTCAACCTGGCGCTGGGTGAAGCGGCGGCCGTTGAATCCCTGGGCGGGACGATTTACGAGCAGTCACCGGCCGTACGCATCGAGCGCGGTGCCAACCCGGTGGTGCATACGCCGCAGGGCAAGGTCAGGGCCAAGTTCATCATCGTCGCTGGCAACGCTTACCTGGGCAATCTGGTGCCGGAACTGGCCGCCAAGTCGATGCCATGCGGTACTCAGGTGATCACCACCGAACCACTGGGTGAAGAACTGGCCAAGACACTGCTGCCTCAGGATTACTGTGTCGAAGACTGCAACTATTTGCTCGACTATTACCGCCTCAGCGGCGACAAGCGTCTGATCTTCGGCGGCGGCGTGGTGTATGGCGCGCGAGACCCGGCGAACATCGAAGCGATCATTCGACCGAAACTGCTCAAGGCCTTCCCGCAACTCAAGGACGTGAAGGTCGATTACGCGTGGACAGGCAACTTCCTGTTGACGCTGTCGCGCCTGCCTCAGGTCGGACGCCTGGGCGACAACATTTACTACTCCCAAGGCTGCAGCGGCCATGGCGTGACTTACACGCACCTGGCGGGCAAGGTGTTGGCCGAAGCACTGCGTGGCCAGGCCGAGCGGTTTGACGCGTTTGCCGACCTGCCCCACTACCCGTTCCCGGGCGGACAAATGCTGCGCACACCGTTCGCCGCGTTGGGCGCCTGGTACTACGGGTTGCGCGACAAATTCGGCGTTTAAGGGGCCTGTAGGCGTCGGCTTGCCAGCGAAGGCGTTTTGTCAGCCAACATCGTTGTTGGATTTGACAACCTTCGCTGGCAAGCCAGCTCCTACAAGGGATTGAGAGGGGGTTACAGCTTGTTGCGGGCGATGCCGCTGCGGATTCGCAAGATGTCAGCCAGCACCGCCAAGGCAATCTCTGCCGGTGTCTTGCTGCCCAGGTTCAGCCCGATAGGCGCGTGAATCCGCCCCAATTCGACATCCCCCAGACCACCAATGCGCCGCAAGCGTTCGAAGCGCTTTTGCGAGGTCTGCATGGAGCCCATCACACCGATGTAGAACGCATCGGTACGAACCGCCTCCATCATCGCCAGGTCATCGATACGCGGATCGTGGGTCAACGCCACCACCGCGGTATCGCTGTGGCAGCCACCGTCGGCAATGAACACCGACGGCAATTGGCGACGAATCTCAACGTTCTCCAGCACCACGCCTTCGAGCACTTCGTCCCGCGGATCACACAGAATCACTTCGAACCCCAGGCCCACGGCAAACTCCGCACAAGCCTGGGCGACGCTGGAATACCCGGCCAGCAGCAAGCGCTGGGCCGCGCCGACCCGCACGCGAACCCGGTCGATTTCACGCTCGATACGCACGCCCTGCTCACGGTCTTCGAACAGGTTGCGCGCACCGCTTTGCAGATCGACTTCGCGGATCAACCGACGCCGGCCCAGCAGCGCCGACTCCAGCTCACGCAAATGCGCCTGCACGTCGCAATCGGCCTCCAGCTTCTCGACCAGCACATCCAGCACACCACCACAGGGCAGGCTGACGCGAGAACGGGGATCGTCGCCTTCGCCATAGCGAACAACACATACCGATTCCAGAAATGCGCCCTCGGCAACCCGCTCGAGAAAATCCTCCTCGACACAGCCACCGGACAGCGAACCGATCCAATGCCCATCCGCGTTCACCGCCAGCAGAGAACCCGGCGCACGCGGTGCCGAACCGTAGGTGGCCAACACCGTGCACAGCCAGACGCGTTGCCCCGCCGCCGACCACTCCAGCGCCCGGCGTACCACTTGCAGATCGAGGTGCTGCATATCAGTGGGCCTTGTGCTCGAGCGGCGGCGCATCGGCTCGCAGCTTCTGCACGTCATTCACTGCCAGATCATTTGGCTGGCCACCCCAACCTTGACGCAGGTAGTTCAGCAGGTCCGTGAGTTGCCCATCACCCAGCTTCTGAGCGAAGCCTGGCATCGGCTGCATATGTTCGAAGCCTGAGAACTTCTGCTCACCAATCCCGTCGTCGATCACTCGCACCAGATTGCGCGGATCTTCCAGGCGCAATGTGGTGTTGCCGCGCATGGCCACCGCGATGTGCGGTTTACCCTCGCCGCCCGGAGCATGGCAACCGGCGCAGACGTTTAAATATTCCTGACGGCCGCGCTGGGCACTTGGGCTCAGTTTGTCCAACGGCACTTCGGTGAGCACTTTCGCCGCCGGCGGTTGTTCGCCGAGCAAGAAGGTCGCCATCGCCGCCAGATCCGGATCGGTGAGGCCTTGGGTGCTGTTGTGGAAAACCGGGAACATCTCGTTGAACATCGCCCCCTGGGCGCTCATGCCGTGCTTGAGGAACGAACTCAGGTCCTGATGATTCCAGCCACGCGCGGCCAGGTCAGTGGCCAGCAGGCTTGGCGCCAGATAGCCATTGAGAATGCCGCCGGTCATGCGTTTGTCCTGCTGCATCGCGCCCGGCAAGCCGCGTGGTGTGTGGCATTCGCCGCAGTGACCGAGCACGTCGACCATGTACTGGCCACGCTTCCAGGCTTCGCTCTTGCCTTCGGCCGGTTCCAGCTTCACATCCTTGCCGTACATCAGGTTCCAGCCCATCAGGCCCAGACGCACGTTGAACGGGAAGCTCAGGCTGGTGACTGGCGCGGTACGCTCGATTGGCTCGACGGTTTTCAGGTAGGCGTGGATCGCATCGGAATCAGCGCGCGGCATCAGGTGATACGAGGTGTACGGCATCGCCGGGTAAAGGTTGGCGCCATCACGGCGCTTGCCTTCGGTCAGCGCGGCAAAGAACTCGTCATCGCTGTACAGGCCGATGCCGTGCTCTTTGCTTGGAGTGATGTTGGTGCCGTAGATCGTGCCGAACGGCGACACAATCGGCAATCCACCGGCGTACGGTGCACCACCCGGCGCGGTGTGGCACGCCATGCAGTCGGCGGCGCGGGCGAGGTATTGGCCTTGCTTGACCTGCGCATCATCGGCATGAGCTGCCATCACAGGCGCAGCCAGACCGACCGCCAATGCCAGACGGCTAAGTAGTCGCTTCATGCTTAACCCTCCTTGACCAGGCCGAGATCGGTCAACACGTTGCGGGTGGCGCTGTAGTAGCGCACGTACCCGGTGCAACGGCAGATGTGATGACCGAGGCTGTCCTCGATGACTTTTTCCAACTGGCTTTTGACGATCGGCTGCCGCTGCAGCTTTTCCACCAGCACGGTCGCGGCGTTGACGAAACCCGGCGCGCAGTAGCTGCACTGGAAGGCGAACTCGTCGACGAAGCGCTGTTGGATCGGGTTCAGCTCGGCGACCTTGCCCTGCTCGTCGCGGGTTGCGTGGCCTTCGATGGTGCGCACTTTCTTGCCTTCGAAATAGTGTGCGCCAGTGATGCAGGTGCGCACTTCTTCACTGGTACCGTCCGGGTTGTCGACGATCACCACGCAGGCGTGACAGATACCCTGTCCGCAGCCCAGGCGCGAACCGGTGAGGTTCTTGTATTCGTGCAGGTAATCGATCATCGGCAGGTCATCAGGGATGTCCACCGGGCCGACGGATTGACCATTGAGGGTCAGTTGAAGCGGACGGTTAGCCATTGAGGGCCTCCTTGATGCGTGCAGAAGTGATAGGCAGGTCGCGGACACGTTTACCGATGGCATGCGCCACGGCGTTGCCGATGGCGCCGACCACCGGGATCATCACCACTTCGGCGATGCCCTTGGACGGGTCGCTTGGCGACAATGGTGGCAGAATGTCTGAGGTCTGTTTCCACACCGCAACGTGACGCGCCATCGGCAGGCGGTAACGGTTGAAGTTCCAGTCACCCTCCCCCGGCCCACCTTCGTACAGCGGCATCTCTTCCATCAGCGCATGACCAATACCCATGGCGATGCCGCCTTCGAGCTGGCCCTTGACCAGTTCCGGCACCAGAACGCGGCCGCACTCGACCCACGAATGGTGGTTGAGTACCGACACCTCCGCCGAACCTTTGTTGACCTTCACCTCCACCAGCGTCGCGACCGGGCTGTAGTACGTCACCGCCGCGTTGTTCAACTGGGTTGCCGGGTAGGCGATGTTCTGACGATCAAGCAGGTGGAAACCGGCGCTGCTCATCTGCGCCTTCTTCGCGTTCGGCGCACCGTCGCCGTACTTGACCGCCAAGCCGTCGAGCGGCAAGCGTTCACGCACGCCGTCGATGCTGAACTCGGCCTCGGCCCAGCTCCAGCGGTTGAAGCCGTGCACCGTGGCGCCGCTGACCAGGCCGCGTTCGTGAACGCGCTTGGCCAGCACGGCGAATGGCAGGGGCTCCATGCCGTTGGCGGTGAGCTTGCCGTCGACCCAATAGGCGTCTTCGCGGCGCACCACGTAAGGGTTGGCCTGGCCGCCGAACGGGCCTTGTCGCCAGATCTCCATCGCCGCCGGCCACAAGCCGTGGTTGAACAGCACGCGCGCCGCTTCACGGGTGGCGTGGCTGAAGTAATAGGCGGAGTTGGTGGCCGACGATGCCGATGCCACCTTGCCGACCCAACGCGGGTTGCGCAGGACGTTGTCTTGCTCGGCCTGGCTCATGATGTACGGGTTGCCGCTGCTGACCAGTTGCAACTCCTTCCATTCGGTTTCGCCTGTCTTCACTTCGTGAGCCGGGACCCCGAGGAAGTCAGCCACGACCATGGCCTGGGAGGTGGACATGCCGGTGCCGATTTCGATACCGATGTGGCGCAGGCTGATGCGACCTTCGGCGGTGAATTCAATGCTCGCCATCGGCGCTTCGGAACCCGTGCCGAAGTCTTTCTGGCAGATCGCGAAACCGACGCCATACCAGTTGTCCGGGTCGGCTGCTTCGCGCTGTTGCTTGATCGCGTCGCGGTTTTTCCAGGTGTCGTGGACGGCAGCCTTGTCGAGAATTTCGTGCAGGCGCAAGGCACCGGCCGGGATCGCTCCCTGGGTGTTTTTCATGCCCGAGCGCAGCGCGTTCTTGCGGCGCAGCTCAATGGCATCGACACCCAGACGACCGGCAATTTCGTCGACCATCATCTCGGTCGACGCCATGCTCTGCAGGGTGCCGTAGCCACGCATCGACCCGGCTTCGACGGCGCGGGAGTGATAGGCGGTAACTTGCAGATCGTTCTGCGGCATGTAGTAGATCGACTGTGCGGCCGTAGCGCCCACTGCCGCCACCGAAGGGCTGTAGTTGATGCGTCCGCCACCATCGACGCTCATTTCAGCGCGGAAGATCTTGAAGCTGTGGTCGGTCTTGTCCACCGCCAATTGGTAGCGAATGTCGAACGGGTGACGCTTGATGCCGCTCTGGAATTGCTCGTAGCGGTCGTTGGCCAGGCGCACCGGAACACCGGCGCCGTACAACGCCGCGAGGGCTGCGTAGTAGACGAAAATGTTGTGGTCTTTGGAACCGTAGCCGACGGTGTAACCCGGGTGCATGTTCAGGCTGGCCAGGCCGAAACGCGACGGCGCGATCATCTTCGCGGTCTCGGTGGCGGCTTCCAGCGGGCACTGGGTGGCGACAACAAAGTGCAAGGTCTTGGTGGCCGGATCGTACCAGCCGTTGCCGTTGTCCGGCTCCATGGCGGCCGGCTCGATCGACGGCGTCTTGTAGCGCTCATCAAACACCAGCCAGTTGTCCGGCGGCGTATCGATCTGCTGCTTCATGCGATCGGCGTAGAACAGCCCACGCTCGGTCAGGTTACCGTGCAGGTTAGGCTGGGAATTCCACACCGGACGACGGTTTTTCAGCATCGGGAACAGGATCGAATCCTTGAGGCTGGCGAACTCGTCTTCGTCCGCCGAGGTCGCGCCGCCGACACGCACGTAGCGGAAGCTGCCGTACGGATCGCCTTCGTAGAACGGCACTTTATCGCCGTAGCGGATAGCCTTGTCATTGAATTTGAGTTGGTTCTTGGCCTGACGGAAGCGCTCGAAGTCGTTCCAGATCAGGATCGCCACCGGGTGACCGATGAACATCGGCACCTTGCCGGCCGGCAGCAACGGATCCGGAGCGTGCTCCTCAGGGAACACGATACCGTCCTTGACCAGGTCTTCGGCGGTGACGATGCGGTCCGGCTGCAACCCGGCACCAAGCCACGACAGGTCGATACCGGCAAAGATGTGGTCGGCCTTGATGGTTTTCAGCAGCATGGCGTGGCCTTGCTGCTGCGGCCAGCCCGGCATGTCCTTGGCGCGGATGTCGCGGGCAAAGACTTTGCTGCCGCAGACCTTGGACAAGGCATCGTTACGGGCGCGTGCCTTGCCGTTGTTGCCGAGCCACTGCTCGGACGGCACGGTCACGCTGTTTTCCATCAAGGCGGCCAGCGCCTGGCTGCTCAATGGCGCAAGCGTCACGCTCACGCCCGCGACCAGCCCGCCCTGAAGGAACGAGCGCCGGGATATATCACGGTTGGACATGGATCATCCTCTGGGCGGTTATGGAGTCCGCCCTTCTGGTTATGTACTGGAAATCTCGAGTCTTGCAGAAGCCCTTCTTGACGATGCAAAGGGCTGTTGTTGACAGTGCAAAGTTGACCGAAAGGTTAAGTTTATAGGCTTATGGCCTGACGGAAAACTAAAAACTGACCAGCAAATCAAAAAAACGCGACGATTCGACGCAGCACATTAAGCGTAGCCGTGAATATCGGTTGTGCGAGGCTGGAGGCGATGGCAGGCCCGCCTGGAGAAGGCGACAGAAAAAACCCGAATTCCAGAAACAAAAAACCCCGGTCTTTCGACCAGGGTTTTTGCTATCGACGCGAAGCAGCCAGTGGCTTCTTCGTAGCTCCAAGGCGTTCAGTTGGCCTTGGGGCAGATATGGCGCAGCGGACGGGACTCGAACCCGCGACCCCCGGCGTGACAGGCCGGTATTCTAACCGACTGAACTACCGCTGCGTATCGCTTTGAGCTTGCGCTCAAGTAACTCGTCTGATTGAAAGCTCCGAGATTTTTCAATCTCTCTTTCAATCTCGAATCGGGCAAGCCTGACTCGGAAAATATGGCGCAGCGGACGGGACTCGAACCCGCGACCCCCGGCGTGACAGGCCGGTATTCTAACCGACTGAACTACCGCTGCGCGTCGGTGGAGGCATTTCAGCCTACCTCTTGCTTTCGCAAGTATCTCGGGAGTGGTGGGTGATGACGGGATCGAACCGCCGACATTCTGCTTGTAAGGCAGACGCTCTCCCAGCTGAGCTAATCACCCGTTTGCATCTCCGAGGCCGCGAAATTTACGCAGGTAGCGAACCTAAGTCAATAGCAGGATTGAAGTTTTTCTGAAAAAGACAAAATCATTTCATTCCAGCCATTGTCGGCAACCATCAGTCCACCATCGCGAGCAGGCTCGCTCCTACAGGAGAAACCAATCTCCCCTTGTAAGAGCGAGCCTGCTCGCGATGAGGGCGATACATTCAACGCCAATATCACTCGCTGTAAATCATCTTCTTGGTCATGCCACCATCGACCACGAATTCCTGACCAGTGACAAACCCGGCATTCCTGGACAACAACCAGGCCACCATCGCCGCGACATCCTCGACCGTCCCTACCCTGCCCGCGGGATGCTGGGCATGATCGGCCTCGGTCAAGGGTTCGGCGCGCCGCACCGAAGGGTCTCGCGCATCGATCCAGCCAGGGCTGACGGCGTTGACCCGGATCTCCGGGCCAAGGCTGATGGCCAAGGCATGCGTCAGGGCCAACAGGCCGCCCTTGCTCGCCGCATAAGCCTCGCTATCAGGTTCCGATTGCGCGGCGCGGGTCGACGCCAGATTGACGATGGCGCCGCTGTGAGCCCGAAGATACGGCGCACAGTGCTTGGCCAGCAGCATCGGCCCACTGAGATTCACCGCCAACACCCGGTTCCAATGAGCCAGATCAAGGCTTTCCAGAGTGATGTTGTGCGGATCGGCAACCGCCGCATTGCAAACCAGCGCATCCAGGCGCCCGAACTGCCCAAGCACTTCGGCGACACCGTGGGCGACCTGCCCCTCATTGGAGACATCCATGGCGATGAACCAGGCGTTGTCGCCCAGCACTTTCGCTACTTTCGAACCGCGCTCGCGGTCCAAGTCTGTCAGCACGACTTGCCAGCCTTCGCTGATCAGCCAGGCTGAAATCCCCAGGCCAATGCCCCGCGCAGCACCAGTGACCAGTGCTACGCGACCATTGGAACCCGCGCTCGGCGCAGACAACTCGATCACAACGCAGCCAGGCCGCGCGCCAGGTCGGCTTGCAGGTCCGCCACGTCTTCCAGGCCGACCGCAATGCGGATCAGGCTGTCACGAATGCCCGCCGCTTCACGCTCCTGCGGTGCCAAGCGGCCGTGAGACGTGGTGCTCGGGTGAGTGATGGTGGTTTTGCTGTCACCCAGGTTGGCGGTGATCGAAATCAGGCGCGTGGCATCGATAAAGCGCCAGGCACCCTCTTTGCCACCCCTCACCTCAAAGCTGACCACGGCACCGAAACCTTTCTGCTGACGCAGCGCCAGTTCGTGCTGAGGATGGCTCTTGAGACCGGCGTAATGGACCTTCTCGATGCCGTCCTGCTGCTCCAGCCACTCAGCCAGTTGCTGGGCGTTGGCGCAATGAGCCTTCATCCGCAGGTTCAGGGTTTCGAGACCCTTGAGGAAGATCCAGGCGTTGAACGGGCTCAGGGTCGGGCCTGCGGTGCGCAAGAACCCGACAATCTCCTTCATCTGCTCGCTACGACCGGCGACCACGCCGCCCATGCAACGGCCTTGGCCGTCGATGAACTTGGTGGCCGAGTGCACGACGATGTCGGCGCCCATTTTCAGCGGTTGCTGCAAGGCCGGAGTGCAGAAGCAATTGTCGACGACCAGCATCGCGCCTTTGGCGTGGGCAATTTCCGACAGCGCCGCAATATCCACCAATTCGGCCAGCGGATTGGACGGAGATTCAACGAACAACAGCTTGGTATTGGACTTGATCGCCGCGTCCCAACCGGACAAATCGGCCAGCGCCACGTAGTCGACTTCGACGCCGAAGCGCTTGAAGTACTTTTCGAACAGGCTAATGGTCGAGCCGAAGACGCTGCGCGACACCAGTACGTGATCCCCGGCGCTGCACAGGCTCATGACTACAGCCATGATGGCCGCCATGCCAGTGGCGGTGGCCACGGCTTGCTCAGCGCTTTCCAGTGCGGCAATGCGCTCTTCGAACGCGCGCACAGTCGGGTTGGTGTAGCGCGAATAGACGTTGCCCGGCACTTCGCCCGCGAAGCGCGCAGCGGCGTCGGCGGCGGTACGGAATACATAGCTGGAGGTGAAGAACATCGGATCACCGTGTTCGCCTTCCGGCGTACGGTGCTGACCGGCACGTACGGCCAGGGTATCGAACGCTACACCTTCGAGGTCGCTGTCCAGCCGACCGGCATCCCAATCCTGACTCATGCTGTCACTCCTTGCCTTATTCGATAGTAGGTACGAAACCGGCCTTGAGGAGAGACGCCTTTTGTAGGAGCTGGCTTGTGTAGGAGCTGGCTTGCCAGCAAAGAGGGCGTCACATTCAACATCACTGTTTCCTGTGATACCGCCTTCGCTAGCAAGCCAGCTCCTACACAGCCAGCTCCTACAGGGCCGGTGTTAAATCAGTTGTTGTACAGATCGATGATCGCGCTGACTGCCTGGGTCTTGACCTTGGAGGCGTCGTTGCGAGCCTGTTCGATCTTGTTCAGGTAAGCCTCATCGACGTCGCCGGTGACGTATTGGCCGTCGAACACCGCGCAATCGAACTTGTCGATCTTGATCTTGCCGCCACCGACCGCTTCGATCAAGTCAGGCAGGTCCTGATAGATCAACCAGTCAGCGCCGATCAGGTCGGCTACGTCCTGAGTCGAACGGTTGTGGGCGATCAGTTCGTGCGCGCTCGGCATGTCGATGCCGTAGACGTTCGGGTAGCGAACGGCTGGCGCCGCGGAGCAGAAGTAAACGTTCTTGGCACCGGCTTCGCGGGCCATCTGGATGATCTGCTTGCAAGTGGTGCCACGAACGATGGAGTCATCCACCAGCATCACGTTCTTGCCGCGGAATTCCAGCTCGATGGCGTTGAGTTTCTGGCGTACGGATTTTTTCCGCGCAGCCTGGCCCGGCATGATGAACGTCCGGCCGATATAGCGGTTCTTCACGAAGCCTTCGCGGAACTTCACGCCCAAATGGTTCGCCAGTTCCAGCGCGGCGGTGCGACTGGTATCCGGGATCGGGATGACCACGTCGATGTCGTGATCCGGACGCTCGCGCTGGATCTTCTCGGCCAGCTTCTCTCCCATGCGCAGACGGGCCTTGTAGACCGACACGCCGTCGATGATCGAATCCGGACGTGCCAGGTAGACGTGTTCGAAGATGCACGGGGTCAGGGACGGGTTGGTCGCGCACTGGCGGGTGTAGAGCTTGCCCTCTTCAGTGATGTAGACCGCTTCGCCCGGTGCCAGGTCGCGAATCAGGGTAAAGCCGAGCACGTCCAGGGAAACGCTTTCCGAGGCGATCATGTACTCGACGCCTTCGTCGGTGTGACGCTGGCCGAACACGATCGGGCGGATGCCGTGCGGGTCGCGGAAGCCGACGATGCCGTAGCCGGTGATCATCGCCACGACGGCATAACCACCCACGCAACGGTTGTGCACGTCGGTGACGGCAGCGAACACGTCTTCTTCGGTTGGCTGCAACTTGCCGCGCTGGGCCAGTTCGTGTGCGAACACGTTGAGCAGCACTTCAGAGTCGGAGCTGGTGTTGACGTGGCGCAGGTCAGATTCGTAAATCTCCTTGGCCAGCTGTTCAACGTTGGTCAGGTTACCGTTGTGCGCCAGGGTGATGCCGTAAGGCGAGTTGACGTAGAACGGTTGAGCTTCGGCCGAAGTCGAGCTGCCTGCGGTCGGATAACGCACATGGCCAATGCCCATGTGGCCGACCAGGCGCTGCATGTGACGCTGCTGGAACACGTCACGCACCAGCCCGTTGTCCTTGCGCAGGAATAACCGGCCATCATGGCTGGTCACGATACCGGCAGCGTCCTGGCCGCGGTGCTGGAGCACGGTTAGCGCGTCATACAGCGCCTGATTGACGTTCGACTTACCGACGATACCGACGATGCCACACATGCGACGCAACCCCTACTTAATGGATCTGAACTGAGCACTACTCACTGAGGCGTTTTGGCCATCGGCAAGAGTTGCTCCTTGAACGGAATATCAGCGGGTACGCTGATTCCGCTGGCTAGCCACTGACTGCTCCACCCGAGAATCAGGTTTTTGGACCAGTCTGCAACCAATAGAAACTTTGGCACGAGCTGTGACTCTTTCCACCACCCGTCCTGCTGTACCGGCCCCAGGCTCAAGAGCCCGACAGCGATGACCACCAGCAACCCGCCACGCGCGGCGCCGAAGGCCATGCCGAGGAATCGGTCGGTCCCGGAGAGGCCGGTGACGCGAACCAGTTCGCCGATAAGATAATTGATCATTGCGCCCACGATTAAAGTGGCGACAAACATGATGGCACAGCCCGTGATTATACGAGCCGACGGCGTTTGAATGTACCCGCTGAGGTATTCGGACAGTGAGCCACCGAACATCCAGGCAACGACCCCTGCGATGATCCAGGTCACCAGCGACAGTGCTTCCTTGACGAAGCCGCGGCTCAGACTGATCAATGCGGAGATGGCGACGATTGCTACGATCGCCCAGTCAACCCAGGTAAATGGCACAGTGCAGCCTACAGACGGATAAGGCGGCGCATTTTAGCAGAGCCAGTGCTTATCGGTAAGCTGCGATTGTCTGTGCATTTCATATCGGGGCGATAGTTTTAGCCACGCTCTGGCTGAAAGCGCACCACGAACCCCTTGAGGTTCTGCTGGCGGTTGAGCAAGTCGCGCAACCGGTCGGCTTCAGCGCGCTCGATCAGCGGTCCGACAAACACCCGGTTTTTGCCGTCGGCGCTACGGATATAAGCGTTATAGCCCTGGCTGCGAAGGGTTTTCTGCAGTTTTTCCGCGCTTTCACGATTCGACAGGCTGGCCAATTGCACCGACCAGCTGACGGACAGGCCGTTGGCATCCACGCGGCTTTGCGTGGTGTCCGGTTTACCGGGTGCGGCTGCAATCGGTTGAGCAGGCACTGACGCAGGCCTGGCCGCCAGAGCAGTCGGCTTGGCAACAGGTACAGGAGTGACCGGCACGGCTGGCGTCACCGGCGCTTCTTCCTGAGCAATTTCGTCATCGCTCGGGACGGGTTCCTGCGGCAGGGCTTGCGGCTCAGGCACCATCACAGGCTCGACCTGCACCTGCGGCATCGCAGGCGCCTGCGGGGCCGCAGGCGCTTCGACCGTCACCTGGCGCTGTTCGTCCTGGCGGGAAAACAGCATCGGCAGGAAAATCACTGCCAGCGCGACCAACACCAGGGCGCCAACCATGCGCTGTTTGTATGCCTTATCGAGCAATGCCATTTGCCGCGTCCTCCGTGGAGCGCCGGGCCAGCCATTCAAGGGCCTCGGCGACACAATAAAATGATCCGAACAACAGGATTTCGTCGTCGCTTGTAGCCTGCGCACACTGCCCTTCCAGCGCAGCCGCGACACTGTCGTAAGACGTGACCGCGGCACCAAGGCCTTGCAGCGCTTCGTGCAAATCCGCCACCGGGCGCGCCCGAGGCGAATCCAGAGGGGCGACGGCCCAGTGCTGGACACTAGCACTCAATTCGCCGACGACGCCATCCAGGTCCTTGTCCGCCAGCAGCCCGAACACCGCCAGACGCCTGCCGACCGGCGGGCGACTGGCGAGGCGACGCGCCAGATACTCCGCTGCATGCGGGTTATGCCCCACGTCCAGCAACAGGTTCAAGCGCTTGCCTTGCCACTCGAGTTGGCGACGATCCAGGCGCCCGACCACCCTCGTGGCCTGCAACGCTTCGATAATCTGCGCATCCACCCACGGCAAACCGAGCAGCACGTAGGCCTGCAAGGACAGCGCTGCGTTTTCCATTGGCAGATCGAGCAGCGGCAAATCGCGCAACTCAACGACGCGCCCTTGCGCATCGACACCGCGCCATTGCCAGTGGTGATCGGTGATGCCCAGATCAAAATCGCGCCCACGCAGGAAAAACGCGCAATTGAGCTCGCGGGCCTTGTCCAGCAGGGGCTGTGGAGGATTCAGATCGCCGCAGAGCGCAGGCGCGCCCTGACGGAAAATGCCGGCCTTTTCGAAAGCCACGGACTCGCGGGTATCACCCAGGTAGTCCGCATGATCGACGCCGATGCTGGTGACCAGCGCCATGTCAGCATCGACCACGTTGACCGTGTCCAGACGCCCACCCAAACCAACTTCCAACACTACCGCATCAAGGCCGGAGCGCTGGAACAGCCAGAACGCCGCCAGGGTGCCCATTTCGAAGTAGGTCAGGGAAATGTCGCCGCGTCCGGCCTCTACCGCCGCAAAGGCCTCGCACAGCTCGGCGTCCGTGGCTTCGACGCCATTGATCGTGACCCGCTCGTTGTAGCGCAGCAGGTGGGGGGAGTTGTAGACCCCCACCTTCAGGCCCTGGGCGCGCAGCAAGGAGACCACGAACGCACAGGTGGAACCCTTGCCGTTGGTCCCGGTGACCGTAATCACCCGTGGCGCCGGCTTGCCCAGTCTCATGCGGGACGCTACCTGCTGCGACCGCTCCAGCCCCATGTCGATGGCCGAAGGGTGCAACTGTTCAAGGTAGGCGAGCCATTCGCCAAGGGTACGTTGGGTCATAGGCTGGCAGGTACCGGTGGAACCACGATCGGCTCGATGGGTGCTGCGACGAACTTCGGCGTCGGCAGGCCCATCATTTGTGCCAGCAAGTTGCCCAGACGCGGACGCAGCTCCTGACGGTGGACGATCATGTCGATGGCACCGTGTTCCAGGAGGAACTCGCTGCGCTGGAAGCCTTCCGGCAGTTTTTCGCGCACGGTTTGCTCGATCACACGCGGACCGGCAAAACCGATCAATGCCTTCGGCTCACCGACAATCACGTCGCCCAGCATCGCCAGACTGGCGGAAACGCCACCGTAGACCGGGTCAGTCAACACGGAGATGAACGGAATGCCTTCTTCACGCAGACGCGCCAGCACCGCGGAGGTCTTGGCCATTTGCATCAGGGAGATCAGCGCTTCCTGCATCCGCGCACCGCCGGATGCGGCGAAGCAGACCATCGGGCAACGTTTTTCCAGGGCATAGTTG
Organism: Pseudomonas sp. NFX15; assembly: GCF_049132105.1. Taxonomy (NCBI): domain Bacteria; kingdom Pseudomonadati; phylum Pseudomonadota; class Gammaproteobacteria; order Pseudomonadales; family Pseudomonadaceae; genus Pseudomonas; species Pseudomonas sp. NFX15. The sequence continues at coordinate 151,923 of NZ_JAFMPV010000003.1, forward strand.
GCGGCGCGAACGAAACGCTCACCGACGATGGCACCCATCGAGCCGCCCATGAAGGAAAACTCGAACGCCGAGACCACAATCGGCATGCCCAGCAAGGTACCGCTCATGGACACCAGGGCGTCTTTTTCGCCGGTCTGCTTTTGTGCAGCGGTCAGGCGGTCCTTGTACTTCTTGCCATCGCGGAACTTCAGGCGGTCAACCGGCTCCAGGTCTGCGCCCAGCTCGGTACGGCCTTCGACGTCGAGGAAGATGTCGATGCGGGCGCGGGCGCCGATACGCATGTGATGGTTGCACTTGGGGCAAACGTCCAGGGTCTTTTCCAGCTCCGGACGATACAGCACAGCCTCGCAAGACGGGCATTTGTGCCAAAGACCTTCAGGCACCGAGCTCTTCTTGACCTCGGAACGCATGATCGAAGGGATCAGTTTGTCTACTAACCAGTTGCTCATGCTTTCTTTCTCCAGTACCGGCGGCCCGAACGCTCTGGTTCGCAGCCCCGTGTATGCCCTAGCGCTAAATTCATGTGTGCGAAGAGAGTCGATGGACCACCGCGGTCAGCGCGAGACATGACCTGCGTGCAACCCCAAAAAACCCTCGGATCTGCCTGCTGTGTGCAGTGCATCCGCTTTGTACAGTGCAGTGGACGGCGGCAGTCTGCCAGCCGTCACATCAACAACTGCTACCGCGTACTGCTTTGATAAATGCCTGGATCTTTGCGTGATCCTTGATGCCCTTGCTCGCCTCTACCCCACCGCTGACATCCACGGCGTAAGGTTTAACCCGCGCCACCGCTTCGGCGACGTTATCCGGCGTCAGGCCGCCTGCCAGGATGATCGGCTTGCTCAAACCTGGCGGTATCAATGACCAGTCAAACGCTTCGCCGGTTCCGCCGGGAACGCCCTCGACGTAAGTATCGAGCAGGATTGCGCTGGCACTGGCGTAAGCATCACAGGCGGCGGCGATGTCATCACCGGCCTTGACCCGCAGCGCCTTGATGTACGGCCGGTGCCAGCCCTCGCAATCGACCGCGCTTTCGTCGCCGTGAAATTGCAGCAGGTCCAGCGGCACTGCATCGAGCAGTTCGCCGAGTTCGCAGCGGCTGGCATTGACGAACAGGCCCACGGTGGTGACGAACGGCGGCAGCGCCTGGATGATCGAGCGCGCCTGCTGGAACGTCACCGCACGGGGGCTTTTGGCGTAGAACACGAATCCGATGGCATCCGCCCCGGCCTCGACGGCGGCCAACGCATCTTCTATACGGGTAATCCCACAGATCTTGCTGCGAACGGCAGACATCCACACAACTCCACGACAAATCCGGGAAAGTCCCGGATGGTAACAAAAGCGTTCGAGGGCGTCAGCCGTCAAGTTCCGAGTAGCCGGTCAAGAAGTGTGGGCCGATGTAACGCTCGGGCAATTGGAACTCGTCGCGGTATTCGACCTGCACCAGGTACAGGCCGAACGGATGCGCTGTCACACCGCCAGTGCGCCGAATCCGGCTCTCCAGCACCTCTTTCATCCACTCCACCGGACGTTCGCCAGCTCCGATGGTCATCAGCACCCCGGCAATATTGCGCACCATGTGGTGCAGGAAGGCGCTGGCGCGGATGTCCAGCACGATCATCTTGCCGTGGCGGGTGACGCGCAGGTGATGCAGCTCCTTGATCGGCGACTTGGCCTGGCACTGGCCTGCGCGGAACGCACTGAAATCATGGACGCCAAGCAGGTATTGAGCGGCCTCGGCCATACGCTCGACATCCAGCGGACGGTGATTCCACGTCACTTCTTCGTTCAAGTGCGCCGGGCGGATCTGATCGTTGTAGATCACGTAGCGGTAACGGCGGGCGATGGCCTTGAACCGCGCATGAAAATGCGCCGGCATGACCTTGGCCCAACTGACACTGACGTCGTGGGGCAAGTTGATGTTGGCACCCATGGCCCAGGCCTTCATCGAGCGCTCGACCGGAGTGTCGAAGTGCACCACCTGTCCGCAGGCATGCACCCCGGCGTCGGTACGCCCGGCGCACATCAACGAAACGGGGGAGTCAGCGACTTTCGACAAGGCGTTCTCGAGGGTCTCCTGCACCGTGAGCACGCCAGAGGCCTGGCGCTGCCAGCCACGGTAGCGCGAGCCTTTGTATTCAACGCCCAACGCGATGCGGAAAAAGCCGTCGGCTGCCATTTCGGCGGCCGGGTTATCTATGTTTGCCAAGGAGGGACAGCCTGCTGATGTACCAAAGGCGGGCATTATAAGGCTGTGGGGCGGGGATACCAGAGGGTTCTCCTTTGATTGCTCCAGTGTAGGAGCTGGCTTGCCACGAAGGCGCGTGGCAGCCAATGGTCATGCCGGATCAGACGGTCTCTTCGCTGGCAACCCAGCTCCCACAGTAGATTGGTGTCGCTCACAGATGATGTAACCGACATCAATTCATCGACCAGACAAAAAACGGCAGCCTTAGGGGCTGCCGCTTTTTTTCAACCTGGCAAACACTCAAGCCAGGCGCGAAAGCATTTCCTTGGCTTCGCTCTTCTGCTCGTCACTGCCCTCGGTCACCACCTCATTGAGGATGTCGCGGGCGCCGTCGCTGTCGCCCATGTCGATGTAAGCCTGAGCCAGATCGAGCTTGGTCGCGGCTTCGTCAGTACCGGAGAGGAAGTCGAAATCATCATCGCCACCCAGCGCCGCATCGGCTTCGGTGAAGGTTGGCTCGCCGATGCTGGCGGACAGGCTGTCCAGCTCCGCGTTGACGTCGTCCAGGCCTGCAGCAAACGTGTCCGGCGTGCCCATTTCCTCGGCCAGCGACAGATCGAAATCGGCCGGCAACTCCAGGTCATCCAGCGCTACTTCGGGAACGGCCGGCGTTTCAGCAATCGGAAAATCCTTTACGCCTTCGTCCAGATCCAGCAGGAAATCGTCTTCCGCCAGGATCGCCGGCGAAGGCTCTGCGCCGAGGTCCAGGTCCAGATCGAAGTCCGACAGGTCGTCCAGGTTGTCCTTGATCTCGGTCTGTTGCTGCAATACCGAGCCAAAGCTCAGATCGTCATCCAGCGGGAACTCGTCCAGGTCTGCGAGCGTTGACACTTGCGGTTGCGCAGCAGGCGCCACCGGGGTGATCGCGTCCAGATCATCCAGGCTCAGGTCGAAAGCGCTGTCGAGATCATCTTCGACCGGTGCCGGTTGTGGCTCTGGCGTCGGTGCTGGCGGCTCGTCGAGCAACAGATCCTTGACGTATTGCGCGTCCAGTTCGGCGGCAATCGCGGCGGCGGCGATGCCACCGGCCGCCACCAGCGCCATGGCCGGGAAGCGGCTCTTGAGCTTTTCGACCTGGGCAAAGTTGTCGCCATTGGCCACCAACTGGCGTTCCTGGCCGACGAACGCATCGCGGTCGCCTTGCTGGCCGTAGACTTCCATCAGTTTCAAACGCAGGTCACTGCGCTGGGGCTCCTGCTTGACGCCGTCCTCCAGCAACGCGGCGGCTTGGTTCAGGCGACCGGCATTGATGTGCGATTGAGCCTGGCTCAGCACGTCATCGGAACGCTCGCCGGCCGGGGCCACCAGTGGCGCGGCGATCGGCGTGGTCATCACGGCCGAAGCCACTACCGGCGCAGGTGTAGGTGTAGGTGTAGGTGTAGGTGTAGGCGCTGGCGCTGGTGCTGGCGTCGGTGCGGTGGCCAGTTTCACGCTAGGCGGCGCAACGTCCAGGCCCTCGAAACTGCTTTCTGGCAAGTCGAGATCGGCGGCGAACGGTTGCTCTTCGGCCAGGGCACGGGCCATGCGCACGTGCTTCTCGGCTTCCTGCTGGGCCTTGCGGCGGCGTGCCAGCAACAGCAACAGGAGCAGCAACACCACCGCGCCGCCACCGACCAATCCCAAAAGAACCGGGTTGGTCAGCAATTCATTGAATTTCTGGTCATCGGAAGTCGCGGGTGTCGCCGGTGCCGCCTCGACGGGCTTCTCGGCGGGCGCCGGAGTGACCTCTGGTGCAGGCGCAGGGGCGGCCGGTGCAGTGTCAGCCGGGGCTGGCGCTGCCGCCGGGCCAGGCGTCAGCTCGGCCGAGATCGCCGGAGCCGTCGCAGCGGCAGGTGCGTCATTCGCCCCCTCGGCCTGCAACTTGGCCAATTGGTTGTTCTTCAACTCGATCAGGCGTTGCAGCTTGTCCATCTGACTTTGCAGATCGACCATGCGGCTTTTCAGTTCGGCGTTGTCACGACGACTGGTATCGAGGCTTTCCTTGGTCACTGCGAGCTTGTTGTTGATGGCCTTGGCATCACCGGCAGGCCCTTTGCCGCGGTTCTTGCCGGTTTCGGCAGACACCAGGCTTAGCTTGTCGGCGGTACCCTGCGTTGGAGCGGTGTCCGCCCGGCCGCGATTGGTGGCGTCGAGTTGCTGTTGCCCTGCCCCCGGCTTCGCTACGTAACGGCGGCCCTGACGCCATGCGCTGTTCTGCGCGGCGACTTCAGCGATGGCCTTGGGTTGCGGCAGGCTGGTGCTCTGCGCCTGGTCCGGCATGCGCAGGACCTGACCGGTTTTCAAACGGTTGATGTTGCCATCGATGAAGGCATCCGGGTTCAGCGCCTGGATGGCCAGCATGGTTTGCTGGATCGAACCACCATTACGCGCCTTCGCAGCAATTTCCCACAGGGTATCGCGCGGCGTGGTGGTGTATTGGGTTGGCTTGGTCGAACCGGTCACCGGCGCGGCAACGGTTGAAGTCGGCGCAGGCTGCGCAGCCGCCTCGGCCGTTTGCGCAGAGAACTTTGAGGGATCGAGCAGCACGCTGTAGTCACGCAGCAATCGGCCATTTGGCCACATGACCTGAACCAGGAATTTCACCATCGGTTCGGACAGCGGTTGGCTGGAGGTCACGCGCAAGATGCTTTTGCCGCTGGCGTTGAGCACTGGGGTGAAGGTCAAGTCGTTGAGAAACGCCTGGCGGTCGACACCGGCCTTGGCGAAGTCTTCTGGCGAAGCCAGGCTTGGCACCACCTCGGCAGCCGTGAGGTCCTTGACATCGAGCAGCTCGATTTCCGCTACCAGCGGCTGGTTGAGCGTCGACTTCAGGGTCAGTTCCCCGAGCCCGAGGGCATGCGCCATACCGGAGGACAGCGCCGAGGCGGCCGCTATTGCTAACACCAGTTTGCGAACTTGAACCATTAGCTCATCCTTAGTTTGAACATTCCTCGGCCAGCGAGAAGGTATTGATAGCCGCTGCCGTAAGGCATTGCGCGCAACGGCGAAAGTCGTCGCGCGCGATCATTTGATTGATGCCCCGCAAAGCCCCGCAAAGTGGCTCGCCTTCAGCATTCCGGCAAGCATAGGCTGGCCCGGAATCTTTCGACAAATTGTTGCAAAGTATCTTTTACAGTCAGTCTTTTATCAACAACTCAGCCAGTTGCACAGCGTTGAGCGCAGCGCCTTTGCGTACGTTATCTGACGTCAGCCACAAATTAAGTTCCGACAGGTCGTCGATACCCGTGCGCACCCGACCGACGTACACCACATCCTGCCCTACCGCATCGCCCACCGGCGTCGGGTAATCGCCAGCTTCTACCAACTCGATCCCGGGCGCGTCTTCCAAAGCGGCATTGATTTTCGCCAGGTCGATTTCACTCGCCGATTGCAGGCTCACGCTATAGCTATCGCCAAAAAACACCGGGGCTTGAATGCAAGTGACGGAAATCTTCAAGGCCGGCAGGGCCATGACCTGGCGCAACTCGCGCACCAGACGTTTTTCCAGCAGTGTGTGACCCTGTTCATCCGGCTTGCCGACCTGGGCCAACACGTTGAAGGCCATTTGTCGATCAAAGAATTTCGGCTCCAGCGGCCGCACATTCAGCAGTTCGGCGGTCTGTCGGGCGAGCTCGCTCACAGCTTCGCGACCCTGGGCGGAGACGGCCAGGCTGGCGGTCAGGCTGACGCGCTGCAAGTCGAGCAAGCCCATCAGTGGCGCGAGGACCACGGCCAGCGCGGTGGCCGACGGGCTTGGGCTACTGACCTGAAACGGCTTTTTCAAACCGCCCAACACCTGGGCATTGGCTTCAGGCACGACTTGCGGTGCCTTGTCGGCCGGCAAGGCGCCAGAGAGATCGATCACCGAGCAACCGGCGTCGATGGCACGGGATGCAAAACTCAGCGAAATCGCCGGGCCGGCGGCGAAGAATGCCAATTGCACCTTGCTGAAATCGAACTCGTCGACCTCGCGCACCCGTACGTTCTTGCCGCGAAACGGCACCGAGCTGCCAGCCGATTCGCTGCTGGCCAACAGGTGCAGGGTGCCGATCGGGAAATCGCGCTCTTCGAGAATCTGCACGAGTGTTTCGCCGACAGTACCGGTGGCGCCGATCACGGCAATATCAATGGTCTGGCTCATGGGGTTTACCTCTGGCGAAACGGGGGGAGCGGCACTTTACCGGGTGGTTGGGATGCAATCAATTTTGTTGGGATTTGTGGTGGCATTACCGGCCGCTTCGCTGGCAAGCCAGCGCCTACAGGTGAGCACGATCCTTGTAGGCGCTGGCTTGCCAGCGAAGGCGGCCGAATGGACAACCATTGCCCATAAAAAAACCCGCACCTCTTTCACGGCACGGGTTCTTTCATTGCATCAATCGATCAACGCTCAAGCAGGATCCGCAGCATGCGACGCAGCGGTTCGGCCGCGCCCCACAGCAGCTGGTCGCCGACGGTGAACGCACCGACGAACTGCGAGCCCATGTTCAGCTTGCGCAGACGGCCAACCGGGATGTTCAGGGTGCCGGTGACCTTGTTCGGGCTCAGCTCCTGAATGCTGGTTTCACGGTTGTTCGGCACCAGCTTGACCCACGGATTGTGTTGGCTGATCAGCCCTTCGATATCGGCGATCGGTACGTCTTTGTTCAGTTTGATGGTCAACGCCTGGCTATGGCAGCGCATGGCGCCGATGCGCACGCAGATGCCATCGACCGGGATCGGGCTCTTGAAGCGACCGAGGATCTTGTTGGTCTCTGCCTGGGCCTTCCACTCTTCACGACTCTGGCCGTTCGGCAGTTCCTTGTCGATCCACGGGATCAGGCTGCCGGCCAGCGGCACGCCGAAGTTTTCGGTCGGGTACGCGTCGCTGCGCATGGCTTCGGCCACACGACGGTCGATGTCGAGGATCGCGCTGGCCGGATCAGCCAGTTGATCAGCGACAGCTGCGTGGGTCGCGCCCATCTGCTTGATCAGCTCGCGCATGTTCTGCGCGCCGGCACCGGAGGCCGCCTGATAAGTCATGGCGCTCATCCACTCCACCAGACCGGCTTCGAACAGGCCACCCAGGCCCATCAGCATCAGGCTGACGGTGCAGTTGCCGCCGATGTAGTTCTTGGTGCCCGCGTCCAGTTGCTGGTCGATGACCTTGCGGTTGACCGGGTCCAGGACGATGACCGCGTCATCCTGCATGCGCAGGCTGGAGGCGGCGTCGATCCAGTAACCCTGCCAGCCGGCCTCGCGCAGTTTCGGGAAGACTTCGCTGGTGTAGTCGCCACCCTGGCAGGTCAGAATCACGTCGAGGGTCTTCAGCTCTTCAATGCTGTAAGCGTCCTTGAGCGGAGCAATGTCCTTGCCCACGGACGGGCCTTGGCCACCGACATTGGAAGTGGTGAAAAACACCGGCTCGATTAGATCGAAATCCTGCTCTTCCAGCATCCGCTGCATGAGCACGGAACCGACCATACCGCGCCAACCGATCAGACCTACACGTTTCATCGCAACTACACCTTCTTGAAATGTGGGCCGCTGCTTTGTATTGAATTTGGCAGCGGGCCCGAGAGATTACAGATTCCGCAGCGCGGCGACTACTGCGTCGCCCATTTCCTGCGTACCGACTTTAGTGCAACCGGCCGACCAGATGTCGCCCGTGCGCAAGCCCTGGTCCAGCACCAGGCTGACGGCTTTCTCGATGGCATCGGCTGCCGCCTGCTGGTTGAAGCTGTAACGCAGCATCATCGACACCGACAAAATGGTCGCCAGCGGGTTGGCAATGCCCTTGCCCGCAATGTCCGGCGCCGAACCGTGGCAAGGCTCGTACATGCCCTTGTTGTTGGTGTCCAGGGACGCCGACGGCAGCATGCCAATGGAACCGGTAAGCATCGAGGCCTGGTCGGACAGGATGTCGCCGAACATGTTGTCGGTAACGATCACGTCGAACTGCTTCGGTGCACGCACCAGCTGCATGGCGGCGTTGTCGACGTACATGTGGCTCAGTTCGACATGCGGGTAATCCTTGGCCACTTCTTCGACGATTTCACGCCACAGTTGGCTGGAAGCCAGGACGTTGGCCTTGTCCACCGAGCACAGCTTCTTGCCACGGACCATGGCCATGTCGAAACCGACACGGGCAATGCGGCGGATTTCACTTTCGCTGTACGGCAGCGTGTCGTAGGACTGGCGCTCGCCGTTTTCCAGGGTACGGGTACCGCGTGGCGCGCCGAAGTAGATGCCGCCGGTCAGTTCGCGAACGATCAGGATGTCCAGGCCGGCAACGATTTCCGGCTTCAGGCTGGAAGCCTCAGCCAATTGCGGGTACAGGATCGCCGGACGCAGGTTGCCGAACAGGCCCAGTTGCGCACGGATCTTCAGCAGGCCGCGCTCAGGGCGAATGTCACGCTCGATGGCATCCCATTTCGGGCCGCCGACAGCGCCCAGCAACACAGCGTCGGCAGCACGGGCACGCTCCAGGGTTTCGTCGGCCAGCGGCACGCCGTGCTTGTCGATGGCAGCGCCACCGATCACGTCGTGGCTCAGCTCGAAGCCCAGGGCGAACTTGTCGCTGGCCAATTCCAGGACCTTGACCGCTTCGGCCATGATTTCCGGGCCAATACCGTCACCTGGGAGAATCAGAATCTGCTTGCTCATGCTTTCCTCATGTCATCAGTCGGTGCGCCCTTGGCGCACCCGGAAAAATGCTATCGATCGGTGACTATCTTTCTGCAAACAGCACCAATACATCGGTACTGAACGAGCCATCGACGGCAATCTCGAAATACTCGCGTACTTCATTGCCCATCGACTGCTGCAACTGGCGGATCGCCGCGCGCATGACTTCAGGGGTGCGCATGCGCTCGACCCAGCTGCTGTACTCCAGGCGCAGACGCTGACGGGTGGTGCTGCGGGTGTGCAGCCCTGCCTCGCTGACCTGGCGCAACCACTCGCCGGCGGAATAATCGCGCACATGGCTGGTGTCGCGCAGCACTTCGACGCTTTGCAGGTAAGTGTCGAACAACGGGCTGCCCGGTGACAACACGTCGACGAACGCTGCAATGCCACCCGGTTTCAACACCCGGCGCACTTCGCGCAGGGCCACGCCGAGGTCACTCCAATGGTGCGCTGAATAACGGCTGAAGATGAAATCGAACTCGCCATCGGCAAACGGCAGGCGCTCAGCGGCACCGTTGACGGTCGACACGTTGCCCAGGCCGCGATCAGCGGCCGCCGCCGTTACCACGTCGAGCATCTGCTGCGACAGGTCGTAGGCCACCACTTCCTTGACCAGCGGCGCCACGTGAAAACTCACGTGACCGGCGCCGCACCCCAGGTCCAGGACCCGCGCCTCGCCCTGCCCGGCCAGCTCGGCCTGTAGCAATGCGAATTCGGCGCCTTGAGCGTGTACGGCGCTGCTCAGGTAGGCCGAAGCCTGTTCACCGAATTGTTTCTGGACTACCTGGCTGTGTTGGGCGGTGCTGGTCATGGAGGACTTCCTTTTTGGGGTGAGTCTTGGGGTGTCTGGGCAGGCCTCTTCGCTCGCAAGCCAGCTCCTATAGGGGAATGAGTTTCAACTGTAGGCGCTGGCTTGCCAGCGAAGGCGTCAATACGCCTTACGCAAAAATCAAGCGTCGCGAAACAACCACGGCTGGCTCACACGGTGCTTGGCTTCAAACGTGGCAATCGCATCGCCGTCCTGCAAGGTCAGGCCGATATCGTCCAGGCCGTTGAGCAGGCAATGCTTGCGGAACGCGTCGATGTCGAAGCTCAACACCTTGCCGTCAGGGCGGGTCACGGTCTGGGCTTGCAGATCGACCTGCAATTGGTAGCCCGGGTTGGCCTCGACCTGCTGGAACAGTTCGTCGACTTCGGCGTCGCTCAAGATGATCGGCAGCAAGCCGTTCTTGAAACTGTTGTTGAAGAAGATGTCGGCGTAGCTCGGCGCGATGATGCTGCGAAAACCGTACTCTTCCAGTGCCCACGGCGCGTGCTCGCGGCTGGAGCCACAACCGAAGTTCTCGCGGGCCAGCAACACGCTGGCGCCTTGATAACGCTCGGCGTTGAGCACGAAGTCCTTGTTCAGCGGACGCTTGGAGTTGTCCTGGTACGGCTGGCCCACGTCCAGGTAACGCCATTCATCGAACAGGTTCGGGCCAAAACCCGTGCGCTTGATCGACTTCAAGAATTGCTTGGGGATGATCTGGTCGGTGTCGACGTTGGCACGATCCAAAGGCGCGACAAGACCAGTGTGCTGGGTAAAAGCTTTCATGCTGCGCTCCTTTAGATCAATTCACGGACGTCGATGAAACGACCGTTCACAGCGGCGGCGGCGGCCATGGCCGGGCTGACGAGGTGGGTACGACCACCAGCGCCCTGACGGCCTTCGAAGTTTCGGTTGGAGGTCGAGGCGCAATGCTCGCCGGACTCCAAACGGTCCGGGTTCATCGCCAGGCACATCGAGCAACCCGGCTCACGCCATTCGAAACCGGCCTCGAGGAAAATCTTGTCCAAACCTTCCGATTCAGCCTGCGCCTTCACCAAGCCTGAGCCTGGCACGACGATGGCCTGCTTGATCGTCGAGGCCACTTTGCGGCCCTTGGCGATCACGGCCGCCGCGCGCAAATCTTCGATGCGCGAGTTGGTGCAGGAACCGATGAACACGCGGTCGAGCTGAATGTCGGTGATCGCCTGGTTGGCGGTCAAACCCATGTATTTCAAGGCACGGACGATGGAGTCGCGCTTGACCAGGTCCATTTCCTTGGCCGGGTCCGGCACGTTCTGGTCCACCGCCAACACCATCTCGGGCGAAGTGCCCCAGCTGACTTGCGGCTTGATTTGCGTGGCGTCGAGTTCGACAACGATGTCGAACTTCGCATCGCTGTCGGACACCAGGTCTTTCCAGGCTTCGACTGCCAAGTCCCATTCCGCGCCTTTCGGTGCGAACGGACGGCCCTTCACATAAGCCACGGTCTTCTCATCCGCTGCCACCAGACCTACGCGAGCGCCGGCCTCGATGGACATGTTGCAGATGGTCATGCGGCCTTCGACGGACAGGTCACGAATCGCGCTGCCGGCGAACTCGATGGCGTGGCCATTACCGCCGGCGGTGCCGATCTTGCCGATGACGGCGAGCACGATGTCCTTGGCGGTCACACCGAACGGCAATTGGCCTTCGACGGACACCCGCATGTTTTTCATTTTTTTGGCGACCAGGCACTGGGTGGCGAGCACGTGCTCGACTTCAGAGGTGCCGATACCGTGAGCCAAGGCGCCGAATGCGCCGTGGGTCGAGGTGTGGGAGTCGCCGCAAACCACGGTCATGCCCGGCAAGGTCGCGCCCTGCTCCGGGCCGATGACGTGGACGATGCCCTGGCGGACGTCGTTCATCTTGAACTCGACGATGCCGTATTCATCGCAGTTGTCGTCGAGGGTCTGCACTTGCAAGCGTGAGACCTGGTCGACGATGGCGTCGATGCCGCCCTTGCGCTCCGGCGTGGTCGGTACGTTGTGGTCCGGGGTCGCGATGTTGGCATCGATGCGCCATGGCTTGCGCCCGGCCAGGCGCAGGCCTTCGAAGGCTTGCGGCGAGGTCACTTCGTGGATGATGTGACGATCGATGTAGATCAGAGCAGAGCCATCGTCGCGCTGCTTGACCAAATGCGAATCCCAGAGCTTGTCGTAGAGCGTTTTGCCGGCCATCAGACGGTTCCTCATCAGCTTGTTTCTATGCCCCGGGCCTTGAATGGCTCAATAACCCTTTGGCTTGTGAGGCTGATCCTATGGGGTTACATTAAATAACTCAAATTCATATTTTTTATGCTTTGGATAACCAACTGGAATACAAACATGGACTTGGCCAACCTCAACGCTTTTATCGCCATTGCCGAGACCGGAAGTTTCTCAGGCGCAGGCGAACGCCTGCACCTGACGCAGCCGGCGATCAGCAAGCGCATCGCCGGGCTGGAGCAACAATTGAAGGTGCGATTGTTCGATCGCCTGGGCCGTGAAGTCGGCCTGACCGAGGCCGGGCGCGCCTTGCTGCCGCGGGCCTATCAGATCCTCAACGTGCTGGACGACACGCGCCGAGCCCTGACCAATCTTACCGGCGAAGTCAGTGGCCGCCTGACCCTGGCGACCAGTCACCACATCGGCCTGCATCGCTTGCCGCCCCTGCTGAGGGAATTCACCCGACGTTACCCACGAGTGGCGCTGGATATTCAGTTCCTCGATTCGGAAGTGGCCTACGAGGAAATCCTCCATGGCCGTGCCGAACTGGCAGTCATCACCCTGGCGCCGGAGCCCCACGCACTGGTCAAGGCCACGCCGGTGTGGGACGACCCGCTGGATTTCGTGGTTGCACCGGAACATTCATTGATTAATAACGGCAAGGTCAGCCTCGCGGACATCGCCCGACACCCGGCGGTATTCCCCGGCGGCAATACCTTCACCCACCATATCGTGCAGCGGCTGTTCGAGGCCCAGGGCCTGACGCCGAACATCGCCATGAGCACCAACTACCTGGAAACCATCAAGATGATGGTCTCCATTGGCCTGGCATGGAGCGTATTGCCGCGCACCATGCTCGACGACCAGGTGGCGCGCATACCTTTGCCGGGCATACAGCTCACTCGCCAGCTAGGCTATATCTTGCACACGGAAAGGACGCTATCGAATGCTGCGCGGGCCTTCATGGCCTTGCTGGACGCTCAACTCGAACTGCCAGGGACTCAAGGCTAACTTGTGCTACTCCTATAGAGCCGCGAATTCCTGCAACACACGCCACATTCAGCCTAAGGCTTGCCAATGCCCAAATCTGTTGACCGTATTCCGCCCATGCCGCGTATCCAGGCACTTGACCCGAAAAACTCCGAGCAGAGCTGGGAAAGTGCCTCACAATTGTTGGCTGCGCTCAACGGCGCGCGCCTGGGCGCCTGGTATTGGGACATCGAGCGCGGGCAGATCAGTTGGTCACGGGGCACGCAGGCGTTGTTCGGCTTCGACCCCCGGCAACCGCTGCCCGCGGACCTCGAATACCTCGACCTGTTGCCGCCGGAGGATCGCGCCAAAACCGTGCGCGCCTTCCACGCGGTGATTGCCGGCGCTCCACTGGAGCAGGCGATGCATCACCGCATCCGCTGGCCCGATGGCAGCCTGCATTGGCTGGAGATCAGCGGCAGCCTGTTGCCGGACAAGCACGGCCGGCCACGGATGATCGGCGTGATCCGCGAGATCACCCACCAACGCCAGCGCGAACAGGCCTTGAGCAGTTCGGAAAAACGCTTTGCCACCCTGTTTCACCTGTGCCCGAACATGGTCCTGCTGACCCGCCAGGATGACGGCCTGATCACCGAGGCCAACCAGTATTTCGAAAGCCTGTTCGGCTGGCCGGTGCAAGACGCGATTGGCCGCACCACCCTCGAACTGGGCCTGTGGGTGCACCCCGAGCAGCGGGCCGACCTGGTCAAGGCCACCAAGGCCAAAGGCGAACTGATCAGCATGGAAGTGCAATTTCGCGCCAGCAATGGGCAGATCCACGACGGCATCCTCAGCGCGCAAAAAGTCGAACTCGAAGGCCAGCCTTATCTGCTGAGCACCTTCCTTGACACCACCGAACGCAAAATCGCCGAACAGGCGCTCAAGGACAGCCAGGAACGCCTTGACCTGGCCCTGGATTCGGCGCAGCTCGGCACCTGGGACTGGCACATTCCCAGCGGCATGCTCTACGGTTCGGCGCGGGCTGCGCAACTGCATGGCATGGAAGCCAAGCCGTTTCACGAGTCTTTCGAAGAGTTTTTCGAAGGCGTGCCCGGTGAAGAACGCGACACCATGCGCGACGCTTACCGCAGCCTGCGTGAAGGCCCGGCCGGCAATTATCAACTGACTTACCGCGTGCAATTGACTGACGGCAGTTCGCGCTACCTGGAAAGCCGCGCCCGCCTCTACCGTGATGAAAACGGCCTGCCGTTGCGCATGGCCGGCACCTTGCTCGACATCACCGATCAGGTGGAGCGCGAACAACAGCTGGTGGCCTCGGAAGAAAAGTTCGCCACCCTGTTCCAGGTCAGCCCCGATCCAATCTGCGTGACCCATCAGGACACCGGCCAGTTCATTGAAATCAACTCCAGCTTCACCCAGACCTTCGGCTGGAGCACCGCCGATGTGATCGGCCGCAGCGCCGACGAAATCGGCCTGTGGGACGCGTCGGCAAAAAGCCTGAAACGCATCGAGCAGGTGATCCGCGAACAAGGTCTGAACAACGTCGCCATTCTGGTCCGGCACAAGGACGGGCAATCCCTGACCTGCGTGATTTCCAGCCGCCAGATCAGCGTCGGCGATCAGCCCTGCGTCGTCACCACGCTGCGTGATATCACCCACCAGCAGCGCTCGGAAGCGGCCCTCAAGGCCAGCGAAGAGAAATTCGCCAAGGCGTTCCATTCCAGCCCCGACGCTATCACCATCACCGAGCGCGACACCGGGCGCTACCTGGAGGTCAATGACGGCTTCTGCCGCCTGACGGGTTACCGCGCCGACGAAGTGGTAGGCCGCACGGTGTATCAAGTCGGAATCTGGGCCGAAGAAAAACAGCGCTCGACACTGCTGGCCGAATTGCAGATCAAGGGTCGGGTGCATCACCAGGAGATGCTCGGACGCAACAAGCGCGGTGAGCTGCTCACCGTCGAAGTTTCGGTGGAACCGATTACCCTCAACGAAACCGCGTGCCTGCTGCTGACCGCGCGAGACGTCAGCCTGCTGAAAAACGCCGAAGCGCAGATTCGCCACCTGGCCTATCACGACCCACTGACCAACCTGCCCAACCGCGCACTACTGATGGATCGCCTGAGCCAGCAGATCGCCCTGCTCAAGCGCCACAACTTGCGTGGCGCACTGATGTTTCTCGACCTCGACCACTTCAAGCACATCAATGATTCGCTCGGCCACCCGGTCGGCGACACGGTGCTGAAAATCATCACCGCACGCCTGGAGGCCAGCGTGCGCATGGAAGACACCGTCGCGCGCCTGGGCGGCGATGAATTCGTGGTGCTGCTCAGCGGCCTCGAAGGTTCGCGCAGCGAGGTGAGCGAACAGGTGCGGGAACTGGCCGACACCATTCGCGAATTATTGTCCGAACCGATGTTCCTCGACGGCCAGCGCCTGCAAGTGACACCGAGCATCGGCATTGCGCTGATTCCCGATCACGGTTCGACCCCGACCGACCTGCTCAAGCGTGCGGACATCGCGCTGTACCGCGCCAAAGACTCGGGGCGCAATACGGCGCAGATGTATCACAACACCATGCAGAAAGCGGCGAGCGAACGCCTGCGCATGGAGACCGATTTGCGCCTGGCGTTGTCCCGAGGTGAATTTCGCGTGCACTACCAGCCTCAAGTCGATGCCCGGGGTGACCGCATCGTCGGTGCCGAAGCACTGGTGCGCTGGACTCATCCCGACCTGGGTGCGCAATCGCCCAACGAATTCATCAAGGTGCTGGAGGACAGCGGGCTGATCCTGGAGGTCGGCACCTGGATCCTCGATGAAGCCTGCAAAGCCTTCAAGCACTTGATCGCAAACGGCCTGGTGAACCCGCAGAAATTCAGCCTGTGCGTGAACATCAGCCCGCGCCAGTTCCGCCAGACCGACTTCGTCGAGCGTGTCGAAAACAGCCTGACCAGCCATGGCCTGCCCTGCTCCCTGTTGAAACTGGAGATTACCGAAGGCATCGTCATTCAGAACCTGGAAGACACCATCAACAAAATGCGCCGCTTGAAAAAACTCGGCGTGAGCTTCGCCATGGACGACTTCGGCACCGGTTACTCCTCGCTGACCTACCTCAAGCGCCTGCCAGTCGATACGTTGAAGATCGACCAGTCGTTCATCCGCGATGCCACCAGCGACCCGAACGATGCCGAAATCATCCGGGCCATCGTCGCCATGGCCCGCAGCCTGGACTTGAAAGTGATTGCCGAAGGGGTGGAAACCGCCGAGCAACTGGAGTTCTTGCAGGGGCTTGACTGCCATTTCTACCAAGGGTATCTGCACAGCAAGCCATTGCCGGTCGAAGAGTTTCAAAAGCTCCTGAAATAAGCAGCACAAAAAAAGGGCGAACCCTTCAGGTTCGCCCTTTTTCATGACTCTGACTCAGTGTTGCAGAGCCGGCTTTTGCGTCCCGTTGATCGGGATGCGCTTGGCCTTCGCCTCTTCCGGAACCACGCGCAACAGGTCGATGCTCAACAGACCGTTACGCAAGTCCGCGGCCTGGATCTCGATGTGGTCCGCCAGGCGGAAGGACAGCTTGAACGCACGCTGGGCAATGCCTTGGTGCAGGAAGGTCACGTCTTCATTGGCGTCACGTTTGCCGCCACTGATGGTCAGCACGCCCTTCTCGACTTGCAGCTCCAGGTCTTCTTCCTGGAAACCGGCGGCCGCTACGACGATACGGTACTGATCGTCGCCGTGTTTTTCCACGTTATAGGGTGGGTAGGTGCTGCCTGGCTCGTTGCGCAAAGCGGTTTCGAACAAGTCGTTGAAACGGTCGAAACCTACCGAGGAACGGAACAGTGGGGCCAGGGAAAATGCGGTAGTCATGGTTCAAATCTCCTGAAAACAATCAGCAAGGTTTTTTGTCTCCGCGACCCGAATTCGGCATCGCGTAACCCTTAGATAGGGACCGCTGATTGCATTTCAAGAGACTTTTTTCGATTTTTTCAAGCGGCCTCGGCCAGCGGCAGACCCAACAAGCGCGAGACGCTATCCAGCTCGGTCTCCCGACGCAGCAGGGTAAACAACTCCACTGCTTCTGGATAATTGCGGGTCAGCATCGCCAGCCATTGCTTCAGGCGACCCGGCGATTGACGCGCCGTCATCTGCGCCTTGGCTTGCAGCCAGAAGTCCTGGATCAGCGGCAGCAACTCGGCCCAGGTCATCTCGACCACGTCTTCACCGGCCCGCGCCGCGGCGATTTGCCGGGCCAGGTCCGGTCGCGAAACAAGGCCACGACCGAGCATGATGTCTTCAACGCCGCTGATTTCGCGGCAACGGCGCCAGTCTTCGACGCTCCAGATATCGCCATTGGCGAACACCGGGACCTTGACCACGTCCTGCACGCGAGGGATCCACTCCCAATGGGCAGGCGGCTTGTAGCCGTCGACCTTGGTCCGCGCGTGAACCACGATGTGCTCAGCGCCACCTTCGGCCAGGGCCGTGGCACAGACCAACGAACCGTCCGGGCTGTCGAAACCCAGGCGCATCTTGGCGGTGACGGGAATGTGCGCGGGGACCGCGCGACGCACGTGCTCGACGATCTGATTGAGCAGCTCCGGCTCCTTGAGCAAGACCGCGCCGCCACGGGACTTGTTGACGGTCTTGGCCGGGCAGCCGAAGTTCAGGTCGATCACCTCGGAACCCAGCTCGCAGGCCAGCGCGGCGTTTTCGGCCAGGCACACCGGGTCGGAACCGAGCAGTTGCACACGCAGCGGCACACCGCAGGCGGTGCGGGCACCGTTGAGCAACTCCGGGCCGAACTTGTGGAAATAGGCAGGCGTCAGCAACTGGTCGTTGACCCGGATGAATTCGGTCACGCACCAGTCGATACCCCCCACGCGGGTCAGCACATCGCGCAGGATGTCGTCGACCAACCCCTCCATGGGCGCCAAAGCAATTTGCATGAAAAACACACTCGAGGAAAAACGTGCGGCAGTTTACTGGATTATCGATGGAAAGACTTGCGCCTACCCTGTGGCGAGGGGCCTTGCCCCCGTTTGGGTCGCAAAAGCAGCCCCGGTATTTCGCCAGATAAATTGCATTCACAAGTTTTGCGGCCGCTTCGCAGCCGAACGGGGGCAAGCCCCCTCGCCACAGGAATCAGGTCAGGCCGGAGTTTGCAGTGCCGGGCCATAGCCTTCGATGAACTCAGCCGGCATACGCTTGGGCTTGCCGGTCGACAATTCAATGCAGACAAACGTGGTTTGCGCACGCAGCAACGTCGCATTGTCGCTGGGGCGGATCAGCTGGAAGTGCCGGGTCATTTTCAGGCGCTGGTCCCAGTCAACAATCCAGGTCGCCAATTGCAACTCATCGCCCTCATAGGCAGCTGCCAGGTAATCGATCTCGTGGCGCACCACGGCCATTGCCCGGTCCAGCCGCCGGTACTCGACCAGATCCAGGCCCAGGCGCTGGGAGTGGCGCCAGGCGCAGCGTTCGAGCCAGGTCACGTAGACCGCGTTATTCGCGTGCCCCAGCCCGTCGATGTCCTCGGCGCCTACTTGCAGATCAATGACAAACGGCGTTTCCCGATCCCAGCCCATGCCCCACTCCCGATCAGATAGTTTTGACCGGGGCAGTGTAACGGATGCTCAGGCAGATTGGCGTGATTGCAGGCTGCGACCGGCCAGCAGCGATAACACGCCATCAATCACGCGGGGGTCGGCCAGCACGCGCTGATGCCCCCCTTCGGGCAAGCGCAGCAGACGGCTGTCGAACCAGGCCTCGTGAATCAATTGCGACTCTTTGACCGAGACGAAAGTGTCATCTTCGGCGTGAACGATCAGGCCGGGCATATCGAGTTGATAGTGCGCGACATCCAGCGTCGCAGCGCGCATGCCGACATCGTTCTCGACCTGGCGAATGAACGCCGAACGAGCCTTGGGCGGCAGCCCGACATAACGGGCGAAACCGCGCAGCACGCCGAGAATCCGCGCCGGTGCGGCAATGCTGACCAAAGTTTCGGTGCGCAGGCCCAACTGGACCGCGAGCATGGCACTGGCGCCGCCCATGGAATGGCCGATAACCGCTTGTAAGGGCGGAAGTTCGGCAGCGGCTTCGAGCATGGCGCGGGCGAACAGCACCACATTCGCCTCGCTGCCCGGCGACCGACCGTGGGCCGGGCCATCCAGCGCGACGACCGAATAACCGGCGTCGACCAACGCAGTGATGAGGCTGGCAAACTGCGTGGGTCGGCCTTCCCAACCATGCATCAGCAGCACCGCCGGGCCTTGCCCCCAGCGCAGCGCCGAAAGGCCAAAGCGCAAGGTAATCCGCTCAGATCTCGCCAGCAGCGGCAGCTCCCAGTCACGGGGCGGCAGATCGCGGGGCGTCATGAAAGCCACGCGCATTTTGCTTGCGACCAGTTTCGGGGCCATCCAGCCCAAGGTGCCATTAACGCCACGAACCCACTTTAACGCGCTCATCGCATGCTCCTCAGGCCGCAGCCTTCAGGTCAACGCACTGCCGATTTGGCCGCGCGCAGTAATCGATCGGACAACTCTCCCGGCCCCAGCGCCCGCGCCAGAGCCAGCCCACCGACCATCAGGGCCATATCGGCCAGGGCTTTTTCGGTGTCTTCAGGACTGGCCGCCAACTGCGCGACCATCATTTCCACGTGTTCATTGAGTGCGATACGAAACGCGTCCGGCAGCCGACCCAGTTCGCCGACCGATGCCGGGATCGGGCACGCCGATTCGGAGGAGTCGCGATGCTTGCGCGACAGATAGAACGCAGCCACCAATGCGCGACGCTCTTCGCCGGTCAACTGCGCGTCCATGTCGGCAATCAGGTCGCGACGATGGCCGAGCAATTGCTTGAACGCCTCCAGCATCATCGCGTCCTTGCTTTCGAAGTGTGCGTAGAAGCCGCCGACCGTCAGGCCCGCCGCACCCATCACTTCGCCCACGCTGGGCTCGGCCGGGCCACGCTGGATCAGTGCAGCGCTGGCAGCCTTGAGGATGCGTTCGCGGGTTTGAGCTTTTTTATCGTTCATCGTTGCCTCCGAATATTACGATTAGAATATTATTCTCATAATAATATTCCGCAAGTCGTGATTATGACCGCTGGTCTGAAGAACAGTTTGGAAAGGAATGAGAGATTTGGCCAAACGCCAGACAAACAAAAGGGCCATTCAATAATTGAATGACCCTTATAAATCCCGCAGAGCGGGTAATCGTGGCGTCCCCTAGGGGACTCGAACCCCTGTTACCGCCGTGAAAGGGCGGTGTCCTAGGCCACTAGACGAAGGGGACACAAACCTTCTATACAACTGACCAGTGCTGAGAGCTGATCGATTCAAGGCCGGTGTGGCCAGACCTTGAACTGTAAATTGGTGGAGCTAAGCGGGATCGAACCGCTGACCTCCTGCATGCCATGCAGGCGCTCTCCCAGCTGAGCTATAGCCCCGGATTTTTCGCCTCGCGGCGGAGCGATCTCTTGCAACATCACTTCTGTAAAACTGGCGTCCCCTAGGGGACTCGAACCCCTGTTACCGCCGTGAAAGGGCGGTGTCCTAGGCCACTAGACGAAGGGGACGCAAACCCTTCTATACAACTGATCAACGCTGAGTGCTGATCGCTTCAAGGCCGGTGTGGCCAGGCCTTGAAGTGTAAATTGGTGGAGCTAGACGGGATCGAACCGTCGACCTCTTGCATGCCATGCAAGCGCTCTCCCAGCTGAGCTATAGCCCCTCATTGCTGAGGACGGGGCGAATCTTAAGGGCGTATCGAAAGTCTGTCAAACTTATTTTTCAAAAAAATTAAAATTTTTTGCCGGCATAACAATCACTTACCGCCCTCCCCCCGAAAATCCGGGGTTTGCCGCCTTGTCGGAGCTGGCTTGCCAGCGAAGGGGCTCGCAAGATCGAGCCAGGCTCACGCGAGCCTTCGCCGGCAAGCCGGCTCCTCCAAGGTCAGGCGTGGCTCATCAGGCGATGGCGCCCAACAGCTTTTCCCACTCTTTGTTTTCTTTCTTCGACACACCACCCAGCAGGTCAATCGCCTGGCGCAAGCGGAAACGGGTCAGGTCCGGCCCGAGGATTTCCATTGCATCGAGCACCGACACCGAACTGGCCTGCCCCGTGATCGCGGCAAACATCAGCGGCATGGCATCACGCAGCTTCAACTCAAGGGACTCGACCACCGCCTGAATGGTCGCGGTGATGCTGTCTTTCTCCCACTGACGCAGGCTTTCGAGCTTCCACAGGATCAACTGCATCAGTTGACGAACCTGATCGCCCGAGAGTTTCTTGGACTCGAACAGCTTGGCATCCGGGTTCACACCGCCGGCAAAGAAGAACCCGGCCAGCGGTGCCACCTGGCTGAAGGTTTCAACGCGGCCCTGCACGTGCGGCGCGATCTTCATCATGTAGTCGGAGTTCAACGCCCACTTCTGCACGCGTGCGGCGAACTCCTCCACCGGCAGGTCTCGCAGCCACTGGCCGTTGAGCCACGACAGCTTTTCGATGTCGAAGATCGGACCGCCGAGGGACACACGCTTGAGGTCGAAGTGGTCGACCATTTCCTGCAAGGAAAACTTCTCGCGCTCGTCCGGCATCGACCAGCCCATGCGCCCCAGGTAGTTGAGCATCGCTTCGGGCATGAAGCCCATGCGCTCGTAGAAGGTCACCGAGGTCGGGTTCTTGCGCTTGGACAGCTTGCTCTTGTCCGGGTTACGCAGCAGCGGCATGTAGCACAGCTCTGGTTGTTCCCAGCCGAAGTACTCGTAAAGCAGGATCAGCTTCGGTGCCGATGGCAGCCACTCTTCCCCGCGCAATACGTGGGTGATGCCCATCAGGTGATCGTCGACTACGTTGGCCAGGAAGTACGTCGGCAGGCCGTCGGTCTTCATCAGGACCTGCATGTCCATGCGGTCCCACGGGATTTCAACGTCGCCACGCAGCATGTCCGGCACCACGCAAACGCCTTCGCTCGGCACTTTCATGCGGATGACATGCGGCTCACCAGCCGCCAGGCGACGGTCGACTTCTTCCTTGGACAGCAGCAGCGCACGGCCGTCGTAACGCGGGGTTTCGCCGCGCGCCATCTGCTCGGCGCGCATCTGGTCGAGTTCTTCGGCGGTGCAGAAGCACGGGAAAGCATGGCCCAGCTCCACAAGCTGCTGGCAGTACTTCTGGTAAATCTCGCCACGCTCGCTTTGACGGTACGGACCGTGCGGGCCGCCGACATCCGGGCCTTCGCTCCAGTCGATCCCGAGCCAGCGCAAGGCGTCGAATATCTGCTGTTCGGACTCGCGGGTCGAACGCAACTGGTCGGTGTCTTCGATCCGCAGGATGAACTCACCGCCATGCTGCTTGGCAAAGCAGTAGTTGAACAATGCGATATAGGCAGTACCTACGTGGGGGTCCCCGGTAGGCGATGGCGCGATGCGAGTGCGGACGGTGGTCATGGCATGTCTCGAAAAGAATGAAAAGCAAAGAACAATCAAGCGGCGAATGGTAACAGGCGACACCCGCCCCGCTCCAGTGAACAGGGCATTTAAGCCAAGGTTGCGTCTGGAAGACCCGTATCAGGGGGTGAATGGCTGAATATCAACCGATGGCATTTACCCCTTATCGGCTGTATGCCAAATTTGCCTGCTGATATCTTCCCTTACAATTTCTTGACTACAGTTTGCCCATGCCTGCCCAACTCAAGCGTCGCCTGTTTACCTTCCTGCTGATTGTCCTGCTGATTGCCGGGGGCTTCTTCGCCCATTGGTTTTTCAAGGGACGCTTTTATGAAAGCACCGACAACGCGTATGTACAGGGCGAGATCACCCGTGTGTCGAGCCAGTTGGGCGCGCGTATCGACAAGGTATTGGTGCAGGACAACCAGCATGTCGAAAAAGGCCAGTTGCTGGTCAAACTTGAAGGCGACGATTTCCATCTCGCCGTCGACCGCGCCAACGCCGCCCTCGCCACTCGCCAGGCCGAACGCCTGCAAGCCCAGAGCAAGCTGACCCAGCAAGCCAGCCTGATCGCCGCCAGTGAAGCGCAAGTCGCCTCCAGCCAGGCCAGCCTGGGCCGCTCACAGATCGATCTGACCCGCGCCGAGACCTTGCGCAAACCCGGCTACATCTCCGAAGAACGCGTAACCACCCTCTCCGCCGACAACCACATTGCCCGCTCACAGCTGACCAAGGCCCAGGCGGATGCTCAAGGCCAGCGCCAGCAAGTCAACGCGCTGACCGCCGAAATCAAGCGACTCGACGCCCAGATTGCCAACGCCAAGACCGACTTGGCCCAGGCCGAACTGAACCTGACCCGCAGTGAAATCCACGCGCCCATCAGCGGCCTGATCGGCCAGCGCGCCGCCCGCGAAGGCCAATTCGTGCAGGCCGGTGCCTACCTGCTGTCGATCGTGCCGGACGAGGACATCTGGATCCAGGCCAACTTCAAGGAAACCCAAATCGGCCACATGCAGCCCGGCCAGCAAGCCGAGTTGACCTTCGACGCCTACAGCGACACCCCGATCAAAGCACGGGTCGACAGCCTGTTTGCGGCCTCGGGCGCGCAGTTCAGCCTGTTGCCGCCGGACAACGCCACGGGCAACTTCACCAAGGTCGTGCAACGAATCCCGGTCAAACTGACCTTCGCCGCCGACAACCCGCTGCGCGGCAAGATTCGTCCGGGCATGTCGGTCACCGCCACGGTGAACATCAAGGACACCCCTGTCGACGTCACCCCCCAAGTGAGCAGCAAAGACGCCGCCGACGATGGCCGGTGATGATCTGATCCGCCCGGTCGGGGAACCGACCCGGCGGGACTGGATCGCAGTGATGAGCGTCATGCTCGGCGCCTTCATGGCGGTGCTCGACATCCAGATCACCAACTCTTCGCTCAAGGATATCCAGGGGGCGCTGTCGGCGACCCTGGAAGAAGGCTCGTGGATTTCGACCTCGTACCTGGTCGCGGAAATCATCATGATCCCGCTCACCGCGTGGCTGGTGCAGTTGCTGTCGGCGCGACGTTTGGCGGTGTGGGTGTCCCTCGGGTTCCTGGTCGCCTCGCTGCTGTGTTCCATGGCCTGGAGCCTGGAAAGCATGATCGTGTTCCGCGCGCTGCAAGGGTTTACCGGCGGCGCGTTGATCCCGCTGGCGTTTACCCTGACCCTGATCAAGCTGCCGGAACATCACCGCGCCAAGGGCATGGCCATGTTCGCCATGACCGCGACGTTCGCCCCCTCCATCGGTCCAACCATTGGCGGCTGGCTGACGGAAAACTGGGGCTGGCAGTACATCTTTTACATCAACGTCCCACCCGGCCTGATCATGATCGCCGGCCTGATGTACGGGCTTGAGAAAAAAGAAGCGCACTGGGAACTGCTGAAAAGCACGGACTACACCGGCATCCTCACCCTCGGCGTCGGGCTCGGCTGTTTGCAGGTGTTCCTCGAGGAAGGCCATCGCAAGGATTGGCTGGAATCCAGCCTGATCGTGACCCTGGGCAGCATCGCGCTGATCAGCCTGATCACCTTTGTGATCGTGCAGTTTTCCAAACCCAATCCGCTGATCAACCTCGGCATCCTCGGCAACCGCAACTTCGGTTTATCCAGTATTTCCAGTATTGGCCTGGGCATCGGCCTGTACGGTTCGATCTATCTGTTGCCGCTGTACCTGGCGCAGATCCAGAACTACAACGCCCTGCAAATCGGCGAAGTGATCATGTGGATGGGGATACCGCAGCTGTTCCTGATTCCGCTGGTGCCCCAACTGATGAAGGTCATCCCGCCGAAATGGTTGTGCACCCTGGGTTTTGCCCTGTTCGGCATGGCGAGTTTTTTCTCGGGCGTGCTGAACCCGGATTTCGCCGGGCCACAGTTCAACCAGATCCAACTGCTGCGCGCCATCGGCCAGCCACTGGTCATGGTGACCATCTCGATGATCGCCACCATCTACCTGCTACCCCAGGACGCAGGCTCGGCGTCGAGCCTGTTCAACATCCTGCGCAACCTTGGCGGCGCCATCGGCATCGCCCTGCTCGCGACCCTGCTGGATGCGCGGACCAAGGTTTACTTTGATTACTTGCGTGAATCCATCGTGCCGAGCAATCCGCAGGTGGCCGAGCGGATTGCTTCGCTGACTGACCGGTTGGGTAACGAAACCGCAGCACTGGGCAAAATCAGCGAGATCGCGCATCAACAGGCGACGATCATGGCCTATAACGATGCGTTCCATTTTGTCGGGATTGCGTTGGGGATCAGCATGCTGGCGATCTTGCTGACCAGGAAGTTGCCGGAGGGGGTAAAGGCTGGGGAGTCGCACTGATCCCAGTTCTTTGGCGGCTGTGAGGACGCCTTCGCTGGCAAGCCAGCGCCTACAGGGCTTGATGTCCACCCGAAAACCTTGTAGGAGCTGGCTTGCCAGCGAAGAGGCCGGCCGATTTACCCCAAATCTCAGACAGTCAGCAACCGCTCGCGCAACTTGGCAATCTCGTCGCGCATCTGCGCCGCCGCTTCAAATTCCAGGTCGCGGGCGAGCTGGTACATCTTCTCTTCCAACCCACGAATCCGCTTGCTGATCTCGCTCGGCGAGCGCAGTTCGGCTTCGTACTTGGCGTTTTCCTCGGCAGCCTTGGCCATGCCTTTGCGCTTCTTGCTGCGCGAACCGGGCACGGTGGCGCCTTCCATGATGTCGGCGACGTCCTTGAACACCCCTTTAGGCGTGATGCCATTGGCCAGGTTGAAGGCGATTTGCTTGTCGCGACGACGCTCGGTTTCGCCGATGGCGCGCTCCATGGAGCCGGTTATCCGATCGGCATACAGGATCGCTCGGCCATTGAGGTTACGCGCTGCCCGGCCGATGGTCTGGATCAGCGAGCGCTCGGAACGCAGGAAGCCTTCCTTGTCCGCATCGAGGATCGCCACCAGCGAGACTTCCGGCATGTCCAGGCCTTCACGTAACAGGTTGATCCCCACCAGCACATCGAAGGTGCCGAGACGCAGGTCGCGGATGATTTCCACCCGCTCCACGGTGTCGATGTCCGAGTGCAGATAGCGCACGCGCACGCCGTGGTCGGCCAGGTAATCGGTCAAATCCTCGGCCATGCGCTTGGTCAGCGTGGTGACCAGCACCCGCTCTTCGAGCGCGACGCGCTTGCTGATTTCCGACAGCAGATCGTCGACCTGGGTCAGCGCCGGGCGGATCTCGATTTGTGGGTCCACCAGCCCGGTCGGGCGCACCACCATGTCAATGACACGCCCGGCGTGCTCGGCTTCATAGTTACCCGGCGTCGCCGAAACAAAAATCGTCTGTGGGCTAATGCTTTCCCATTCATCGAAACGCATCGGCCGGTTGTCCAGCGCCGAAGGCAGGCGGAAGCCGTACTCGACCAGCGTCTCTTTACGCGAGCGGTCGCCTTTGTACATTGCACCGACCTGCGGCACGCTGACGTGTGACTCATCGATCACCAGCAAGGCGTCGGCCGGCAAATAGTCATACAGCGTTGGTGGTGGTGCCCCTGCTTCGCGACCGGACAGGTAGCGCGAGTAGTTTTCGATGCCGTTGCAATAACCCAACTCCAAAATCATCTCCAGGTCGAAACGGGTGCGCTGCTCCAGGCGCTGCGCCTCCACCAATTTGTTGTTGGAACGCAGGTACTCCAGGCGTTCCTTCAACTCCTCCTTGATCCCTTCGACCGCGCCCATCAGGGTTTCCCTTGGCGTCACGTAGTGGCTTTTCGGGTAGAAGGTGAAGCGCGGCAGCTTGCGAATGACTTCGCCGGTCAGCGGATCGAATGCCGACAGGCTTTCCACTTCGTCGTCGAACAACTCGATGCGGATCGCCTCGAAATCGGATTCCGCCGGGTGGATGTCGATCACATCGCCCCGCACACGGAAAGTCGCACGGGCAAAATCCATGTCGTTGCGGGTGTATTGAAGGTCGGCCAGGCGTCGCAGCAACTCACGCTGATCGAGCCGGTCGCCGCGATCCACGTGCAACACCATTTTCAGGTAGGTTTCCGGACTGCCCAGACCGTAGATGCACGACACTGTGGTGACGATGATCGCGTCCTTACGCTCCAGCAACGCTTTGGTCGCCGACAGTCGCATCTGTTCGATGTGGTCGTTGATCGAGGCATCCTTCTCGATGAAGGTGTCCGAGGACGGCACGTAGGCTTCGGGCTGGTAGTAGTCGTAGTAGGAGACGAAATACTCCACGGCGTTGTTCGGGAAGAACGCCTTGAACTCGCCGTACAACTGCGCCGCCAGCGTCTTGTTCGGCGCCAGCACCAGCGTCGGGCGCTGCACCTGGGCAATCACATTGGCGATGCTGAAGGTCTTGCCCGAGCCGGTCACACCGAGCAGCGTCTGGTGCGACAGCCCGGCCTCGATACCCTCGACCATCAAACGGATGGCTTCCGGCTGATCGCCGGCGGGCTCAAAGCGGGTGACTAGCTGGAATTCAGACATGAAACACCTCTGGATCATTCTTGCCGGTTAAACCGACACGAACGAGAAAGACCGCAAACGACCGAAATCGCCCGAGGAAAAAACTGGATTGTGCTCAATGTGGAGCCGATTGCCATGCCTTTCAAGGCAAACGTCCTACATCCGGTAAAGTCTCCGACACAGTCAATCGACTAACGGTCGAAAAATAATCGGAAAAACTTACCTGAAAAGCCGATTCGCCTGTCGCCATTGATCGAGAATGGCCTCTATACTAGCTCCCCGTTTGTGCACCGCTCTAGTGCATTCGGCTGGAGCGCGACACGTCCCTCCATTCTCCATTCAGAGCCGCCGCAATAATGAGCCTGTTCTCCGCTGTCGAAATGGCACCACGCGATCCTATCCTGGGCCTCAACGAAGCATTCAACGCCGATTCCCGGACCAATAAAGTCAACCTGGGGGTCGGTGTTTACTGCAACGAGGAGGGGCGAATTCCACTCCTGCGCGCCGTTGTCGAAGCCGAAACCATTCGCGCCGCTCAACACGTTTCCCGTGGCTACCTGCCAATCGACGGCATCGCGGCCTACGACCAGGCCGTACAGAAATTGCTGTTCGGCAATGATTCGCCACTGCTCGCCGCTGGCCGCGTGATCACCACCCAGGCTGTCGGCGGTACCGGCGCACTGAAAATCGGTGCCGACTTCCTCAAGCAACTGCTGCCGAACGCCGTCGTGGCGATCAGCGACCCGAGCTGGGAAAACCACCGCGCACTGTTCGAAACCGCCGGCTTCCCGGTGCAGAACTACCGTTACTACGACGCCGCGACCCACGACGTGAACCGTAGCGGCATGCTCGAAGACCTGAACGCGCTGCCAAACGGCTCGATCATTGTGTTGCACGCTTGCTGCCACAACCCGACCGGCGTGGACCTGAGCCCGGCGGACTGGAAAAACGTCCTGGAAGTGGTCAAAGCCAAGGGCCACGTGCCGTTCCTCGACATGGCATACCAAGGTTTCGGCGATGGCATCGACGAAGACGCCGCCGCCGTGCGCCTGTTCGCCGAGTCGGGCCTGACCTTCTTCGCTTCCAGCTCGTTCTCCAAATCGTTCTCGCTGTACGGCGAGCGCGTGGGTGCCCTGTCGATCGTCAGCGAATCGAAAGAAGAAAGCGCGCGCGTACTGTCGCAAGTCAAACGCGTGATCCGCACCAACTATTCCAACCCGCCGACCCACGGCGCCAGCGTTGTAGCTGCGGTACTGAACAGCCCGGAACTGCGCGCCCAATGGGAAGCCGAACTGGCCGAAATGCGCCTGCGCATTCGTGGCATGCGTACCCAGATGGTCGACCTGCTGGCACAAAAAGCACCGCACCGCGATTTCAGCTTCGTCGGACGTCAGTGCGGCATGTTCTCGTACTCCGGCCTGAGCGTTGAGCAGGTTCACCGTCTGCGCAACGAGTTCGGCATCTACGCCCTGGACACAGGGCGCATCTGCGTGGCCGCGCTGAACCAGAGCAATATTCATGTCGTGACGGACGCGATCGTCCAAGTCATCTGATTACGCCTTGAAATGAAAAACGGGAAGTCTTTGGACTTCCCGTTTTTTATTCGCCTCAGATAACTTACAAAGCAACGACCCAGCCCTCTAGACTGCGCACATCCCCCCTGTAGGCGCCGGCTTGCTGGCGATGGCGGCCAGTAAACCAGCATCCATGGTGATGACCATGACCCCTTCGCCGGCAAGCCGGCTCCTACAGGTTTTGTGCAAGCCTGAGTATTTTGCGAGAACCCACATGAAAAACGATGACCTGCGCGCCGACCGTGATGACCTGGATGATCTGGATCACTTCGTCCCGCGCGCCCCGGCCAAACGCGGCAACAACCTGGTGATGCAAGTGGCCGCCGGTGTGTTCCTCGGCGGCCTGGCCTTGTGGCTGGTGCAACTGGGCGCCACGATGCTGTATACCAAACTGGCGCTTGGCACAATTACCTTCGGCGGTTAACTCAGTTCGGTCGCACGCTGGCTGGCAGCGTCGTCGTAGGCGACGTAGAGCGATTCGGCGATCTGGCTCTTGATCGCCTTGGTGCTTTCCAGCCCGAGGACGAAGCCCTCAGCCTTGCCGCCCGCGCGGTTCAGTGCTTGGGCGGTGCCGGCCTGGGTGATGGCGTCGAACAACTTTTCGGCATGGGGCCCGACACCTTTGGGCAGGCTGATCTGAGAGAGGCTCATGGACGCACCCCGTGGTGTCGTGGGGTGAGGGTCAAATGATTCATGGCGCGTACCTTTTCGGCGAATGGCCGGCAGCGCGTGTCACCACTTCCGGGCGGCCATGGTAGACCTCTGGGGCGATCCTGGTAACCGCCAATTGCCGCTAAACCACCGCCCGTCCCGCTAATTCGCCCCAATCGTAATTGGATGCTTGACTTCTCTTTTTGAATCAGTAAGATACGCGCCATTCCGCGATAGCTCAGTTGGTAGAGCAAGTGACTGTTAATCACTGGGTCCCTGGTTCGAGTCCAGGTCGTGGAGCCAGACAGCAATATCAAAAAGCCCCTGGATCGAAAGATCCTGGGGCTTTTTTGTGCCCGCCTGAAAAACAAAAACCGATCTGTCTATTCAACAGATCGGCTTTTTTCAATCGCCTTGAGCGTCAGACATGCTCACTGCTTTTCGCATGCGCCGCCCGCGGTTCTGCCACGCTGTGTTCCGATTCCTGAACTGGAATCTCCTTGCCATCGCAATCGTGCAACTTACCGTCGCTGAAGTAGTCACCTTCGCGCAACGCCGCCAGATCCTGATAGCGCAGCACCCGCTCGGTACCGGCCGCAAACACCGATTGTTGGTCGGAGTTGCCGGCGGTGAGATGGTTGAAGGTCAGGTTAAGCACGATAGCCATGATCGCCGAAGAACTGATGCCGGAGTGGAAAATGGTCGCGAACCAGCTTGGGAAGTGATCATAGAAGTTCGGTGCAGCGATCGGGATCATGCCGAATCCGATCGAGGTCGCGACGATGATCAGGTTCACGTTGTTGCGGTAGTCGACCTTGGACAAGGTACGGATGCCGCTGGCCGCCACAGTGCCGAACAACACGATACCGGCGCCACCGAGCACGGAGGTCGGTACGGCTGCAATGACCCGGCCCATGAAAGGCAGCAGGCCGAGGATCACCAGGAATACGCCGCCGGTGGCGACCACGTAGCGGCTCTTGATCCCGGTAACCGCCACCAGCCCGACGTTCTGGGCGAAGGCGCTTTGAGTGAAAGAACCGAAGATCGGCGCAAACATGCTCGACAGCATGTCGGCGCGCAGACCGTTGCCCAGACGCTTGGAATCGACCTTGGTACCGATGATCTCACCGACCGCCAGAATGTCCGCCGAAGTCTCTACCAGCGTTACCATCACCACGATGCACATCGATAGGATCGCAGCGAAGTGGAAGGTCGGCATGCCGAAATGGAACGGCGTCGGGAAGCCGAACATCGGACCCTGGCCAACGGACGAGAAGTCCGCCATGCCGAGGAACACGGCGATGATCGTACCGATGACCATCGCCAGCAGAATCGACAGACGGGAAATGGTCGAACTGCCGATTTTGCTCAGCAGCAACACCAACACCAGGGTCACGGCCGCCAGGCCGATGTTGGCCATGCTGCCAAAATCTGGCGCATGGCTGTTGCCGCCCATGGCCCAACGTGCGGCCACCGGCATCAGCGTCAGCCCAATGGTGGTAATCACGATGCCGGTCACCAGCGGCGGGAAGAACTTGGTGATACGCGAGAACACCGGGGTTATCAGCAACCCGATCAGGGACGCCGCTATCACCGCCCCCAGCACCGACTGAAACCCGCCCTCCCCGCCACTGCTGACAATCGCCACCATGGTCGCGACGCCAGAGAAAGACACACCCTGTACCAGCGGCAACTGACAACCAAAAAACGGTAGACCCAGGGTTTGCAGCAGCGTTGCCAGCCCCCCCGCAAACAATGAAGCAGCAATCAACAAACCGATGTCCGCCGGCGAGAGCCCGGCCGCCTGGCCAATGATCAAAGGCACCGCGACGATACCGCCATACATGGTCAGAACATGTTGCAGGCCATAAGCCATATTCGCGCCGATCCCAAGATTTACGTCCTCGGGCCGTTGGTGTGAAACATGGGGCGTTTTCATGGTAGGGGGTTCCCTGGTTTTTGTTA
This sequence comes from Pseudomonas sp. NFX15, assembly GCF_049132105.1. NCBI lineage: Bacteria > Pseudomonadati > Pseudomonadota > Gammaproteobacteria > Pseudomonadales > Pseudomonadaceae > Pseudomonas > Pseudomonas sp. NFX15. The sequence continues at coordinate 183,479 of NZ_JAFMPV010000003.1, forward strand.
TGCGCACACTGTATGCAAGACACAGGACAAATGTCTATAGAGTTGTATACAACTTATCAGTCATAACGAGTACTGATAGGTCACCCCCCACCCCCCCTTCAAGCTTAGCTGCGGCAAAAACCTTGAAATACTTCCCTTCCAGGCCAGACCCCCATTGCTGACTAGTCTTTTGAATTCATGGCGACCGCCGGTAAGGAACGCCTCTTTTTTATACATATAAAGTATGCATAATGAAGTCATTCGAGATTCAGTTCCATAAGGCGAAGAACGCGGCCAACAAACTCAAGCATCATGGCATCAGCCTCGCAGACACCGAACCGGTCTTTCATGATGAACGAGCACTGACCCTTGAGGACACTCACCATGATGAACAACGCTGGATCACCCTGGGGATGGATGCCAAGGGGCGTTTACTGGTCGTCGCGTACACCTACCGCGATCCGAATTTAGTTCGAATCATTTCAGCGCGCCTCGCCAGCAAAAACGAGCGCCGCCAGTACCTGGAGGCATGACCCATGAAAGACGAATACGATTTCAGCAATGCCAGCCGCGGGGCAGTAGCGCCCACCAAGGGCAAGACCCGCATCACTATCATGCTTGATGACGCGGTCATTGAAGCTGCCCGGGCACTGGCAGAAAAAGAGGGGTACGGTTATCAGACGGCGATCAACACAACGCTGCGCCGGGCCCTGCTCAATGAGGGCAAGGCCGGCAAGCTGAAGCCGGCCGTCACGCCCGCCGAACTCAAGGGCCTGGAGCAGAAACTGACGGAGGCCCTGCGTGAAATCAAACGGGTGCTGGAGCCCGGTGTCCAGCCTTGAAACTATTGCGGCACGGCGATCAATCGCTTCAGCACTTGAATCAATTGCGAATGTTCCGACACGCGAATGCCGAACTCGCTTTCCAGCAGGCCAACCAGTTCCTGCACATCAGCTACCTGCCGCCGCTCGCTGCCATGGCCGATGCGGTGAATCGCGAAGCTGCCGTTGTTAAGCGTACGCCGCCATCCCTCCCCGGTGCGCGCCACCGTCAACTGCTTGGCGAACGATGATTCGGGATGGGTCGAGACGTACCAGTTGCCCACCGCAAAATCGATCGCTTCCTGGCGCTGCAGATCGAAGATGTACATTGCTCGCCACTCGCCCGCCACGTTGGCGCGCAGGGTAAAACCGTCAACGTGCTGGTCGATGCGATACGGCTCATGAGGGGTGAGTTGTTCTGCGCGGGAATCGAGCAGCAGTGGCGCGGTCGGCACCATGCCGCCGAAGCCGACGTCGGTGACGTAGCGAACATCATCGATGATGACCAGGCTCAGGCGGTGGGTTCGTGCCGTCCAGGCGCCCTCCGGCTGCCCCATCACGACTCGACCGCTGATGGCGCGAGCGTCGAAACCCAATTCTTCAAGCAAGGCCAGAAACAGGTGGTTGAGCTCGTAGCAGTAGCCGCCGCGACCGTCGTGCAGGACTTTCTGCTCGATGGAGGGCAAATCGATCAGCACCGGCTCGCCGGACAACGTGGTGAGGTTTTCAAACGGGAAAGCGCCGGTGTGGCGCAATTGCAGTTGGCGCAGGGTTTCAAGAGTCGGCGCGGGGGGCCTATCGAAGCCCAGGCGTCGCAGGTAAAAGGCGCGGTCAGTCAGGCGTGGCTCGTTCATCGCTCAATCCTTTTGCACGGTCGCTGCGGATCACTGCGCCGATGGCCGTTATGTATACGGGATACGCCTGCTGTGACGACAATTGATTTCGCCAATCGGCCTGTTCGGGTATTCAGCGCCGCTTGCGTGAACCCAATTCAATCCAGGTCGGCGCATGATCGCTGGCATGGGGTTCGTTGCGCACCCACGCATCCACGCCAGCGTCCTGCAAGTAGGGGCTCAGGGCCGGGTTGAGCAGCAGATGATCAATGCGCAACCCCGAGTTCTTTTGCCAGTGCTGGCGGAAATAGTCCCAGAACGTATAGAGGCGATCCTGCGGATACAGGGACCGCAAGGCATCCGTCCAGCCTTGATCCAGCAAGCGCTGGTAGCACTCACGACTCTCGGGTTGCAACAAGGCGTCCTTGAGCCATGAACGCGGGTTGTAGATGTCCAGGTCCGTGGGCACCACGTTGTAGTCGCCCGCCAGCACCACCGGATGTTCGCTGCCGTGAAGGCCTTTCGCGTATCGGATCAATCGTTCGAACCACGCCAGTTTGTAGTCGAATTTCGGACCCGGCTGCGGGTTGCCGTTGGGCAAGTACAAACAGCCTACCAGCACACCATGCACCGCGGCTTCCAGATAACGGCTGTGGTTGTCGCTGTCATCGCCGGGCAGCCCGCGCCGGCTTTCCAGCGGCTGCGCATCTCGCGCCAGGATGGCGACGCCGTTCCACGAGGCCTGTCCTTGCCAGAGAGCGCCGTAACCGGCCGCTTCCAGTTCGGCGGCGGGGAACGCGCTATCGACCGACTTCAGTTCCTGCAGGCAGGCAATGTCCGGTTTTTCCCGCTCCAGCCATGCCAGCAGGTTCGGCAACCGTGCGCGCATGCCGTTGACGTTAAATGTGGCGATTCGCAACTTTTTCATAAGCGGACACTCCCGAGTACAAGGTGCCTGAGTTGTGACACCCGCGCTTTTCGGTGGTTGCGTCGGCGATGCAGGGTACGGCGGAATAGGCAGCGCCCGCCCGACCTGCCGAGAACTGGACGCAAGCGCAATTCGGTGCGGTTCAGCATCATTGATGATGAATGGGCGCAGGGGCGGCAGATGCTTGAGCAGAGATTGGGTGATCATTGATTTCTGAGGTTGATGGGGCGTGTAAGGGGCGGTATTTCGACGTGTTGAATCAATGAGCGCCATAGCCGCCTGTTACGCCGCCGTCGCAGGCAAGCCCGCTCCTACAGGGTTTCGGTTGATGCTGGAGCGTGGCGCGCCATTCGTCATGCGGGCGGCACCAACCGCACGGCCGGTGACACCAACATCAGGTAACGACTCTTCCCAGGAGACGACCACGATGAACATCAGACTCACTTCGCTGTTGTTGGCCGGATTGTTGTCGGCGGCGCCGCTTGCTGCGCTCGCAGCCTCCGGCGATGACGCTGATACGATCGGCCCCACCTCCGGCGCCACCCCCAATTCAACCATGCCGCCAGACAACAACACGGCCGACGAACCCTCGGGCGACAACGGCACCGGTCATGGCCCGAGTTCGGACAGTGGCACCACTGGCGTCAATGGTCCGGGCAGCGGCGCGGGCGGTGGCACCGGAGCGCCCGGCGGTGGCACCGGCGGTGCTGGAGGCGGGACAGGCAGCTGGACCGGAAAAAACAGCCAATAACGCTGATACCTGGCCTACATCGGCGTGATTGCCGGCGGATTCCATTTACCGTTCAGTGCTTCGGCTTTCGGACCGTACAAGCGCATGGTCAGGTTGAACGACCCTTTGGGGGCCGGCAGCCAGTTAGCCTCCAAATCCGTGCCGGGGCTTTCGTTCTGGAAATACAGGTCCAGCGAGCCATCGGCATTGCTTTTGAACGGCATCCAGCTACTGAGCGCAAAGCGGTTGAGCGAATTGGCCACCTGGAAACCTTCCGGGTCATACAGGGTGACCGACCAGAAGGCGTTGACCGGCGGTGCCTCACCCTTTTTGAAATGCAGCACGTATTTGTTCGCACCGTCGAGTGGCTTGCCGTTGCTGTCACCGACATTGAGCGGATAGATCGCATCCTCAGGCAAGTTTGCACCCAGGCCCACTTGCGTGACGATGGCGCGCTTGAGGTAGTAGTTGCCATAGACGCCCATGGTGTCGGTGTTCATCGTCCAGCCGTTGACCTCCCGCGCCAGGGTCGGCACTTTCCAGGTCATCAAGGCCTGCGCGTCCTGCGGCACCGTTTGCAGCGCAGCCTGGATGTGCGGGTCCAGCGCCTCGATGTTGAAAGGCTTGCCGACTTCGATGCCGATGCGCTTGATCTGAGCCAGCATCGGCTGATCCGTGCTGTGCGGCGGGTTGACCTTGAGCAATTCGGCAGCGTAGGTGAAGTAATTGGCCGCCGACATCGAGTCGACCTGGACCTTCGGTGGCGTCTTCATGTCCACCTCCGGGTCGATTTTCACGCTGACCGCTTCGGGCTCCTTGCCCAGCCGGGACAGCGGCGTCACCGTGTAGCCGGCCTGGATCTTGTGCACGGCAGCATAATCCGCTGCGCCATCAGTCTTGGTTCGACCGATGACCCAGACAAATGGCGTGGGCGCAGGCAAATGACTCATTCCGGCGGGCACCGTGCCGCTCCACCCCGGCGGCGTCACCAGGAATTTCCCGGCCTCGGTTCCCGTGGTGCGCCAGCCCGGCGAGGCGAACACATCGGTCCACATATCGAGCATCGGCAACAAGTAGAAACGCCCTTCGGTATCCGGCACGGCAATCACCAGCGGCTCCTGGGTCAAATCCAGCCATGCAATCGAATACAAGGTGTCGAAGTTGGAGCGCACCACGCCTTTGAAATCGGCCGGCGGGTACTGCGGTACGCTGACAAACATGTTCATCGGGCCTTTGCCGAACTCCTTGCCCGGCTCGATGTTGGTGAACTGCTTGCGGGTGACGTCCATGCTCAGCAGCGGGTAGAAATAGATGTAGGCATCGACGCCGATTGCGTGGGCTTCTTCGGCGGTGATTTTCGCTTGCGCATGGCTGGCCAGAGGGAAGATGGCAGCGGCTGCGACGGTCAGAGCAACGGCTGTCAACGCTTGAGGTATCAACATATCGGCGATCGTCCGTACGTGGGGAGCCTGCCGGGGTTCGACAGCGCTTACGGAACTCTAGACGATCACTGGCGCGCGGCCCGACTGACGGACCACCGGCCCAGGCATCACATCAACGATCGGAGCGCCTCAGCGCCTCGCCACCCTCCGCCATCGACAAGGTTGCCACTCGGTTTCGCCCCGAATGCTTGGCCTGGTACAACGCCGCATCGGCGCGCTCGACAAACACGTCCATGCTGTCGCGCCCCGTTGGTACGAACGAATAGCAGCCGAGGCTGACCGTCACGTAGCCATTGGGTGAACCGGTGTGGCTGATGTCTTTGTCGATGACGCTGCGGCGGATCTGCTCGGCAATCGTCATGGCGCCGTGAATGTCGGTGTCGGGCAACAGCACCGCGAACTCTTCACCGCCATAACGCACCGCCAGATCGGCCTTGCGATGGCAGCAACTTTTCAGCGCACGGGCCACTTCGGCCAGGCAGTGATCGCCTACCACATGGCCGTAGGTGTCGTTGTAGCGCTTGAAATAATCGATATCGAGCATGATCAGGCTCAACGGACTCACCTGGCGCGCACCGCGTCCGAATTCGATGTCCAGCGCTCGCTCGAACAAGCGACGGTTGGCCAGGCCCGTCAGGCTGTCATGGGTGGCGATCAGTTCCAGCGCTTCCTGGGCCCGGCGCAAATCCGCCTCAACCCGCTCGCCCACCCGCACCTGCGCAATGAACACCCAGCCAAACAACCCCACACCCACCAGCACCAACGCGACGATAAGACTTGAGCGAAACGCCGTGTCATACCAACCGGCCAGAATGGATTCGGTGGAGGACGCAGCGGCAACGACCAGCGGATACGACTCCAACTGCCGATAACCGTACAGGCGCGGCACACCGTCGATGATGGACGTGAGCACCGCGTTGCCAGAGCTGCTCAGCGGCAGGAACTTCTGGAAAATCTCGCTCTGGGCCAACGACGCGCCGATCTGCGACTCCACGAACGGCCGGCGCGCCAGGAGCGTGCCATCGGTCAAACCGAGAAACATCGAGCCATTGTCGTCGAGGCTGAAGCTTTTGAAGAACTGGTCGAAGTACGCCATCTTGATGCCGGCCAGCAGCACGCCCTGGAAATGACCATTTTTGTCGTTGACCCGCCTGGAAATCGGGATGATCCATTCGCCGTTTTCCCGACTGCGGATAGCCGGGCCGATATGCGCTAACGACGATACGTTTTGCTGGTGGTACTTGAAGTACTCGCGGTCGGCGACACCGGGACCCCGGGGCAGGTGTTCAAACGAGGTGACCACCCACTGGCCGTTGCGGTCGAACAGCAAGATGCCGTGCAACTGATCCAGCGCCAGCACCCGCCGGGCGAATGTCTGCTGCAGGCGCGGCCGCAGGTCCCGGCCAAAGCCGTCGAGCTGGATCCAGTCCACCAGACTTGTCAGCACCAGGTCGGCCTTCATGAAGGTGTCTTCGGCTTGCTGCGCCATGGCCCGTGTCAGGTTCGAAGACGCTACTTGCGCCAGGCTCAGGTCATGGCGACGGGACTGTTCCAGTTGCAGGTAGAGCAAACCGCACAGGCACAGACACACCGTGGCAATGAACAACACCGCGGCCTTGCGCAGCGGTAGTCGTTTCAATGCAACACCAGGGGCGTGGTCCGGGTCGTTAAAGCGAGTGGGCAAAAGTTCGTCCTGTGGGGGCAAGGCATGGGCAACGACCCAAAGCCCTCAGTCTTTGTGGTCGTAGTTTACGGGGTTCTCCACGACAAATGGGCGACCACTTGCTCAGTGGTCATGGTGGCCACGAACACAATGCTTGCCCCCCCTTTCTGAGCCGTAATCATGACCCAGGGCAAACGCTGCACCCGTGTTAACCAGCTACGATTAGTCTGACTTCAATACAGGGAATCGGCATGAACAAGGCAGACGAACTCGCCGCAAAACTGAAGCAGACACGGCTGACTGACAACACGGAGCAGGCAATCGAGGGCTGGCCGGAGCAGGTCTACCAGCTGTATCAACGACTGGAGACCTGGCTTGTGCCCTTGACCGAAGCGGGCCTGACCTTGCGCCGCAACCCCACCCACGTGCACGAAAGCGACCGTCAGGGTGACACCCATGACTACGCCATCGATCAACTGGTGATCACCGGCAACCGGCACAGCCTCACTTTTGATCCGGTTGCACGCTTTACCGAGGATGGCGAGGGGCGCATCGAGATTCACTCCCAGGTCAACGAGTTTGCCCTGTTGCGCACCGTGGACGAACACGGCGAAACCCACTGGTGGCTGCAAACGGTCGAACAGGCCACGGCGCAGCTGGATGCGGTGGCGCTGACCGAAACCGATTTGCTGGTCGTGGTGCAACAAGGGTTGGCGCTTTAAAAATCGTGGACGCAGAAACAATGTAGGAGCGAGCCTGCTCGCGAAGGCGTCGTGTCAGTCGACACCTGAGTGGGCTGACATACCACCTTCGCGAGCACGCTCGCTCCCACAGGGTCCGGGTATTCGTTAGGGTTTGTTCTGGCCCGTCACCACCAGCGGGACCTCTGCGCGACGCAAGTCCAGTGCCGGCAATTTGGTGGGCTGACTCAAGCCTTGCAGCACCTTGGCATCGTAATCATAGATGTCGGGTTTGAACGTCACCCGCCCATCATTGCCCAGGTCCACCGTCCAATAAGCCAGCAGCACCGGTACTTTCTCTGGCAGGCGAATGTTCTCGGTCCTGCCATTGGCCAGCTGTTTCTGGATGCCGGCGCTGCTCCAGCGCACCGGATCGTTGAACAACAACTCGACCAATTGCAGCGGGTTTTCCACACGGATGCAGCCGGAGCTGGTGGCCCGCACGGTTTTGGCAAACAGTTCGCGGTGCGGCGTGTCGTGCAGGTAAATCGCATAGTCGTTGGGGAAGCGGATCACCACCTGCCCCAGCGAACTGTCCGGGCCAGCGTCCTGACGCAGGTGGATACCCCGCGGGTTGCTCCAGTCCACGCTCGAGGGGCTCAACACATTGCCTGCGCTATCGAGCACACGAATCCGGTTCGCCGCCAAGTAACCCGGATCATTCTGGATTTTTGGAATCACGTCCTGCTTGAGAATGGTCGGCGGCACGGTCCAGGTCGGGTTGAATGTGATATAGGTGATTTCGGCCTGGAATACCGGCGTGCTGCGCACTGGCTTGCCGACCTGCACCCGCGAATGCCAGATCGGCTGGCCGTCGCGGTACATCGCCACCTTGTAGCCGGCGATATCGACGATCACGAACGTGCCCTGCAGCTTGTACAACAACCAGCGGGCCCGCTCCATGTTCACCCGCACCTGATCGATCCGCGCCTCGACCGGCACGTTCAGTGCTGCCAGCGTCGTGGCCCCCGCCACACCGTCGGCGCCCAGGTATTGGTCGGCCTGATACTTCTTCACCGCGGCAATGACCTTATCGTCATAACCGGCTTTTTTCGACAGGCGCGGGTCCAGGTAACCACCCGCCACCAGCCGTGCGCGCAATTGCGTGACCGCGACGCCGTCCATGCCGGGCTTGAGCGATTGCCCCTCGGTGACTTTCGGCCAGCCGCCGGCATCGCGCACTTGGCGCAAGCGGGCCAGGCCTTCACGCAAATTGCGATAAATCGCTTCCTGAGGCGGTGCCTCGGCGAACGCCCGCGCCACGTCGTGGCCATCGAGCGCTGCGAACAGGGGGCTCATGTCTTCGCGAGAATCGCCACCGGCCGGGTCGAAATTCCAGTGGATGTCCAGTCGCGACGGATCGACCTTGCCCCGGCGCAATTGCAGCAGCGCGGTAATGAACGTGCGGGTCGCTGCCATATCGAACATCGCCCGCTGCGCCGTGGACGGCATGGCAGCCACGAGCGACTCGTGAGCCTGGGCCAGTTCGGAAATGCGAAAGTCCGCCGGATTAAGCCCATCAATGCGCGTGTCTTCAAGGCTCTTGAGCAATTGGGCGACGTCAAGGTCGTCGGTCCACGCAGCGCGATAGTTGCGATGCATGTAGAAATCCAACACCACCCGGCTCACATCAATACGAGGCTGACGCCTGCTGACCAATGGCGGAAACGCCGAGCGCAGCGGTTCGAGCGTGGCTTGAATCGCCTGGCCGACCGCATCGTCGGGCGCCGCCGCATCAAATGTGCTGCTCGCTGCAGATCCCGGCTCAATCGGCGAAGTTTGCCCAACCGCCGCACCGCTGATCAGAAAGCCCATAAAAAATATGCGGCTTATGACGAATAACCTTGTTAATTGCACCATGGATAATCCTTAATCTCCCCGTTTTAAACGGCTAGCTTCCCGCTCGCTGCTAGACTCGAAATTATCATGATGAGACCCGACTATGGCGCTAATCCGCTTTGGCCTTTTATTTGCCATTTTACTGACGAGCCTTTCAGTACCGTCAGCCTACGCCGATTCGCTTGAAAACGCGCTGGTCAAAGCAGCTCCCGGCGCCGACGCCAGAGTGATTGCCCTCGCCGTTCGTGCCACCCAATGCAGCCGTGCCCAAGGTATCGCCCCCGCCCAACGGCTGGCGGTGATCGACTATTCCCTGCCCTCGACCGAACAACGTCTGTGGGTCTTCGACCTTAAACGTCGCAAGTTGCTGTTTCACGAACTGGTTGCCCATGGCCGCAACAGCGGTGAAAACATGGCCACGCTGTTCTCCAACCAGAACGAAAGCCACGCCACCAGCCTCGGCCTGTTCCGCACCCAGGAAAGCTACCTGGGCCAAAACGGCTACTCGTTGCGCATGGAAGGCCTGGAGCCGGGCTTCAACGACAACGCCTTCGACCGGGCCATCGTCATTCACGGTGCGCCCTATGTCAGCCCGGTGCTGGCCCGCATCAATGGCCGGATCGGCCGCAGCCTCGGTTGCCCGGCCGTACGACCGGCAATTGCCCATCGGTTGATTGATTCGATGAAGGACGGCCAGTTGTTGTTTTCCTACTACCCGGATCAACGCTGGCTGAAGTCCTCGTCCTACATCAACTGCGGCAGCGGCACCGTGGCCTCGCGAGAAAAGTCCACGTCTCGCCAGTAAGCGTTATACGTTGAAGGATCCGCAAAAAGGGCGTCCAACCATGGATGCCCTTTTTGCGTTTTGGCAACTACGCTAGAACCCTCACCCGCCGTTGGCCATTACACTCGATGGCCTCGGCCACTCACTCCATGACAAAAGCTCGACAACCATGAAGAAAATCAACAGAGCACTGATGCTCGGCGGTTTACTCGCTCTCTCACTTGGTGCTCAGGCAGAACCCTCGCACCTGGACAGCGTCCTGCAACAAGGTCGGTTGCGGGTTTGCACCACCGGTGACTACAAGCCCTACACGCTCAAGGGCGAGGACGGCGAATACGCCGGCATCGACATCGCCATGGCCCGCACACTGGCCGAGAGCCTCGGCGTCAAGGTCGAGTGGGTGCCCACCACCTGGAAAACCCTGATGCCCGACATGCTCGCCGGCCAGTGCGACATCGCCATGGGCGGCATCTCGGTGACCCTGGAAAGGCAGAAAAAGGCTTTCTTCAGCAGCACCCTGGACGTCGATGGCAAAATTCCGCTGGTGCGCTGCGAAGACCAGGCGCTGTACCAGACCGTCGAGCAAATCAACCAGCCCTCGGTGCGCCTGGTCGAACCCGCCGGCGGCACCAACGAAGCGTTCGTCCACGCCTACCTGCCGCAGGCACAGCTGCAATTGCGCGACAACATCAGCATTTTTCAGGAGCTGCTGGACAAGAAAGCCGACGTGATGATCACCGACGCCTCGGAAGCGCTGTATCAGCAGAAACTCAAACCCGGCCTATGCGCGGTCAGCCCCACGCACTACCTGCAATACGGCGAAAAAGCCTACTTGCTGCCCCGCGACGACATCGCCTGGAAACAGTATGTGGATCAGTGGCTGCACCTGGCCAAGGCCACGGGCAATTATCAGAAGATTCTGCGGCAGTGGCTGGCAGTGCCTGACGCCACCAAGTAACCGGGCGATTTTCAAACAAAAAAAGGGCGCTCCCTCGGGAGCGCCCTTTTCTTTTTGGCGTATGCCCATCAATCGTCGTGCAGCAAACCCGAACCGTATTCGCCATAGCTACTGCCCAGCGCGCTGCCATGAAAATTCATCTTGCCGGCGCTGCTGCTGTTGGTCGGCCCCGGACCAAACCCGGAAGGCTGCACCGAGTCGACCGAATAATCATTGCGAGTATGAGGGCTCACACCCGAACAGGCGCTCAACAACACAGCACCAGCCACCAGCGAGACTTTGACGAGGTTTGCGATCATTTTTTTATTCCTGAGGGTTGAGGCGCGGGGACATGACCTTTGTCGTTCATCATAGGCCGGGGCTGGCGTGGAGATCATGAAACTTTTGGGGGTGACAGCGTTGGTTCAGGAACCCTGCGCATCTGGAGACTTTTCATCCTCACTACCCTGCTTTCAACAACTCTTGGCATCCTCGCAGCTCTTCCCCCCAGACTCGCCAAAGCCCCGCAGCCCCAATCCTGATAAACTCCCCCACCTCCCAGCCTCACCGATTCCAGATCCCCCATGTCCATCACCAACGTCGCACCCATCCCGCTCTCCCGCCGTTTCTCCGTCGCGCCCATGATGGATTGGACCGACCGCCACTGCCGTTTCTTCCTGCGCCTGTTGTCGAAAAACGCCCTGCTCTACACCGAAATGGTCACCACCGGTGCGTTGCTCAACGGCGACCACGAGCGCTTCCTGCGCCATAACGAAGCCGAGCACCCGCTGGCGTTGCAGTTGGGCGGCAGTGTGCCGCTGGACTTGGCCGCGTGCGCGCGCATGGCGCAGGAGCATGGGTACGATGAGGTCAACCTGAACGTCGGTTGCCCGAGTGATCGGGTGCAGAACAACATGATCGGCGCGTGCCTGATGGGGCATCCGCAGTTGGTGGCCGATTGCGTGAAGGCGATGCGCGATGCGGTGTCGATTCCGGTGACGGTCAAGCATCGCATCGGCATCAACGGGCGGGACAGCTACGAGGAACTGTGTGATTTCGTCGGCACGGTGCGCGATGCCGGTTGCACCAGTTTTACCGTGCACGCGCGGATTGCGATTCTGGAAGGGTTGTCGCCGAAGGAAAACCGCGACATTCCTCCCCTGCGGTATGACGTGGCGGCCCAGTTGAAGGCGGATTTCCCGGATCTGGAGATCATTCTCAATGGCGGCATCAAGTCGCTTGAAGCCTGCCACGAACATTTGCAGACCTTCGACGGCGTGATGCTGGGCCGCGAGGCGTATCACAACCCTTATGTGATGGCCGAGGTCGATCAGCAGTTGTTCGGCAGCACGGCGCCAGTGATCACTCGTGCCGAGGCGCTCGCACAGTTGCGGCCGTACATCGCCGCGCATATCGAGGCCGGTGGTTCGATGCACCATATCACCCGGCACGTACTGGGCCTGGGCACCGGTTTTCCGGGGGCACGCAAGTTCCGGCAGCTGTTGTCAGTGGATATCCACAAGGCCAAAGATCCATTGGCGTTGCTGGATCAGGCGGCAGCGCTGCTCGATGGGCGTTAACGGTCGGCTGCGTTGAACCTGTGGGGCGTTTGAGTATCGTATTCTTCGATACCATGCCCCGCCTTTCAAACAGCCGATTCTAGGTTGTTGCCACAGGGGCCGTCGATACACACACGCGCCCTTGAGTGGCTGTCAGCGCTCGGGTAATGTCTTCAGACCCATAGGACAGAGCACGCCCATGACTTCCAAGCTGGAACAACTCAAACAAATGACGACCGTGGTTGCCGACACCGGCGACTTCGAAGCTATCGCTCGCGTTAAACCCGTGGACGCCACCACCAACCCTTCGCTGCTGCTCAAGGCCGCGGCGATTCCCGCGTATGCCGAGCTGCTCAATGCCAGCGTCCATGACTGCAAGGGCGATGTCGGCCTGGCCAGCGACCGTTTCGGCGTGGCCGTGGGGCAAGAGATTCTCAAAGTGATTCCGGGCCGTATCTCCACCGAAGTGGATGCGCGTCTGTCGTTCGACACCGATGCCGTGCTCAAGCGTGCGCATCGTCTTATCGAGCTGTACGACGAGGCCGGCATTGGCCGCGACCGCGTGCTAATCAAGATCGCGTCCACCTGGGAAGGCATCCGCGCTGCCGAGATCCTCGAAAAGGAAGGCATCCAGACCAACCTGACGTTGCTGTTCTCCTTTGCCCAGGCCGCCGCCTGTGCCGACGCCGGGGTATTCCTGATCTCGCCGTTCGTGGGCCGGATCTACGACTGGTACAAGAAAGCCAACGGCAACGACTACACCGGCGCGGATGATCCGGGCGTGCAGTCGGTGACGCGCATCTACAACTACTACAAGGCCAATGACTACAAGACCGTGGTCATGGGCGCAAGCTTCCGTAACCTGGGGCAGATCGAACAACTGGCCGGTTGCGATCGCCTGACCATCAGCCCGGACCTGATCGACAAACTGGCCGCGGACACTGGCAAGCTGGAGCGCAAACTGGCGCCTGGCCATGCCGGTGAAGCACGCCTGAACCTCAACGAATCGCAATTCCGCTGGTTGTCCAATGAAGATGCGATGGCGACCGAGAAACTGGCTGAGGGTATTCGCCAGTTCGCTCGGGACCAGGAGAAGCTTGAGGCTCTGTTGCAGGCCAAGCTGTAATCTGAGTGGGTCAATGCAAAAAGGGCGTACCTGTAGGGTTCGCCCTTTTTTTGTGCTCGATTAGGTGCCAGATGATGGTTTAGAGAAAACGATCATCTGTGGCGAGGGGGGGCTTGCCCCTCACCACAAAAGCCCCGCTCTCTGCGGTATCAGTGACGCTCGAGCGCATTCACCAGATCATGAAACGCTTCACGATTGGTGTCGTTCAAACCCATGAGGATCTTGTGCGCTTCCAGCACCTTGATCCGCACCACCTCCTCGGATTGATCCTGATCAGGCAGGTCATCCAGGCATTCCGGGCACGGCACCGGCTTGTCGACGATGTTGAACACCTGCTCGAAGCCCATGGACTGCAACAGCCGCGTGATGTCTTCGTGGGTGGTGACGACGGTCGGCAGCAAGCCGACTTTTTGCCGCGACAGGATCGACAACTTGGCCAGCAGGCCAAGGGTGGTGCTGTCGATGCTGCGGGTTTCGGTCAGATCGATCACGATCGTGTTGAAGTTCAACGCGCTGAAGATCCGCTCAATAGTCGCATCCAACGCCGAACACAGGGTCAGGCGAACTTCACCGACGAACTTCAGGACGAAGGTGCCATCCTGCTCGGCGAACTGGATTCTACCGGTACTCATCAAAGATTCCTGCTCAACACCAACAGGGCGATATCATCCGGCATCTCCCCTAGCGTGGCCAATCCAAAAACCTGCCGCAGCCCATCCAGGGTGCCGCCCGCAGCCTTGACCCGTTGGGGCAATGCCGCTTCTTTCTCTTTGAGTGTGGGTTCTGGCAAAAGGTCCAGAATGCCATCTGACATCAGCGTCAGGCTGAACGTCGGCGGCAGCTCCAGCACGTGATCTTCGTAGGTGGCTTCATTGAAGAGGCCCACCGGCAGACCACGCCCTTCCAGATAACGAACACTGTCGGGTGTGTACAACACTGGCAACGGCAGGTGACCACCGATGCTATAGGTCAACAAACCTGTCTCCTCGTCGATGACTCCACCGACCATTGTGACGTGTTTACCCAGCTTACAACTGATCAGGCCCCGGTTGATATGACCAAGTACCTCTGAAGGCTTGAATTCCGGCAAGGTGCCGCTGCGCTTGGATTCAAACAGCAAGCGCGTGGTCATGAATTTCAACAGCACGGTGACGAAGGCTGAAGAAGCGCCATGGCCGGAAACGTCCGCCAGGTAAAACGCTACCCGACGCTCGTCGACCCGAAAGTAGTCGACAAAATCACCCGACAGGTACAGCGACGGGATGATCTGGTGAGCAAACTTGAACGCGTCGATGGTCCATGGGCTGACCGGCAACATGTTCATCTGCACCTGGCGACCGGCGTTTTGGTCCTCCTGGAGCAGGTTCAGGCTGGCTTCGAGCTCGCGGTTGGCCTTTTCCAGCTTCTCGCGGTAGCGCTGGTTTTCCAGCAGCAGGCGCGCTCGATCCAGGGCCCGGCGAACAGAGTGTTCGAGCACAGCCAGATCTTCGAGAGGCTTGATCAGGTAGTCCGCCGCGCCCAGGCGCAGGGCCTCGACCGCATCGTTCATCACGCCGGCACCCGACACCACGATCACCGGTGTTTGCGGTGACCGCTCAGTGACCTGGCGGATGAGTTCGAGTCCGCCCATCTGCGGCATGCGCAGATCGCAGATGACCAAGTCGGGCTTGTCTTGCTCGAATACCTGAAGACCCTGCTGACCATTGCTGGCCTGCAAGACGCTGAAACCACTGTCTTCCAAATAGGCGGCGAGGCTCGCGCGCACTACTTCGTCATCATCGATTATCAGCAGCGTGGCACTGGTTTTTGGCATGTGGGCAAACGGCGCCAGAATTAGGTTGGCGTAGCAGGCGGGGATTTTGACCCGGCACACACTACTGGATTTGCTTTCTAGCCTCTCTGTCGCACCGCTTTCGGGCATTTGCCCTACACACATGTACACCAGAGGTGCCCTTCTAAGGCGCAGACGGTACTCCCATCCGCGGGGCGTTTCAAGCTCACGCCGATGGTCGCTTGACGTCTTTACTTGTCAAATCACCGAGAGTTATAAGAACCGTCAAATCCGAAACCCAATGGAAGGATCTAACCCATGAGTCAAACCGGCCGAGACTACAGCGAAAAGCGTGATTTCATCCGCATGCGGGTCGACGCCGAGGTGTCGCTGATTCATGAGGGAGATTTGGTGCCAGCCGTCTGCATCGACCTTTCCAGCAGTGGCATGCAGGTCCAGGCACCTCGTCTTTTCAAGGTCGGCGACCGGCTCAACGTACGAATCGACTCCGATCACGCCGCCCTTGAAGGCCTGGAAGCCGACACCGAAGTGGTATGGGTGAAGGAACAGGACGGCGGCAGTCAGAAACTCGGCCTTACAATCTTGAAGATGAAGTAAGCGCTTCGCAGACGAAAAAGGCGGCCCGAAAGCCGCCTTTTCTATTGACTGGTCGACATTAAAAATCGTCTTCAACCTGCCCGTCTTTCACCTTGAACTCACGGTTCTGCAAGTACGCATTGCGGATGAAGGTGTACTTGTCGCCGCTGATCAGCTTCTCGCTCGACAGCAGGCTGGCGCGGGTATCGATCACGTCCAGTGCGTAGAACGAGTTACGCACCGGAATGTCGTTCATATAGCGATACGGGCCCGTGTAGGTGTCGACATACTTGGACGGCGCATCACGCAACGTGCTTGGTCCCAACAGTGGCAGCATCACGTAGGGACCACTGCCGACACCCCAGTAACCCAGGGTCTGGCCGAAGTCTTCGTCGTTGCGATGCAAGCCCATCTTGGTGCCGACATCAATCACGCCGAGCAGGCCAAACGTGGTGTTGAAGATGATGCGTGCGGTATCAACGCCAGCGGCGCGAGGCTTGGCCTGCAGAATATCGTTGGCCAGGTTGCGCACATCACCGATGTTCTGGAAGAAGTTGTGAACGCCGTCTTCGACGAACTGCGGCGTCACGTACTCGTAGCCTTGGGCCAGAGGTTTCAACGCGTAAGTGTCGATGACATCGTTGAACTTGAAAATCGGGCGGTTGACGCTTTCCCAAGGATCCTCTTCCGTGGCTGCCTGTGCAACGAACGGAACCAGCAGGGCACTGGCGCAAACACAAATCCTGGCTAGACGATTGCTCCAGCGCATAGAAAAAACTCCTTGGTTGGTACTGGCGCGGGCGCTTGGCCCGGGCGATAAGCTGGCAAGTATAAGACGTAAACGCCGTTTAACGCACTTTGCACGAAATTCAGGCAATAAGAATCGGGCCAATTGTGGGCGATTCACATCCATGTCACTCAACTGTCATTGTCGCCCGCTAGCCTCCCGTCTATTTCAGGGACGTCCCCATGCCGCTCGCCGAAGCCTTTCCCCAAACTGCATCCAGCCTGACCGCCGTCCTGTTCGGCCTGAGCGGCTGCCTGGTGGATTTCGGCGCGCATACGCATCAGCATTGCAGCCACTCGGCCGAACATGCCGAGGCCACGCCCGGTGCCCTGGACAGCCTGCGCAGCTTGCAGCGCCAGGGGATCCCTTGCGCCTGGCTCGATGAACTGCCCCCTGCCCTCAGCCATTCCCTGGCCGCTGCGCTGCCCGACTGGATCAAACCCTCGCAACACGCCGCAACAAATAATCCATGGCCCGCCCCGCATGCGTGCTGGCAAGCCTTGATGACCCTGAACGTCGAGCGCCTCGACGGCTGCGTGCTGGTGAGCGGCGAGCCACGCTTGCTGCAAGCGGGGCTCAATGCCGGTCTGTGGACCATTGGCCTGGCGTCCTGCGGCTCGCTGTGCGGCTTGGCCCCTGCGCAATGGCAGGCGCTGCCCCAGCAGGAGCGCGATATCAAGCGCGGCAAGGCCACGATGCAACTGTTCGGCCTGGGCGTGCATTCGGTAATCGATCACCTGGGCGAACTCGATACCTGCCTGGCCGATATCAGCCTGCGCCGGCTCAAGGGCGAAAAGCCCTGACCGAGATCATGCACGTTGCGCGCGAGTGGATTAATCTAAAGGTCAGCCATCGACCTTTGGCGCGCCGCCGTGGTCAATGCCAGTGCCTATCGATAAAAGGAAGAACGCCATGCCTGCCCGCGAACTGCAAGAACAGCTCAATGCCCTGCGCGAGCAATTGGAACAGAATCCTCCGTTGTCTGAAGCAGAGCGCGCCGAACTGAACGAGCTCATGCAACAGATCGAACTCAAACTCAAACTTGAACTCGAAACCAAAACCCAGGACGCCAGTTTGGCCGATGGCGTAAACCTGGCCGTAGAACGCTTCGAACTCGAACACCCGACCCTTGCCACCACCCTGCGCAATATTGCGCAGGCATTGGGCAACATGGGGATTTAAACCCACCGAATGCAAAAAAGCCCTGCTAGCGATAGCAGGGCTTTTTCATTTCATACGACTGGCAATGCAAATCCCCCTGTGGGAGCGGGCTTGCTCGCGAAAGCGGCCTCACATTCAACATCGTAGTGAATGGATTGACGCTTTCGCTGGCAAGCCAGCGCCTACAAGGTTTCGTTACTGGCGGGCCAGGCGGTGGTTCGGCAGTTGTACGGCTTCGGTGCTGCGGTACGGGTTGATGTCCAGCCCGCCGCGACGCACGTAACGCGCATACACGGTGAGTTTCTCCGGTTTCAACAAGCGCTGCAGGTCGAGGAAGATCCGCTCCACACACTGCTCATGGAAATCCGAATGCTGGCGGAAGCTGACGATGTACTCGAGCAAACTCGCGTGATCCAGCGCCGCGCCCCGGTACTCCACCGCCACGCTGCCCCAGTCCGGCTGGCTGGTGACCGGGCAGTTGGACTTGAGCAAATGGCTGTGCACGCTCTCCTCGACAACCCGCGAATCATCGCAGCGCAGCAGTTCCGGCCGTGGCTGCTCGTAGTTGCTGACGCTGATATCCAGGTCATCGATGCACACACCCGGCAAGGCCACGACGCCCTCGCTCTCGACATCCTTGAGGCTGCGAATGCGCACACCCACCGGCTTGCCAGCGGCCGCCGACAAGTCCTTGACCAGCGTCGCTTCGAGGCTCGCGGTGTCGGCAAACGGCGTCTGGTTCAGCGAGTTGAGGTACAGCTTGAACGACTTCGACTCGATGATGTTCGGCGAATCCGCCGCAATGCTGAACTCGCCGATCGCCACCACGGGCTTGCCCGACGGCAGTAGCCAGGACAGCTCGAAGCAGTTCCAGAAGTCCACGCCTTTATACGGCAGGGTTTGCGCCGTCAGGCCCAGTTCCGCCCACTTCGCGGTGCGCGGGATCGGGAACAGCAAGGACGGCGTGTAAGTGGCGATGTATTCGCTGGACTTGCCCAGCGGCGAGTGTTCGGCTGCGGGATGCATGGCGGAAACCTGACTGAAGAATCAGCGGATTCTATCAGCCTTTGCTCACGCCTTTGAGTGCTTACTGACTGACAGTCAATTTGCCGACCATGCCCGCCTGATAATGGCCAGGAATGTTGCAGGCAAATTCAAGGTTGGTGGCTTTGCTGAAAGTCCAGGTCAGCTCCGCGGTCTTGCCCGGCTCAACCAGCACGCTGTTCGGGTCGTCATGCTTCATGCCGTGATCCATTTGGCTATGATCCATGCCGGCCATGTCACCGTGGCCCATGGCTTTGATACCGGTGGGTGTCAGCATGCCGTCCTGTTGCATTTGCAGCATTTCCTGCTGGTGCTTGGCATGCATCGCCGCATCGCCCAAGTTGAACTCATGCAACAGCTGGCCTTTGTTGACCAACACGAAGCGCACGGTCTCCCCGGCCTTGATGTCGATCGCCTTCGGCGTGAAAGAGATGTCTTCCATCACCACCTCGACACTGCGAGTGGCCTTGGCTGCCGGGGCCGGTTGACCGAAATCGTAGGTATGCCCGGCGTCCGCCCACACCGGCGAACTCAGCGCCAGCACACCCACGATTGACGCCACAGATTTGCGTAAAAACATCGTCGTACTCCAACAAGATAAAGCTCAGCCTGCGGAAAACTCTAAACTGCTGGCACTGCCCGTAACCTGACAGCCAGATTACAACTTTGTCAGATTGATCTGTATGAACGCGGCGCACGGTATAAAGCGTTCGCTCCATTTGCCATGAGTTGCCCATGAAACTGCTGATCGTCGAAGACCAACCGAAAACCGGCCATTACCTGCGCCAGGGCCTGGCCGAGGCCGGGTTCAACACGGAGCTGGTGGCCGACGGCAACACTGGCCAGCAATTGGCACTGAGCGGCGAGTATGCCCTGCTGATTCTCGATGTGATGCTGCCCGGTCGTGATGGCTGGCAGATACTGCAAGCGCTGCGCGGTGCTGGTTTGGATACGCCGGTACTTTTTCTGACGGCGCGCGATGCTGTGGAGGACAGGGTTCACGGCCTCGAACTGGGTGCCGACGATTATCTGGTCAAGCCGTTTGCCTTCTCCGAGCTGCTGGCCAGGGTCCGCAGCCTGTTGCGTCGAGGCAGTGCCACGCCGCAGGAAACCAGCCTGCAACTGGCTGACTTGCGCCTGGACCTGCTCCGTCGCCGGGTCGAACGCAGCGGCCAGCGCATCGACCTGACCGTCAAGGAATTCGCCCTGCTGGAAATGCTCCTGCGTCGCCAAGGCGAAGTCCTGCCCAAGTCGCTGATTGCCTCCCAGGTCTGGGACATGAATTTCGACAGCGACACCAATGTCATCGAGGTCGCGATTCGCCGCTTGCGCCTGAAGATCGACGATGAATTCCCCAACAAACTGATCCACACCGTGCGCGGCATGGGTTACGTGCTTGAAGAGCGCCCCGCCTGATGCGTCGACTGTCATTGAGCAGCCGCTTGGCGCTGCTGTTTGCCGCGTGCACCGCCGTGGTGTCGTTGTTCGCCGGCGTGTTGTTCAGCCGCGCCAGCGAGGTGCACTTCGTGGAACTCGACCAGCAATTGCTGGATAGCAAACTGATTGGTTTGCGTCGCGCCCTGCATGATTTTCAGTCCAGTGACAGTCAAGAGAAACTGGCCGAGGAATTGAGCCGACAGGCTGACCTTTCCCTGCGCATCACCGGCAGCGACGGCCAGCGCTGGTACGATAGCTCGACCAACATCCCGTCGACTTTGCCGCCTCAGCCCGGATTGTCGACGGTGAGCCATGACGGCACGGATTACCGCGTGCTGAATGCACCGCTGTTTGCCGATAAACCGCAGTCACCGCAGTTGACCCTGCTGCTGGATATCACCCACCACCAGCATTTCCTGCAACGCATGCAGCACCTGATCTGGCTCACCGTCGGCCTGTCCGCCCTGGCCACTGCACTGCTGGGCGCCTGGGCGGCACGCAGCGGCTTGCGCCCATTGCGGCGGATCAGTGCAATCGCCAGCGGTGTTTCTGCGCAATCGCTGAAGGCGCGGCTGCCGGAAGAAAATCTGCCGCCGGAGCTGGCGGAAATGGCTCACAGCTTCAACGCCATGCTCGGACGCCTCGACGACTCGTTTCAGCGCCTGTCCGCGTTCTCCGCCGACATCGCCCACGAACTGCGCACGCCACTGTCGAACCTGCTGACCCATACCCAGGTCACCCTTACCCGCCCTCGTCCGCTGGAAGACTACCGCGAAGCGCTGCACAGCAATCTCGAAGAACTGCAATGGATGGCGCAACTGGTCAACGACATGCTCTACCTGGCCAAGGCCGACCATGGGTTACTGGTGCCCAAGCGTGAATCGCTGGAACTGGCGGATGAGACGGATTTGTTGCTGGAGTTTTTCGCGCCGCTGGCCGAAGACGCCCAAGTGAGCTTAAGCCGCGACGGCCACGCTCGAATCGAAGGCGACCGCAGCATGCTGCGAAGGGCGCTGTCCAACCTGCTGGACAACGCGCTGCGCTTCACCCCGGCCGAGGGCACGGTTCAGGTCAGGATTACCGAGCATGCCCATGGCTTGAGCCTGCAAGTGGAGAACTCGGGAAGCGGTATTGATCCGCAAGTGCTGCCGCGTTTGTTTGACCGTTTTTATCGGGCCGATCCGGCACGTCGCGAAGGCAGCAGTGAACATGCGGGGTTGGGGTTGGCGATCACCCAGTCGATCATTCGTGCCCATGGTGGGCAGATTCGTTGCAAATCTGAAAACGGGGGGACGCGGTTTGTGATCGAGTTGCCAAGGGGGGATTGAGGCCGGCAATACCGGCCTGCTTCACCTGTAGGAGCTGGCTTGCCAGCGATAGCGGTTTCCAAAAAGCATTGAGATTGGCTGACCGGCCTCTTCGCTGGCAAGCCAGCTCCTACGAAGAGCTGGCGGTGTCAGGCCTTACGAGTAACGCAATGCGTGAGCCGGCTCGATCTTCGCCGCTCGCCACGCCGGGTAAACCGTCGCCAGGAAGCTCAGGATAAAGCCCGCCGAACAGATCAACACCACATCACCCGTTTGCAGCTCGGATGGCAGATTGCTGACGAAATACACGTCGGAACTGAAGATGTGCTGCCCGGTGACCCGCTCGATCCAGCCGACCATCTCGCTGACGTTCAGCGCGGCAATCACCCCCAGCACGCCGCCAATCAGCGTGCCGACGATACCAATCACAGTGCCCTGCACCATGAAGATCGCCATGATCTGCCGCGGCGTGGCGCCGATGGTGCGCAGGATCGCGATGTCCGCGCCCTTGTCGTTCACCACCATGATCAGGGTCGCGATGATGTTGAACGCCGCCACCGCAACGATCATCAGCAACAGCAGGCCGATCATGGTCTTTTCCATTTTCATCGCGCTGAACAGGCTGCCCTGGGTGTGAGTCCAGTCGTCAGCCTTGTAGGCGGCGCCCAGTCCCGTGGCGATGTCGCTGGAGACTTGCGGCGCGGCATACAGGTCCTTCACCGCCAGGCGCACGCTCTGTACCTGGTTCGGCTCCCAATGCTGCATCTGCGCAGCGTCGGCCATGTGGATCAGCGCCATGGTGCCGTCCAGCTCGGCGCCAACCTTGAACACACCGACCACATTCAGGCGCTGCATGCGCGGCGTGATGCCGCCCGGTGCATTGCTGACTTCCGGTACGATCAGGGTGATTTTGTCGCCCACGTTCAAGCGGAAACGCCGCGCCGTGATCTCGCCGATCACCACGCCGAATTCACCCGGCATCAGTGCGTCAAGACTGCCCTGGACAATGTGCTTGGCAACGATCGACACCTGACCTTCCAGCGCCGGGTCGACACCGCTAACCTGGATCGGCTGCATCGACCCCTTGTAGGACAGCATGCCTTCCATCTCGGTAAACGGCACCGCCGCCGTCACTTCCGGGTTTTTCATCGCCGCTGCGGCGACAGGTTTCCAGTCGTCAATCGGGTTGACGCCGACGAGGGTGGCGTGGGGCACCATGCCGAGGATGCGCGAGCTCATTTCGCGCTGGAAACCGTTCATCACCGACAGCACCACGATCATCGCCAGCACGCCGAGGGCGAGGCCGATCATCGAGGTCATCGAGATGAAAGATACAAAGCGATTGCGGCGCTTGGCGCGGGTATAGCGCGTGCCGATAAAGATCGATAACGGTCTGAACATTCGCTGGGGCACCGTATAAAAATAAATGACCCGACTCCTTTTCAGGCATCGGGTTTCAACCCGTCAGATGGGTGTGAGGCAACCTTCCTGCAAATGCAGGACGCGGTCCATCTGGCGGGCCAGGTTCATGTCGTGGGTCACCACCAGGAACGCCGTGCGCATCGAAGTGCTGAGTTCCAGCATCAAGTCCTGGATGCCTTGCGCGGTGTGCGAGTCGAGGTTGCCGGTTGGCTCATCGAGCATCACCAGGCCTGGTGTGTTCACCAGGGCGCGGGCGATGGCCACGCGCTGGCGCTCGCCACCTGACAATTCAGCCGGTTTGTGCTCCAGGCGATGGCCCAGCCCGACCCGCTCCAGCAGCGCCGTGGCACGCTGGCGCGCTTCGGGGATCGCGGTCTTGCCGATCAGCAGCGGCATGCAGACGTTTTCCAGCGCAGTGAATTCCGGCAACAGGTGATGGAACTGGTAGACGAAGCCGAGGGCACGGTTGCGCAGCAGGCCGCGCTTCTTCTCGCTCAAGGCCGACAGTTCTTCACCGTCAAGCCAGACGCTGCCCTTGGTCGGCGTATCGAGGCCGCCCAGCAGGTTGAGCAAGGTACTTTTGCCCGAACCCGACTTGCCGACAATCGCCACGCGCTCGCCCGGGTGCATTTCCAGTTGCAGCCCGGCCAGGACCTCTACCGATTCCGGACCTTCCTCGTAGGATTTGCCCAGGTTGCGGCAGCTCAAGATTGCTTTATCACTCATGCCCGACTCACTCATAACGTAGCGCCTCCGCCGGCTGGGTGCGCGCGGCACGCCAGGCGGGATACAAGGTGGCGAGGAAACTCAGGACCAACGCCGCAGAACAGACCATCACCACGTCCTGGCTCTGCACTTGCGACGGCAGGTAATCGATGAAATACACATCGGCGTTGAGGAATTTGTGGCCGATCAGGCCTTCCAGCGCCGAGATCGCGGCACTGACGTTCAGCGCAGCGAAGATGCCGACCACGGCGCCAATGGCCGTACCGACCACGCCAATGACAGTGCCTTGCACCATGAACGTGCGCATGATCGTGCCCGGTGTGGCGCCCAGCGTGCGCAGGATCGCGATGTCGCCCTTCTTGTCATTCACCACCATCACCAACGTGGAAATGATGTTGAAGGCTGCGACCGCAACGATCAGCAGCAACAGCAGGCCAATCATGGCTTTTTCCATGCGGATCGCCTGATAAAGATTGCCGTGGGTGCGGGTCCAGTCGCGGGCGTAGTAGCGGTCTTCACCGAGATCACGGGCGATGGTCCACGCGGTGCGCGGCGCCTGGAACAGGTCGTCGAACTTCAGGCGCAGGCCCTGCACCTGATCCGGCTTCCAGCGATGCAGCCGGGCCAGATCCTGCAGGTTGGTGACGCCCAGGTAACCATCGAGTTCACCGGCGCCGACATGGAAGATGCCAACCACGGTGAAGCGCTTCATGCGCGGGAACATCCCGGCCGGGGTCACGGTGACTTCCGGCGCGACGAAGGTCAGCTTGTCGCCAATCGCCGCACCGAGCTTGGCCGCGGCCTTGTCGCCGATGACGATGCCGAACTCACCCGGCACCAGGTCGTCGAGCTTACCCTGCTGCATGAAGTGATCAATGATCGACACATTGCGCTCCAGCGCCGGGTCGATGGCATTGAGCAGGACTTTGGAGACCTTGCCGTTATTGGTCAGCAACCCCTGCATCTGGGTAAACGGCGCCACCGCCGTCACTTGAGGGTTCTGCTTGACCTTGGCGGCCAGGCTTTGCCAATCGCTGATCGGCTCGCCGGACTCGATGGTCGCGTGGGGCACCATGCCCAGCACGCGGGTGCGCATCTCATGATCGAAGCCGTTCATCACCGACAACACCACGATCATCACGACCACGCCAAGGGCGAGCCCGATCATCGAAGTCAGGGAAATGAATGACACAAAATGATTGCGACGCTTTGCACGGGTGTAACGCGTGCCGATAAAAACGAAGAGAGGTCTGAACATGTCGGGGCTTGTTCGGAGGGAAAAGGAACGTCCTTGTGGCGGGGGTCGATAACCAGCTTTACACTCAGACCACCGCCGCTACCATGGGTTCGCCATGTCGACATTAGATGAAGAAGATCGCCGCGAATACTACCGTATCGAGGATACGATCGCACTGGAAATTCGGCCCCTGTCCGCTACCGAAGCCACAGGCCAGGAAGTGTTGCAGGATGCTTCCCCACTCTTCAACTTGCTCAGCGAACTGCACCTGAGCGAATTCGAGTCGCAACACCTGTTGCGCCAGATCAGCGAACGCGACCGCAACATTGCGGCATTCTTGAAATCCCAGAACAAACGCATCGATTTACTGAGCCAGGTGATTGCCATCACCGTGCTCGGGCAGATCGGCGAGCCGCAGCCGGTGATCATTTCCGAAGGCGGCCTCGACTTCCAGCACCCCACGCCGATTGCCGCCGATTCACGCCTGTCGGTCAAACTGGTGTTGATGCCGCAAGCCCTGGGCCTGTTGCTACGCGCCCGCGTCACCCATTGCGACCGCAAGGGCGATGGCTACGACGTTGGCACCGAGTTCGAACACATCACTGACGCCCAGCGCCAACTGCTGGCGCGCCACATCTTGCAGAAGCAGGCCCAGGAACGACGTCTGGCCCGCGAACAGCTTGAATCAGGCAATTAAATTAAGGAAGAACCGTGACCCTCATCTACGGCCATCGCGGCGCCAAGGGCGAAGCACCGGAAAACACCCTGACCAGCTTTCAGGAATGTCTCAAGCACGGCGTGCGTCGCTGCGAACTGGACCTGCACCTGTCCAAGGACGGCGAGCTGATGGTCATCCACGACCCGACCCTCAAGCGCACCACTGACCGACGCGGCAAGGTCGCCGAGCACACGGCGGCGGAGCTGGTGACGTACGACGCGCGCAAGGGGGGGCCGGGCTGGATCAAGCCGTGCCCGATTCCGACGCTGGAAGAACTGTTCGAGAAATGCGACTTCGATCACTGGCAACTGGAAGTCAAAAGCGCATCACGGATGCGTGCCGCGACCACCGTCCTGGCGATTCGCGAAATGGCGCAGCGTCATGGCCTGATGGACAAAGTGACCATCACCTCAAGTTCACGGGAAGTCTTGAAGGCTGCGCTGGAGCTGGTGCCGGACGTGTCCCGCGGTTTGGTGGCCGAGTATGCCTGGCTCGATCCGCTGAAAGTGGCGGCCAGTTACGGCTGTGAGATTCTGGCGCTGAACTGGACCCTGTGCACGCCGGAACGCCTGCAACGGGCGCAGCGTCAGGGGCTGCATGTGTCGGTGTGGACCGTCAACGAACCTGCGCTGATGCGCAGGCTCGCCGACTTCGGCGTTGACAGCCTGATTACAGACTTTCCCGGTTTGGCCACTGCCACGCTCGAGAATTGCTGAAATCGGTCTCCCCGGCCGGCTCAGGCCACCGGCCGGAGCCCGTCAAAAAAGCCGGTTGAGGCCGTCGTACGCCGCGACCCGATAGGCTTCGGCCATGGTCGGGTAGTTGAACGTGGTGTTGACGAAGTACTTCAACGTGTTCTGTTCACCCGGCTGATTCATGATCGCCTGGCCGATGTGCACGATCTCCGACGCCTGGTAACCAAAGCAGTGAACGCCCAGCACTTCCAGGGTTTCACGGTGGAACAGGATCTTCAGCATGCCTTGCGGCTCGCCGGCAATCTGCGCACGCGCCATGCTCTTGAAGAACGCCTTGCCCACTTCGTACGGCACCTTGGCCTGGGTCAGTTCTTGCTCGTTCTTGCCGATCGAGCTGATCTCCGGAATGGTGTAGATGCCGGTCGGCACGTCATTCACGAAACGCCAGCTACCGTTATCGACGATGCTGCCAGCAGCCGAACGGCCCTGGTCGTGGGCGGCACTGGCCAGGCTCGGCCACCCGATCACGTCGCCGGCGCCGTAGATGTTCGGCACGCAGGTGCGGTACGCCTCGTCGACTTCGATCTGGCCACGGCTGTTGACCTTGACCCCGATGTTTTCCAGGCCCAACTGATCGGTGTTGCCGGTCCGGCCGTTGCACCAGAGCAAGGCGTCGGCCTTGATCTTCTTGCCGGACTTGAGGTGCAGGATCACGCCGTTGTCCACGCCTTCGACGCGGTCATACTCTTCGTTGTGGCGAACGGTGATGTTGTTGTTGCTGAAGTGATAGCTCAGGGCCTGGGAGATTTCCGAATCGAGGAAGCTCAGCAACTGGCCACGGTTGTCCACCAGCTCAACCAGTACACCCAGGCCGCTGAAGATCGAGGCGTATTCGCAACCGATCACGCCGGCGCCGTAAACGATGAGTTTGCGCGGAGTGTGGCCGAGGCTGAGGATGGTGTCGCTATCGTAGATACGCGGGTGGTGGAAATCGATGTCCGCCGGGCGATACGGACGCGAACCGGTGGCGATGATGATGTGCTTGGCCACCAGTTTCTCGACCACGCCATTGGCGCAGACCACTTCGATGGTTTGCTCGTCGGCGAAGCTGCCGGTGCCGAAGAACACGTCGACACGGTTACGGGCGTAATAGCCGGTACGCGAAGCGACTTGCTTGGAGATGACTTTCTCGGCGCTTTTCAACACGTCCGGGAACGAGAACCAGCGCGGTTCACCAATGGCCCGGAACATCGGGTTGGTGTTGAACTGCATGATCTGCCGCACCGAGTGACGCAGTGCCTTGGACGGGATGGTGCCCAAGTGAGTGCAGTTGCCGCCGACCTGGCGACGGCTATCGACCATCGCCACCTTGCGCCCTGCCTTGGCAGCGTTCATTGCCGCGCCTTCCCCCGCCGGGCCGGAACCCAACACCACCACGTCGTAGTTGTAGACAGCCATGCGTACTCCTCAGAACAGGCCGCGGCACCCTCGGCACCTGCGGCTAAATCACGCCCAAGTGTGGCGTGAAGGAACAATTTGGGGCCAGTGCAGAACCCGGACACAGTCTATAGAAGCGTCAACGCCGCGCACATTAACCCTTGGTCGCGTCGTAGGCTACTTTTGCCTGCACTACAACGCCAGTTTTCAATGCTCAAATTGCCGCAATCACTCGGTTTTTTTGCCACTGAGGCGTTCAAACGCGTGACTGCTGCGTGTGACGAAACCTGTATCGGCATGAATCACAAAAAATGCGCCGATATCGTGTTTTTCTGCGTAGTCCCAACCGCGCTCGGGACCGAGAATCAGCAACAGCGTCGACAGGCCATCGGCCATCAATGCTGAAGCATGAATCACCGTGACCGACGCCAGCGTGTGTGAGATCGGCGACCCGGTTCGCGCATCGACGGTGTGGGAAAAACGCTGGCCGCCCTGCACGAAATAATTTCGGTAGTCGCCGGACGTGGACAGGCCATAGCCGTCGACTGTAATCACCCGCTCGGCCACTTGCCTGTCATCCCGAGGCTCTTCCAGGGCAATGCGCCAGGGCGAACCGTCAGCCTTCCTGCCGGACGCCTTGAGTTCGCCCGTGGCTTCGGCGAGGTAATCGTGGATACCCATCGCCTCCAGCCTGGCGGCTATCGTGTCCACCGCATACCCGGCAGCGATGCTGTTGAAATCGACTTCGACGGCGGCATCCTTGCACAACTGGTCGCCCTCGATGCGCAAGTGCTGGTAGCCGACGCGCTTGCGCACTTCAGCGAGGGTTTCGGCGGATGGGACTTTTTCTTCGCGGGCCTGCGGGCCGAAGCCCCACAGGTTCATCAGCGGCTCCACTGTCAGGTCGTAGGAACCGTCGCTTTGCACGGAGAGTTGTTCGCCGACGCGGACCAATTCGAGAATCGACGTGGGCATTGTCTGACAGCGATTGGCCGGTAAAGCATTGAAACGTTCAATGTCCGAGTCGCTGCGATAGGTCGACATTTGCCGGTCGACGTCAGCGAGGATTTGCTCGACCTGGACGCGGATCTCGTCCGGTGCCGGCAGGCCGGCATGGCGCACATACTTGATCGAATAGGTGCTGCCCATGGTCGGGCCGCCGAAGGTTTCGAGGGTGTCCCCACTGCCGCAACCTGCGAGCGTGCCGAACAGTAAAAATGCCACCGCCTGCGCCCTGTTCAACAATTCCCCTGCTCCCCGTACATACCCTGACACCCTGCCAGAGCCAGCCATTATGCGATAGAAACTGTAGGAGCGAGACTGCTCGCGAAGAGGTCAGCACGTTCAACATGGGTGCCTACTGTCTGTCAGCTATCGCGAGCAAGCTCGCTCCTACAGGGTTTTCATTCGCTTGATGAACACAAGCCCTGCTTAGTAATGGCTATATCGTTTAAGCAGCCACCCAACCAATTGTTGCCTATCGATCCCCATACACATATTGTTACATCTCTGCTCGCCAAGGGAGCCTGCCCTTCAAGCGACAGCGAGGACGCGTCTACATCAAGGATTTTCAACAAGACAGCTAAAAGTGAGTGCGCTCAAATGTCCTCCAGTACGGGCAAAGGCAAAGCGATTTTTCGCGTTGTCAGCGGCAATTTTCTCGAGATGTTCGACTTCATGGTCTACGGCTTCTACGCCACGGCCATTGCCAAAACCTTCTTCCCTGCCGACAGCGCCTTCGCGTCGCTGATGTTGTCCCTGGCAACCTTTGGCGCAGGCTTCCTGATGCGCCCACTGGGTGCGATTTTCCTTGGCGCCTACATCGACCGCCATGGCCGTCGCAAAGGCTTGATCATCACCCTGGCGATGATGGCGGCCGGTACCGTATTGATTGCCTGCGTACCGGGTTACGCCACACTGGGCGTGGCTGCACCGCTGATCGTGCTGTTCGGGCGCCTGTTGCAAGGCTTCTCGGCGGGCGTGGAACTGGGCGGTGTGTCGGTGTACCTGGCGGAAATCTCCACGCCGGGCCGCAAGGGCTTCTTCGTCAGTTGGCAATCCGCCAGCCAGCAAGCGGCGGTGGTGTTTGCCGGTCTGCTGGGGGTTGGCTTGAATCACTGGCTGAGCCCGGAACAAATGGGTGACTGGGGCTGGCGCGTGCCGTTCCTGATCGGCTGCATGATCGTGCCGGTGATCTTCGTCATTCGTCGTTCGCTGGAAGAAACCCCGGAGTTCCAGGCGCGCAAACATCGCCCGACACTCAAGGATATCGTCCGCTCGATCAGCCAGAACTTCGGCATTGTCATCGCCGGCATGGCGCTGGTGGTGATGACCACGGTGTCGTTCTACCTGATCACCGCCTACACCCCGACCTTCGGCAAAGCCGAGTTGCACCTGTCGGACATGGACGCCTTGCTGGTGACCGTGTGCATCGGCCTGTCGAACTTCTTCTGGCTGCCGGTGATGGGCTCGGTTTCCGACAAGATCGGGCGCAAACCCCTGCTGATCGCCGCGACGACCCTGGCCATCCTCACCGCCTACCCTGCCCTGTCGTGGCTGGTGGCGAACCCGAGTTTCAGCCATTTGCTGATCGTCGAGCTGTGGTTGTCGTTCCTGTATGGCTCCTACAACGGTGCCATGGTGGTGGCGCTGACCGAGATCATGCCGGTAGAAGTTCGTACGACGGGCTTCTCGCTGGCCTACAGCCTCGCAACGGCGACCTTCGGCGGCTTTACCCCGGCAGCGTGCACTTATTTGATCCACGTACTGGATAACAAGGCTGCTCCAGGAATCTGGCTCAGTGGTGCAGCGGTGTTGGGCTTGATTGCGACGCTGGTGTTGTTCAGGGGCAACAAGCATGAACTGCGTACCGCGCAGGCGGCTGTAGCCCGCGGCGCCTGATAGATCGCCTTCGCTGGCAAGCCAGCTCCTACAGAAGATGCCCACCCCTGTAGGAGCCGGCTTGCCGGCGAAGAGGCCCGAACTGACAATACAATTACCCACCCACAAACAAAAACGCCCCGATCAATGATCGGGGCGTTTTCATTTACCGCTGTGGCTTAGCGCGGGAATGCTGGCGGGTTTACACCGGCCATGTCTTCCATCACGCGAACCACCTGGCAGCTGTAACCGAACTCGTTGTCGTACCAAACGTACAGGACAACGCGGTTGTCCTGGGTGATGGTCGCTTCAGCGTCCACAACGCCTGCGTGGCGCGAGCCAACGAAGTCGGTGGAAACCACTTCCTGGGAGCTCACGTAGTCGATCTGCTTGTGCAGGTCCGAGTGCATGGCCATCTGGCGCAGGTACTCGTTGATCTCTTCGCGAGTGGTGGCTTTTTCCAGGTTCAGGTTCAGGATGGCCATCGACACGTTCGGCGTTGGTACGCGAATCGCGTTGCCGGTCAGCTTGCCCTTGAGCACTGGCAGCGCCTTGGCGGCTGCGGTGGCGGCACCGGTCTCGGTGATTACCATGTTCAGCGGCGCGGCGCGGCCACGACGGCTGCCCTTGTGGAAGTTGTCGATCAGGTTCTGGTCGTTGGTGAACGAGTGAACGGTTTCGACGTGGCCGTTGACGATGCCGTACTTGTCATTGACAGCCTTGAGCACCGGCACGATGGCGTTGGTGGTGCAGGAGGCGGCCGAGATGATCTTGTCGTCAGGGGTGATGTCGCCGTGGTTGATGCCGTGAACGATGTTCTTCAGCGCGCCCTTGCCAGGTGCGGTGAGGATCACGCGGGCAGCGCCCGGGCAGGCCAGGTGCTGGCCCAGGCCGTCAGCGTCACGCCATACACCGGTGTTGTCGACGATCAGAGCGTTTTCGATGCCGTACTGGGTGTAGTCGACTTCGGCCGGGCTCTTGGCGTAGATCACCTGGATCAGGTTGCCGTTGGCGGTGATGGTGTTGTTGGCTTCATCAATGGTGATGGTGCCATCGAACGGACCATGGACCGAGTCACGACGCAGCAGGCTGGCGCGCTTGACCAGGTCATTCTCGGCGCCCTTGCGCACGACGATGGCGCGCAGGCGCAGGCCGTCGCCACCACCGGTTTTCTCGATCAGGATGCGCGCCAGCAGACGGCCGATACGACCAAAGCCGTAGAGGACAACGTCGGTGCCTTTGCGGGCGCAAGCGTTCTGCTGGCCGACTACGTCGACCAGTTCTGCACGGACGAACTGCTCGGCAGTGCGGCCATTGCCTTCGGCCTTGAATTTGGCCGCCAGCTTGCCCAGGTCTACCGAAGCGGCGCCGAGCTTGAGCTCGCTCATCGCTTTGAGCAGCGGGAATGTTTCGTGGACGGACAGTTCGGTGTCGTCGGACTGACGGTGACGAGCAAAGCGGTGCGCTTTGAGAATCGCAATGACTGAACGATTGATCAGGCTGCGGCCATAGATCGAGCTCACCACGTTGTTATTGCGGTAGAGCTGACCGATAAGCGGAATCATCGCTTCTGCGAGTGCTTCACGGTCGATCCATTCACCAAGACACTGGTCGGGCTTCTGAGTCACGGGAACCTTCCACATGTAGGGGCAGAAAAAAGGGGCTACATTATGCCGCCGAGTGACCGCCGTAGCAATGCGCGCCCGTCGTGCTTTACGTAACAATTCGTCGTTCAAAAAAATTACGCCCCGCGCCAGCCCAATAAAACCGGGGCTTGCAGCGCAGTCAATTTTTTGGAGGCCTTGTCACCTTGTCCGTAACCCTCCGTAACACGAGTTGTTTTTGCCACTACATATTCAATGATTTGCGGTAAAAAATAGCCGGATTTTGTGTTTACCACTACATTTCGCCAAACCGTGCTTTAGACGCAGTCAGCAACTGACAGGCGGCATCGTAGCCCGCTACAATTACCGACTTTGTCGCAACGCTTGGAGCTTAACCTTCCGTGCCCGTTCTGCGTCTACCGATTCTCCCTGCCGCGGCAGGTAAACAGCACTGGGGCAACCTGCCCGGAGCCGCCCTGAGCCTGGCCATCGCCGAGGCTGCCAGCGCTGCCAAGCGCTTTACCCTGCTGCTGACCGCCGACAGCCAAAGCGCCGAACGGCTGGAACAGGAGCTGAGTTTCTTCGCCCCTGATTTGCCCGTGCTGCATTTCCCCGATTGGGAAACCCTGCCGTACGACCTGTTCTCGCCGCACCAGGACATTATTTCCCAGCGCATCGCCAGCCTGTACCGGCTGCCGGAACTGAGCCATGGCGTGCTGGTGGTGCCGATCACCACGGCCCTGCATCGCCTGGCGCCGACCAAGTTCCTGCTCGGCAGCAGCCTGGTGCTGGATATCGGCCAGAAACTCGACGTCGAACAAATGCGCACCCGACTTGAAGCCACGGGCTATCGCTACGTCGATACGGTGTATGAACACGGCGAATTCACCGTGCGCGGTTCGTTGATCGACCTGTTCCCGATGGGCAGCAAGCTGCCGTATCGCATCGACCTGTTCGACGACGAAATCGAAACCCTGCGCACCTTCGACCCGGAAAACCAGCGTTCCATCGACAAGGTCGACTCGGTCAAGCTGTTGCCGGCCAAGGAATTCCCGCTACAGAAAGAAGCCGTCACGCGTTTCAAGGCGCGCTTCCGTGAGCGTTTTGACGTCGACTTCCGTCGCTGCCCGATCTTCCAGGACTTGAGCAGCGGGATTACGCCGGCCGGTATCGAGTACTACCTGCCACTGTTCTTCGAAGAAACCTCGACCCTGTTCGATTACCTGCCCCAGGATACGCAAGTGTTTTCCCTGCCGGGCATCGAGCAGGCGGCGGAAAACTTCTGGAACGACGTACGCAATCGCTATGAAGAACGCCGCGTCGACCCGTCCCGTCCTTTATTGCCACCCGCCGAGCTGTTCCTGCCGGTCGAGGATTGCTTCGCCCGCTTGAAGAGCTGGCCGCGCGTGGTTGCCAGCCAACAAGATGTGGAGCCTGGCGTGGGCCGAGACCGCTTTCCGGCTCAGGCGCTGCCAAATCTTGCCATCGAAGCCAAAGCCACCCAGCCGATGGCAGCGCTGGCAGACTTCCTCGATCAATTCCCCGGCCGCGTGTTGTTTACCGCCGAATCGGCAGGCCGCCGCGAAGTGTTGCTGGAGTTGCTGGAACGCCTGAAGCTGCGGCCGAAAACCGTCGACAGCTGGCCGGACTTTGTCGCCGGCAAGGAACGCCTGGCGATCACCATCGCCCCACTCGACGAAGGTTTGCTGCTCGACGACCCGGCCCTGGCCCTCGTCGCGGAAAGCCCGTTGTTCGGCCAGCGCGTGATGCAGCGTCGTCGCCGCGAAAAGCGCGCCGACGCCAACAACGATGCAGTCATCAAGAACCTCACCGAGTTGCGCGAAGGTGCGCCAGTGGTGCACATCGACCACGGCGTCGGCCGCTACCTGGGCCTGACGATCCTGGAGATCGACAGTCAGGCCGCTGAATTCCTGACACTGGAATACGCCGAGAACGCCAAGCTCTACGTGCCGGTGGCCAACCTGCACTTGATCGCGCGTTATACCGGCAGCGACGATGCCCTGGCCCCGCTGCACCGCCTCGGCTCCGAGACCTGGCAGAAAGCCAAGCGCAAGGCCGCCGAACAGGTGCGCGACGTCGCCGCTGAATTGCTCGACATCTATGCCCGCCGCGCCGCCCGTGAAGGTTATGCCTTCGCCGACCCGAAAGCCGACTACGCCACTTTCAGCGCCGGCTTCCCGTTCGAAGAAACCCCGGACCAGCAAACCACCATCGAAGCGGTGCGCGAAGACATGCTCGCGCCCAAGCCGATGGATCGCCTGGTGTGCGGGGACGTCGGTTTCGGCAAGACCGAAGTGGCGATGCGCGCCGCGTTCATCGCGGTGCATGGCGGTCGCCAGGTGGCGATCCTGGTGCCGACCACCCTGCTCGCCCAACAGCACTACAACAGTTTCCGCGACCGCTTCGCCGATTGGCCGGTGACCGTGGAAGTGATGAGCCGCTTCAAGTCGACCAAGGAAGTGAACGCCGCCGTCGCCGACCTGGCCGAAGGCAAGATCGACATCGTCATCGGCACGCACAAGTTGCTGCAGGACGACGTGAAGATCAAAAACCTTGGCCTGGTGATCATCGACGAAGAACACCGCTTCGGTGTCCGCCAGAAGGAACAGCTCAAGGCCCTGCGCAGCGAAGTCGACATCCTGACCCTGACCGCCACGCCGATTCCGCGCACACTGAACATGGCGGTGTCGGGCATGCGCGACCTGTCGATCATTGCCACGCCGCCGGCCCGCCGACTGTCAGTGCGCACCTTCGTCATGGAGCAGAACAAGAGCACGGTCAAAGAGGCCTTGCTGCGTGAGTTGCTGCGCGGTGGTCAGGTTTATTACCTGCACAACGACGTGAAGACCATCGAGAAGTGCGCTGCCGACCTCGCCGAACTGGTGCCGGAAGCACGGATCGGCATCGGCCACGGGCAGATGCGCGAACGCGAACTCGAACAGGTAATGAGCGACTTTTACCACAAGCGCTTCAACGTACTGATCGCCTCGACCATCATCGAGACCGGCATCGACGTGCCAAGCGCCAACACCATCATCATCGAGCGCGCCGACAAGTTCGGCCTGGCCCAGTTGCATCAGTTGCGCGGCCGGGTCGGACGCAGCCACCACCAGGCCTACGCATACCTGTTGACGCCGCCGCGCCAGCAAATCACCCCGGACGCGGAAAAGCGCCTGGAAGCGATAGCCAACACCCAGGACCTTGGTGCGGGCTTCGTGCTTGCCACCAACGACCTGGAAATCCGCGGTGCCGGCGAACTGCTCGGCGATGGCCAGAGCGGGCAGATCCAGGCAGTCGGCTTCACGCTGTACATGGAAATGCTCGAGCGCGCGGTGAAGTCGATCCGCAAGGGCGAGCAGCCGAACCTCGATCAACCACTG
Organism: Pseudomonas sp. NFX15; assembly: GCF_049132105.1. NCBI lineage: Bacteria > Pseudomonadati > Pseudomonadota > Gammaproteobacteria > Pseudomonadales > Pseudomonadaceae > Pseudomonas > Pseudomonas sp. NFX15. The sequence continues at coordinate 219,084 of NZ_JAFMPV010000003.1, forward strand.
GGCGGCGGTCCTGAAGTCAATCTGCGGGTTCCCGCGTTGATTCCAGAGGACTACCTGCCGGATGTCCACGCGCGCCTGATTCTCTACAAACGCATTGCTTCGGCGACCGACGAGGAAGGCTTGAAGGACTTGCAGGTCGAGATGATCGATCGATTCGGCCTGTTGCCGGAACCGACCAAGAACCTGATGCGCATCACCGCGCTGAAATTGCAGGCCGAGTTGCTCGGCATCAAGAAAGTCGACGGTGGCCCGCAAGGCGGACGCGTCGAGTTCGCAGCGCAGACCCCGGTGGACCCGCTGACCCTGATCAAACTGATCCAGGGCCAGCCAAAACGCTACAAATTCGAGGGCGCCACGATATTCAAGTTCATGGTGCCGATGGAGCGCCCGGAAGAGCGCTTTAATACTGTAGAGGCGCTGTTCGAGCGTCTCGTTCCGAAAACTGCTTGAAGGACGCCGAATGCGCCTGTTTCGTTCACTGACCTTGTTGACCACGCTTGTAACCGCGTTGGTCGCCCCCACGGCCTTTGCCGATGACCTGTATCAGGTCGAAATGATTCTGGTCCGGCAAAACGCCGAGCCAGCGATTGTCAGCCGCGCCGCGCCGGAAGATTGGGCGGCGGGCGCGCAACCGGTCAGCCCCGACAGCCTGCGTACGCCAAGCCTGAACGGCGAAGTGGAAAAACTCACCGCCAGCGCCGACTACACGGTGCTGCTGCACAAAGCCTGGCAACAGACACTGGGCGAAGAATCGAGCAAAATCGCGATCAGCGACGGCAAGGAGCAATACGGCCAGTTCCCGATCGAGGGCACGCTGAACGTGAAACTGGGACGCTTCACCGACGTCGACGCCGATTTCTGGGTCAACCAGTTCGACGCCAATGGCACGGTAACCGCCAGCGAGCGCATGAAACAGGAAAGCCACACCAAGAACGGCCAATTGAATTTCCTCGACAACGGCCACCTCGGTCTGCTGATCAAGATCACTTCGCTGACCGCCCCAGCCCCTCGCCCAGCCCCCGAAGAAATTCCGGACTGATTGAGTCCTTATGTCCGCGACCCTGAGCAAACCCCTGGCACCTTCGTGGGTCAGCCGATTCAAGGAACAGAGCCTGGAACGCGGCCGTCGCTATGCGCTGGAGAATCGCGTCAGGATCGTGGAGGCCGGCGACGCCACCATCGTCGCCGCGTGCGAAGGCTCGGGCGGTAACGTCTACCGTCAGACCATTCGCCTGCGCGAGTCAGCCAAAGGCACATTGCTGATGGTCGACGCCACTTGCTCCTGCCCGGTCCATAGCAATTGCAAGCATTGCGCGGCGGTGCTTCTGCAAGTGCAGGAAACCCTCGACTACCCGGCGGCTGCCAAAGACGCCGAACTGCTGGAAAGACTCCAGGCCGTCCTGGAAAACCGCAGCCCGAAAGCCCCGCCGCAAGTGCTGGTGGACAACGTGCAACCGGTACCGCGCCTGTGGCTGGCGAGCATCGAGTTCAGTGCATTCGAACCGCGCAACGGTCGAATGCAGCGTTACATCCAGCATCGCGCGGCGCTGTCTTTCAGCTATCTGGACGAATACGTGTCCGGGCAGAAAAATGCCGACATCCTGATTCGCCAGGAAACCCAGACGCTGAGGATAAAACGCCACCCGGACGTGGAACAATCCTACCGGGAGCAGTTGCGCATCCTCGGCTTCAAAGTCGCCACCCGGCAAAGCAAGGCCCTGCCGGAAAGTGCCGGCGAACTGTTCGAGATGGTCAACGACAGCGCCTGGCTGACGTTTACCCTCAATGAGCTGCCAAAGCTGCGCACCCAGGGCTGGGAATTGCAGATTGACGAAGATTTCGGGTTCGACCTGACGGCGGTGGATGATTGGTACGCCACGGTCGAGCAGGCGCCGGAGCGCGACTGGTTCGACCTGGAGCTGGGGATCATCGTCAATGGCGAGCGTTTGAGCCTGCTGCCGATCCTGCTCAACCTGATGCGCTCGCACACCGAAATCCTCAACCCGGAACGCCTCGCCCGACGCCGCGACGACGAGCTGATCCTGGTGAACATTCCCCATCGTCCGAACTCCGAGCACGGCCCGCTGCAAGTCGCCCTGCCCTTCGGCCGCTTGAAACCGGTGCTGGCCACCCTCGGCGAGTTTTACCTGCAAGAGCCTGGTGAAACCACACTGCGCCTGAGCAAGGCCGACGCCACACGCCTGAACCCGCTGGAAGACATGCCGCTGCTCTGGGAGGGTGGCGAACAGATCCGCAGCTTTGCCCAGCGCCTGCGCGACATCAAGGACTACACCGCCGTCGCGCCGGAAGGCCTGAATGCGACGCTGCGCCCATATCAGCTGGAAGGTTTGAGCTGGATGCAGTCGCTGCGGCAGCTGGATGTGGGCGGTATTCTCGCGGACGACATGGGCCTGGGCAAAACCCTACAGACCCTGGCGCACATTCTGAGCGAGAAAAACGCCGGGCGCCTGGATCGGCCGTGCATGGTCGTGATGCCGACCAGCCTGATCCCCAACTGGCTCGACGAAGCGGCGCACTTTACGCCGCAGCTCAAAGTGCTGGCGCTCTACGGTGCCAGCCGCAAGAAATACTTCGACAAGCTGGCCGACTATGACCTGATCCTGACCACTTACGCCTTGCTGCCCAAGGATGTCGAACGCCTGTCGGCGCAGCCGCTGCACGTGTTGGTGCTGGACGAAGCGCAATACATCAAGAACCCGAACAGCAAGGCCGCCCAGGCTGCTCGCGAGCTGAACGCCCGGCAGCGCCTCTGCCTGAGCGGCACACCGCTGGAAAACCACCTTGGGGAACTGTGGTCGCTGTTTCACTTCCTGCTGCCCGGCTGGCTCGGGGACGTCAAAAGTTTCAATCGCGATTACCGCGTGCCGATAGAAAAGCGCACCAGTGAAGTCAGGCTTCAACATTTAAACGGTCGGATCAAACCCTTCCTGCTGCGCCGTACCAAAGAGCAGGTGGCCACCGAACTGCCGCCGAAAACCGAGATCATCCACTGGGTCGAGCTCAACGAGGCGCAGCGCGACGTGTACGAAACCATGCGCCTGGCCATGGACAAGAAAGTCCGCGACGAAATTACCCGCAAAGGCGTGGCCCGCAGCCAGATTATCATTCTGGAGGCGCTGCTCAAGCTGCGTCAGGTGTGCTGCGACTTGCGCCTGGTCAACGAGGCCACTCTGCCCACCCGTGGCAGCACGTCGGGCAAGCTCGACAGCCTGATGGAAATGCTCGAAGAACTGTTCGAGGAAGGGCGGCGGATCCTGCTGTTCTCGCAGTTCACGTCAATGCTGTCGCTGATCGAGGATGAGCTGAACAAACGCGGCGTGGCCTATGCCCTGTTGACCGGCCAGACCCGCGACCGCCGCACGCCGGTGAAGGACTTCCAGAGCGGCAAGCGTCAGATCTTTCTGATCAGCCTGAAGGCGGGTGGCGTTGGCTTGAACCTGACCGAAGCGGACACGGTGATTCATTACGATCCGTGGTGGAACCCGGCAACGGAGAACCAGGCGACGGACCGGGCGTATCGCATCGGCCAGGAGAAGCCGGTGTTCGTTTATAAGTTGATCGCGCGCGGCACGGTGGAAGAGAAGATTCAGCACCTGCAGAAAGAAAAATCCGACCTGGCGGCCGGTGTGCTGGATGGGCGCAAGGCCGGGGACTGGAAGCTGCAGAGCGATGATATCGAGGCGTTGTTTGCGCCGTTGCCGGCGAACCTCGAAAAACGCTGAGTTTGCGGTGTTTGCGCAGGCCTCTTCGCTGGCAAGCCAGCGCCTACAATGGGCGCGTCCGCAACCACCACTAAACCTGTAGGAGCTGGCTTGCCAGCGAAGAATTCAACTCGGCCTCAAGCAGGGCTCAGCCCTTGAGTACCCGAACCAACGTCGACTTCACCTTGCCCATGCCGTCATGCAGCGCCTGTTCGATCTCGGCCATGGTGATCACCGCCGTCGACTTGCCCGCCGCCGGGTTCACCACCAGCGCCAGGCAGGCGTAATCCAGCTCCAGTTCGCGGGCCAATGCCGCTTCCGGCATACCGGTCATACCGACGATATCGCAGCCGTCACGTTCCAGCCGGGCGATTTCAGCCACGGTCTCCAGTCGCGGACCCTGAGTACAGGCATACACGCCATGACTGCTGTAGCCCACACCTTCCGCTGCCAACGCCGCGATCAGTTGCTGACGCAGCGGTTCGCTGTAGGGGTAGCTGAAGTCGATATGGGTGACGTGTTCCAGGTCATCGGCAAAGTAGGTGTGTTCGCGACCGCTGGAGTAGTCGATCAACTGATGCGGCACGCAGAAATGCCCGGTGCCCATGGCGGCATGAATCCCGCCTACGGCGTTGACCGCCAGGATGGCTTCGGCACCGGCCTGCTTCAACGCCCAGAGATTGGCGCGGTAGTTGACCTGATGCGGCGGAAAACGATGCGGGTGACCGTGACGTGCGAGGAACAGCACTTCCTTGCCCGCGTACTCGCCGATCTGTACCTCGGCCGAAGGTGCGCCATAAGGCGTGTCCACTGCCAGTGACTGGCGAATGCTCAGGCCGTCGAGTTGAGTCAGGCCGGTGCCACCGATAATCGCGTAAACCGTCATAACGAACAGTCCTTAATCAATCAATTGAGCTTCTTTGAGCGCGCCGACAGCGACGAGCCAGCGCGGGTCTTGACGATATTCGGAGTTGGCGAACGACTGACCGCGCATGCGCGCGATCCGCTCCGAAGGCTTGACCTTCAGACGCTGGGCGGCGCTCAGGGCGAGTTCGGCGGCCGCACGGTCGTTGCACACCAGGCCCATGTCGCAGCCGGCGGTCAACGCCGCTTCGATTCGACTGGCAGCATCGCCGACCACATGAGCACCGGCCATGGACAGGTCGTCACTGAAAATCACCCCGTCGAACTGCAGCTCGCCGCGCAGGATGTCCTGCAACCAACGGCGGGAGAAACCGGCCGGCTGGTTATCGACCTGTGGATAGATAACATGGGCCGGCATGACGGCGGCCAGTTGCTTGCTCAGCTTGGCGAACGGCACCAGGTCGTTGGCGCGGATCTCGTCGAGACTGCGCTCATCGTTCGGGATCGCAACGTGGGAGTCTGCCTCAGCCCAACCGTGGCCAGGGAAATGCTTGCCGGTGGCGGCCATGCCGGCGCTGTTCATACCGCGAATAAATGCACCGGCCAACTGGGCGGCGCGCTCCGGGTTACCTTCGAACGAACGTGTACCCACCACGGCGCTGCGCTGGTAATCAAGGTCGAGCACCGGCGCGAAGCTCAGGTCCAAGCCGACGGCCAATACTTCGGTGGCCATGATCCAGCCGCACTGCTCGGCCAGGTAGTCGGCGTTCGGGTTGTCGGCAATGGCGCGCATGGCCGGCAAGCGTACGAAACCTTGGCGCAAGCGCTGTACACGACCGCCCTCTTGATCCACAGCCAACAGCAAATCAGGGCGAATGGCGCGAATCGCCGCACTCATTTCACGCACCTGGCGTGGATGCTCGATGTTGCGGGCAAAGATGATCAGGCCACCCACTTCGGGCTGGCGCAACAATTGGCGATCTTCAGCCGTCAGCCAGGTACCGGCGACGTCCACCATCAACGAGCCTTGCAAGCCAGCAGTCATAGAAATTCCTTGATTACAGAAAACCCGGCCCACACAAATTCGCTGCCTTGGGTCGCACCCGGCAGGTCGGCGATATCATTGGGAAACGGGTTCAGAACGAGAGTCGGCATGGGCGGCTAGCTTAACGGAAGTCAGCTATCGCGCCCACCCGTGCGTGGTTAAACCTTGGCGGCAACCGGTGTCGATTTGCTACGCGGACGCAACTGGGCCGTGGCCATGGCGGTGTCGGTGACGCCGGATTCGGCGCGCATGCCGGCAGCCAGGAACGGCACCATCAGGCGCATGACCTGCTCGATGGAGGTGTTCACGCCGAAATCGGTTTCAGCAATCGCCCGCAAGGCCTTGATACCGGACATGCTGAACGCCGCGGCACCGAGCATGAAGTGCACGCGCCAAAACAGCTCGATCGGTGGAACGCGCGGCGCCGCTTCGTTGACCAGCATCATGTAGCGCCGGAACACCTTGCCGTACATGTCTTCCAGGTAACGACGCAAGTGGCCCTGGCTCTGACTGAACGCCAGGCCCAGCAAACGCATGAAGATAGACAGGTCGTTGCCGCTGCGCGGCTGAACCACCAGGGCCTGCTCGACGAGGATTTCCAGCAATTCTTCGAGGGTCGGCTTGATTTCAGGCTTGGCCTGGCGCCGTTCCAGCTCTTTATCGAGGCTGACGCAAAATGGCCCGAGGAAGCGCGAGAATACCGCCTGGATCAACGCTTTCTTGGAGCCGAAGTGATAGTTCACCGCCGCCAGATTGACCCCGGCCTTGCTGGTGATCAGGCGCAACGAGGTTTCAGCGAAACCTTTTTCCGCGAACAACTGTTCGGCTGCATCAAGGATGCGTTCAACGGTTTCCGACTGGGCCATGGCTACTCCGCCTGACAAACACTTGTTTGAAACATACGTTTCAGCCTGTGCCTTGTCAAGCTTCGCAGTTCGTTTTGCGAATGGTCGGTCAGACATTTAACCACACTCCGGCAAAGCTTCAATCCACCGGGCGATTGACCGTCTGGCGGGCACTGAAAAATCGAGCATTGCCAAGACCGTCGCACTGTATATAATCCCAGTCACTGTATAAAAAAACAGAGCGATCAATATGCTAAAGCTGACGCCACGCCAAGCAGAGATTCTGGCCTTCATCAAACGCTGCCTAGAAGACAACGGCTACCCGCCGACCCGCGCGGAAATCGCTCAGGAACTGGGGTTCAAGTCGCCCAATGCGGCGGAAGAACACCTCAAGGCGCTGGCCCGCAAGGGCGCCATCGAGATGACGCCTGGCGCCTCTCGCGGCATTCGCATTCCCGGCTTCGAAGCCAAGGCCGACGACTCCACCCTGCCGATCATTGGCCGGGTTGCCGCCGGTGCCCCGATTCTTGCGCAGCAACACATCGAAGAGTCCTGCAACATCAACCCTGCGTTCTTCCATCCACGCGCCGACTATCTATTGCGCGTGCATGGCATGAGCATGAAGGACGTCGGCATTTTCGATGGTGACCTCCTGGCGGTCCATACCACCCGCGAAGCCCGCAACGGCCAGATCGTCGTGGCGCGCATCGGCGACGAAGTGACCGTCAAGCGCTTCAAGCGTGACGGCAGCAAGGTCTGGCTGATTGCCGAGAACCCCGAGTTCGCCCCTATTGAAGTGAACCTTCAAGATCAGGAGCTGGTGATCGAAGGCTTGAGCGTCGGCGTCATTCGCCGCTAAAGGAGGCACCATGCAGTTCCCACACACATCACCACAGCAAACCCAACTGCCATTGTTCGAAGCGTTCATGGCCCAGCCATTGGCGCCGATTCTGAAAGACGTAGTCGAGTCTCCTTGGAGCGCCGAACCTGACGTTTTCAGCGAGCTGTCACTGCGTGGTGGGAACTGCCTGAGCCTCCTGGCACCGATCCTCAGGGAACTGAGCCAGGACCAGGACGCGCGCTGGCTGACACTGATCGCGCCGCCCGCCAGCCTGACCCAAGCCTGGTTGCGAGATGCCGGTCTCAACCGCGAGCGCATTCTGCTGCTGCAACCGCGAGGCACCCAAAGCGCCCAGCAACTGACTTGCGAAGCCTTGCGTCTAGGGCGCAGCCACACCGTTGTCAGCTGGCTCAACCCATTGGGCAGCCAATCCCGGCAACAGTTGATCAGCGCCGCCCGGACCGGGGACGCTCAGAGCCTGAACATTCGTTTGGGCTAACTGACAGAAAGGCCGCGGGCTTCACCGCGCTAGGCTTCTCCAGGGCAGAGAAGCCGATGTGTAGCAACATCAAGAAAACGACGGACGGGTGTCAATGGAGAACCCGCGACCCCTCATCCTTGTCGAATTCGCCCTCAACCATGCGCCCCGCCATCTGAACACCGACGCTCAACATCGCCTTGGCGACTTCCACGTGTTGTCCTTGCAGGAATGCTTTGGCGTCCTCAGAGAAATCCAAAGTAACCAGAGAACCTTCGTCCTCGGCTCTACGCAGCTCGATTCGGCCGTCTGGTAACTCGACAATTTCTAGAAAGGACGTTGGCATGTAGGTCTGTTCTCCACGAAAGGCGGGGATTATATAGGCATCGTTCGGGCTTCGCTTGGGATCTTGACCAGCAGTCATGTCCCAACGACGCGTGTCAGCACTCGTTCAACCCTTCACGAAAACGAATCGCCAAACCTTTGAGGCTCTGGCGCCAGCTCTCCATTTCTTCCCGGCTCAGCTCCTGCGGCGCGTCTTCTTCATCCAGGTTTACCGCCAGAATCAATGGCTGGGTTACATCACCCTTTGGTTTGTGCGGTGCGCGCGGCGGCTGAAACAGCGCGGCATGCGCAGCCAACAGTTTGGCCAGCCAGGTTTCCGGGTTATTGGCCAGCTCGACCAGTTCGGCCATTTCCGGAATGGCGATGCTCTCCAGCACTTCGCGCGTCAGCAACAACTCGGCACGAGGCGCATTGGCCTGAGGCAGGCGATAGAAGCCAGCAATTTCGTGACACAGGCCCAACAGCGCGCCGTACAGGTGAAACAGTGCCGATTCGCGCCCGGCCTGGATCAGCGCCAGCGAATTCATCGCCCGCCCTTCTTCGGTGCGAGCCAGCGCTTCGAGCGACAGGCCGGCGAAGTAAATCTTCTGATTGGTGCGGGTATAGAGTTCGTGGGCCATGACGGCAGCCTCCACAACGAAATAATGGCTTCACACAGGTCGCACAGTGTCGTGGATGACCCGCGCAAACCGCAAGCCCTCTGTAGCCGTAGGAGCAAGCTTGCTCGCGAAGTACCTAAACGAAGACACGTACATCCTGGAAAAACGCGTCGCCTTTGAGTTTTTCGCGAGCAAGCTCACTACTACATAAAACAGCAAAAACAAAAAGGCCACATGAAAACCCGAAGGTTGTCATGCGGCCTTTTGTTGTGGCGAGGGAGCTTGCTCCCGCTGGCCGACGCAGTCAGCCCACTATCAGCCTGCGCGCTTAAGCCTTGGCTGCCGGGCGCTTGTCTTCAACGGTCCACTTGCCGCCGTCGTAGAACGCTTTCCAGCCAGTCGGCTTACCGTCGACTTCGGACTGCACGTACTGTTCCTTGGTCTTGCGGCTGTAGCGAATCACGGTCGGCAGACCGTCCGGATCTTTCTTCGGCGCTTCGCAGAGGAAGTGATACTTCGGATCGATTTCATCCTTGTGCGGGATGATCTCCATCACCAGCGGAGCTCGTGTCTCGCGATTCTTCGGGAACTGGCTGGCGGCCAGGAACAGTCCAGAAGCACCGTCGCGCAAGATGTAGGTGTCGTTGACCTTTTCGCATTTCAGCTCAGGCATCTTCACCGGATCCATCTTCGGTGGCGCCGCATCGCCGCTCTTGAGCAGTTTGCGAGTGTTCTTGCAGGTCGGGTTGGTGCAACCGAAGAACTTGCCGAAACGGCCAGTCTTGAGCTGCATCTCGCTGCCGCACTTGTCGCACTCCAGGCTCGGGCCTTCGTAGCCTTTGATGCGATAGGTGCCCTCTTCGATTTCGTAGCCATTGCAATCCGGGTTGTTACCGCAGATGTGCAACTTGCGCTTCTCATCGAGCAGGTAGGCGTCCATCGCCGTGCTGCAGATTGGGCAGCGGTGCTTGCCACGCAAGACCAGCGACTCCGACTCACCCTCGTCGTCCGCAGCGATTTCATCGCCTGGCACCAAGTTGACGGTGGCCTTGCAGCGTTCTTTCGGCGGCAGGCTATAGCCCGAGCAACCGAGGAACACGCCGGTCGACGCGGTACGAATCTGCATCGGGCGGCCGCAGGTGGTGCACGGAATATCCGTCATCACCGGCTGATTGGCACGCATGCCGTTTTCCGGGCTTTCGGCTACTTCGAGTTTCTTCTTGAAGTCGCCATAGAACTCGTCGAGCACATTTTTCCAGTCGCGTTCGCCCTGGGCCACGTCATCGAGATGCTCTTCCATGCCGGCAGTGAAGCCGTAGTCCATCAGGTTCGAGAAGCTCTCGGCCAGACGCTCAGTGACGATGTCGCCCATCTTTTCCGAATAGAAACGACGGTTGTGCAACGCCACGTAGCCGCGGTCCTGAATGGTCGAAATGATCGCCGCGTAGGTCGAAGGACGACCGATACCGCGTTTTTCCATTTCTTTTACCAGGCTCGCTTCCGAGTAACGCGCCGGCGGCTTGGTGAAGTGCTGGGTCGGATCAAGCTTGATCAGCTTCATCGCGTCACCCTGGGCCATGTCCGGCAATACATCGTCGTCGCCTGGCTTGGCGATCTGCGGCATGACGCGGGTGTAACCGTCGAACTTGAGGATACGCCCCTTGGCGCGCAGCTCGAAGTCGCCGGCACCCACGGTGACGGTGGTCGACAGGTATTGCGCCGGCAGCATCTGGCAGGCGAGGAACTGGCGCCAGATCAGCTCGTAGAGGCGTTCAGCGTCGCGCTCCATGCCCGACAGCTTGCTTGGCTCGGTATTGGCGTCGGACGGACGAATCGCTTCGTGAGCCTCTTGTGCGCCTTCCTTGCTGCTGTAGACATTGGGAGTTTCCGGCAGGTACTTCTTGCCGAACTCGCCCTCAATGTAGGTCCGCGCCATCGCCACGGCATCAACCGAAAGGTTGGTGGAGTCGGTACGCATGTAGGTGATGTAGCCGGCTTCGTACAAACGCTGGGCCATCATCATGGTTTTCTTCACACCGAAGCCCAGGCGGTTGCTCGCGGCCTGTTGCAGAGTGGAAGTGATGAACGGTGCCGACGGCTTGCTGCTGGTCGGTTTGTCTTCGCGCTTGACGATGCTGTAGCTGGAAGCCTTGAGCTTCTCCAGCGCCGCCATGGCCTGGGCTTCGTTGAGCGGTTTGAACGCTTCGCCCTTCTCGCGCGCCACGTCGAAACGCACGGTCGCGCCCTTGGCGGTGCCGAGGTCGGCGTGAACTTCCCAGTACTCTTCGGGGATGAACGCACGAATTTCGCGCTCGCGCTCTACCACCAGCTTCACCGCAACCGATTGCACGCGACCGGCAGACAGGCCACGAGCGATCTTGGCCCACAGCAGTGGCGAAACCATGTAGCCCACGACGCGGTCGAGGAAACGACGCGCCTGCTGGGCGTTGACGCGGTCGATGTCCAGCTCGCCTGGTTTGGAGAAGGCTTCCTGAATCGCCTTCTTGGTGATTTCATTGAACACCACGCGCTTGTAGCGGGTGTCGTCACCACCGATGGCTTCGCGCAGGTGCCAGGCAATGGCTTCCCCCTCGCGGTCCAAGTCGGTTGCGAGATAGATGGTGTCAGCATCTTTGGCGAGCCGGCGCAGCTCTTCGATGACTTTTTCCTTGCCCGGGAGGATCTCGTACTTGGCTTTCCAGCCATGATCCGGATCGACACCCATACGGGCGACCAGCTGCTTGCGCGCTTTTTCTTTCGGCGACAAGGCCGGCGCTTCGCCCGCAGCAGCCTTGCCACGCTTGGCGGCTGGCTCTTTGCTGGCGCTAGCCGAACCGCTGGTGGGCAGGTCTCGGATATGGCCGATACTCGACTTCACCACGTATTCGTTGCCCAAATACTTGTTGATGGTCTTGGCCTTAGCCGGGGATTCCACAATGACCAGCGATTTGCCCATGGATCAGAAAATTCCTGAATTCGAGAAGTGAAAGGCGATTGGCGCCTGACGCGGCACCGCTATATATAGTGGCAACAAGGTGAGGTCAAGCGCAGGGTTTTGCGCGAACTCGGCTTATCGCCCGGTAAAAAGGCTTTCTTCAGCCTGCACCAAAGCAAAGCGCGGCACCTGTTCGCCGTCAACCTCGACGGACTCCAGGAACATGCTCAAGGGACGCACCCAAAAGCCGTAATCGCCATACAGGGCTTGGTAGAAGACCACTTCTTCTTCGGTTTCCGAATGCCGCGCAACACTGAATACGCGGTACTGCGGACCTTTGTAATGTTGGTAGAGCCCAGGTTGTATCGGCATGCTTTGGCCCTCACTCAAATTTTTTCAAAATAAAAATAAAATAAATCCGGAAAAACAAAAACCGGGGCACTGGGCCCCGGCTTCCATCGACGAGACGCTTAAACGCGTTCGAAGACGGTGGAGATGCCTTGGCCGAGACCAATGCACATGGTGGCCACCCCGAAGGTGCCGCCATTTTGCTTCATCACATTGAGCAAAGTGCCGGAGATACGCGCACCGGAGCAACCGAACGGGTGGCCCAGGGCGATCGCGCCGCCGTGCAGGTTAACCTTCTCGTTCATCTTGTCGAGTACTTTCAGATCTTTCAGCACTGGCAGGGCCTGTGCGGCGAAAGCTTCGTTGAGCTCAAAGAAGTCGATGTCGGAGATGCCAAGGCCTGCGCGTTTCAGTGCTTTCTGTGTGGCCGGTACTGGACCATAGCCCATGATTGCCGGGTCCACACCTGCCACTGCCATCGAGCGGATCACGGCCAAAGGCTGGATGCCCAGGTCCTGCGCACGCTGCGCCGACATCACGATCATGCACGAGGCACCATCGGTGATCTGCGACGACGTACCCGCCGTCACGGTGCCCCCCTTTGGATTGAACGCCGGCTTGAGAGCCGCCAGGCTTTCCAGGGTGGTTTCCGGACGAATGGTTTCGTCGTAGTCGAAGGTTTTCAGGAAACCGTTCTCGTCGTAGCCCTGCATCGGGATGATTTCGTCTTTGAACTTGCCTTCCACGGTCGCCTTGTGGGCGAGTTGGTGGGAGCGCACGCCGAAAGCGTCCTGTTGCTCGCGAGTGATGCCGTGCATTTTGCCCAGCATTTCCGCGGTCAGGCCCATCATGCCCGAGGCTTTTGCCGCGTACAGCGACATGTGCGGGTTCGGATCGACACCGTGCATCATGCTCACGTGGCCCATGTGCTCGACGCCGCCGACGACGAACACGTCACCGTTGCCGGTCATGATCGCTTGCGCAGCGGTGTGCAGGGCGCTCATGGACGAGCCACACAGGCGGCTGACAGTCTGGCCGGCCGAGGTGTGCGGGATCTGGGTCATCAGCGACGCCATGCGCGCGATGTTCCAGCCCTGCTCCAGGGTCTGGTTGACACAGCCCCAGATCACGTCTTCGACTTCGTTCGGGTCAACCTTGACGTTGCGTTCCAGCAGTTTGCTGATCAGGTGCGCCGACATGTCTTCGGCGCGGGTGTTGCGGTGCATGCCGCCCTTGGAGCGGCCCATCGGAGTACGACCGAAGTCGACAATCACGACGTCTCTTGGATTCAAGCTCATAAAATTTCACTCTCGCTCAAGTGTTGGGACGCTTAACCGAAGAACCGTTGGCCAGTCTTGGCCATTTCACGCAGTTTTGCGGTCGGGTGGTACAGCGCGCCCAAATCAGCGTACTGGTCAGCCAGGGCAACGAACTCTGCAACACCGATCGAGTCGATGTAACGCAGCGCACCGCCACGGAATGGAGGGAAACCAATACCGTAGACCAGACCCATGTCGGCTTCGGCAGCGGTTTCGACGATGCCGTCTTCCAGGCAACGCACGGTTTCCAGGCACAGCGGGATCATCATCCAGTTGATGATGTCTTCGTCAGAGACTTCGCGCTGCTCGTAAACGATCGGCTTGAGCACTTCCAGCACCGAAGGATCGGCGACTTTCTTCTGCTTGCCTTTCTTGTCGGTCTCGTAGGCGTAGAAGCCCTTGCCGTTCTTCTGACCCAGGCGCTTGGCCTCGTACAGCACGTCAATGGCAGTACGACGGTCGTCTTTCATGCGATCCGGGAAGCCTTCGGCCATCACGTCACGACCGTGGTGGCCGGTGTCGATGCCGACCACGTCCATCAGGTACGCCGGGCCCATCGGCCAACCGAACTTCTCCATGATCTTGTCGATACGGACGAAGTCCACACCGGCGCTGACCAGCTTGGCGAAACCGCCGAAGTACGGGAACAGTACGCGGTTGACCAGGAAGCCCGGGCAATCGTTGACGACGATCGGGTTCTTGCCCATTTTCTTGGCGTAGGCAACGGTGGTGGCAATCGCCAGCTCGCTGGACTTCTCGCCACGGATGACTTCAACCAGCGGCATCATGTGCACCGGGTTGAAGAAGTGCATGCCGACGAAGTTTTCCGGACGCTTGAGGGCCTTGGCCAGCAGGCTGATGGAAATGGTCGAGGTGTTCGAGGCGAGGATGGTGTCCTCTTTGACCTTGTCTTCAACTTCGGCCAGAACGGCTTGCTTGACCTTAGGGTTCTCGACGACGGCTTCAACGACCAGGTCGACGTGACCGAAATCACCGTAGGACAGCGTAGGACGAATACCGTTGAGCACTTCGGCCATTTTCGCGGCGGTCATGCGGCCTTTATCAACGCGGCCAACCAGCAGTTTGGCGGCTTCGGCCAGACCTTGCTCGATACCGTGCTCGTTGATGTCCTTCATCAGGATCGGCGTGCCTTTGGAGGCCGACTGATAAGCGATACCGCCGCCCATGATGCCAGCGCCGAGTACGGCTGCCTGCTTCACGTCCTTGGCGATTTCGTCGTAGGCCTTGGTCTTTTTCTTCAGTTCCTGATCGTTCAGGAACAGACCGACCAGGCTCTGCGCGGCAGAGGTCTTGGCCAGTTTGACGAAACCTGCGGCTTCGATTTCCAGCGCCTTGTCACGACCGAAGTTCGCGGCTTTCTGGATGGTCTTGATCGCTTCAACCGGCGCTGGGTAGTTCGGACCCGCTTGACCGGCCACGAAACCTTTGGCGGTTTCGAAAGCCATCATTTGTTCAATGGCGTTCAGCTTGAGCTTTTCCAACTTCGGCTGACGCTTGGCCTTGTAGTCGAACTCGCCGGAGATGGCGCGCTTGATCATCTCAAGGGCAGCTTCCTGCAGCTTCTCGGGAGCAACGACTGCATCGACAGCGCCGACTTTCAGCGCGTCTTCAGGGCGGTTTTCCTTGCCGGCGGCGATCCACTCGATGGCGTTATCGGCACCGATCAGGCGTGGCAGACGAACAGTACCGCCGAAGCCCGGGTAGATGCCCAGCTTGACTTCCGGCAGACCGATCTTGGCCTTGGTGGACATGACGCGGTAGTCCGCCGCCAGGCACATTTCCAGGCCGCCACCCAACGCGATGCCATTGATGGCAGCGACGGTCGGGACGTTGAGGTCTTCGAAATCGCTGAAAATCTTGTTGGCTTCGAGGTTACCTGCAACAAGCTCCGCATCCGGCAGCTTGAAGTTGTCGACAAATTCGGTGATGTCGGCGCCGACGATGAACACGTCCTTGCCACTGCTGACGATCACGCCCTTGATCGAAGCATCTGCCTTGATGATGTCTACGGCCTGACGCAGTTCGTTCAGGGTTAGACGGTTGAACTTGTTGACGGACTCACCCTTGAGGTCGAACTTCAGTTCGACGATGCCACTTTCAAGAGCCTTAACCGTGATGGCTTTACCTTCGTAAATCATCAACTGATCTCCACGATATGGAAGCTGAACAGTACACGTCGGACGCAGGCGAAGGCTTTGCAGGGACGTTGATCGTCAATGCTACGCCTATCCACCCGGTACACCCGCCAACGCGATAGTCGGGATTCTGTAGGAGCGGTCTGAAATACAAACGCTCAATTCATACGCCCGTTTGATTTGGGTACGTCACCTTCACGGAATTTCCGACAATTGTCAATCGCCTGAAACACGGGTTGAAACGCGACTTTCCGGTCATATCCGTACAACGAAGACCTTCAACACGTTTGAGCATGCGAAGTCATTCATAGGATCAATTGTTAGAAAAGTCGCCCTAATTCGCTGCAGCCCGTGTTTAACAAGCTACGCTGGCGGAACCCAGGAAAAAAATGTGAGCGCAGGTGACGAATGCCAGCGCAAGATCAGCCCGAACCGATTTACCGGCCTGCCTGGCCAACCCGCCCGATGATGTTGTCGGGCTTTTTATTGCCTGCAAAAAGCTTTTCGTAGGAGCTGGCTTGCCAGCGAAGACGGTAGCTCGCTCAACATCTTCGTTGAATGTGAAAAGGTCTTCGCTGGCAAGCCAGCTCCTACAGGGGGAATCGGCTTAAGCGAGTGCCTTGAGGGTGGCATCGATCTGTTGCAACACCTCGGCCTCGCCCTTCTCGCCCCAGTACAAGGCGATCATTTGCTTGTCGGCCTCGACCTTGTAGACATTGCCTGGCAATTTTTCGAAATGGTCGAGCAGCGCCTGATCTTCACAGGTTTCCTGCCACTGATTGACCCAGACCCCCGGTGATTTTTGCCAGTAAATCCAGCACGCCGGCTGACTGCCACGTCGCGGGCGATGGTACTGGGCACAAGGGCTCGGCGGCTCTTCACTCAACCAATGCGGCCACTCCTGAGGCGCCAATTGCATGGCCAGGCCGATGCGCCGGGCCTCCATGCGCAGGGCGATGCGGCCACTCTGGGCACGCGAGGGGCGCAACCATGCCAGGGGGCTGAGCACCACCAGCAGGATTGACACCACTATCCAGACCGTCATATCTGTACTCCCGATTCTTGATGAGCCCATTGTGTCACTTTGGAACCAATGCGCTTGAAACCAGCCATACTTACCAATATTGCAATCCTCAGGAGGAGCACCTCATGCCCTACAACCATATTCTGGTCGCTGTAGATCTGACCGAAGAGTGCGACCCTGTGATTCACCGCGCTCGCGAGCTGTCCGTGAGCAACGGCGCCAAGTTGACGCTGGTGCACATCGTTGAACCGATGGCCATGGCCTTCGGTGGCGACGTGCCGATGGACCTGTCACAACTGCAACAACAGCAGTTCGATCAGGCCAAGGAACGCCTGGACCGCTTGATTCTCAAGTATCCGGAACTCTCCAAGGAATACAGCCACCTGACCTACGGCCAGCCCCGCCAGGAGATTCACCATCTGGCCAAGGAACAAACCTGCGACCTGATCGTGGTGGGCAGCCACGGCCGCCACGGCCTGGCGCTGTTGCTGGGCTCCACCGCCAACGACGTATTGCATGGCGCGCCTTGCGACGTGCTGGCGGTGCGCCTGCAAACCAAAGCCTGACGCCCCCCCTGTAGGAGCTGGCTTGCCAGCGAAAGCCATTCAACGTTCAGCGACGTTATTGAATGATCCAGCGTCTACAAAGGGAATGCGTCACATATGAAAAGCCCGGCGCTCATCACTGAGCGCCGGGCTTTTTATTGCAGGATCAATCAAGCATCCAGTTCAGCCCAGCGCTCGACCATCACCTCGAGTTCTGCCTGCAACTGCGCCAACTGAGCGATCACCGACGCGGTTTCCGCCGCCGGGCGCAAGTAGAACCCGGCATCGGCCATTTGCGCCTCCACGGCAGCAATCTGCTGCTCCATGGCTTCGATCTGGCCTGGCAACGCTTCCAGCTCACGCTGCAACTTGTAGCTGAGCTTCTTCTTCGCCACCGGCGCTTCTGCCGCCGCCGCCACTGGTGCAGGCTCAGCCTTCACCACCGCGGAGTTCAGGTCGGCCTTGCCGGACTTGCTCTCGGTCACGCCCAGCAGGCGCGGCGAGCCGCCCTGACGCAGCCAGTCCTGGTAACCACCGACGTATTCGCGGACCTTGCCTTCACCTTCGAAGACCAGGGTGCTGGTGACCACGTTGTCGAGGAATGCCCGGTCGTGGCTGACCATCAGCACGGTGCCGTTGAAGGTCAGCAAGACCTCTTCGAGCAGTTCGAGGGTTTCAACGTCGAGGTCGTTGGTCGGTTCGTCGAGTACTAGCAGGTTCGCCGGTTTGCTGAACAGCTTGGCGAGCAACAAACGGGCACGCTCACCACCGGACAGCGCCTTGACCGGCGTGCGGGCACGCTGTGGGCTGAACAGGAAGTCGCCGAGGTAGCTGAGCACGTGGCGGCTCTGGCCGTCGATATCGATGAAGTCACGACCTTCGGCGACGTTGTCGATCACGGTCTTTTCCAGGTCCAGTTGATGGCGCAACTGGTCGAAGTAGGCGACATCGATCCGGGTGCCCTCTTCCACTTTGCCGCTGGTCGGTTGCAGGCCGTTGAGCATCAGCTTCAGCAACGTGGTCTTGCCGGTGCCGTTGGCGCCGAGCAGACCGATACGGTCGCCGCGTTGCAGCACCATCGAGAAATCCTTGATCAGGAACGGGCCGCCCGGGTGAGCGAAACTCACGTCCTCGAGCACCATCACCTGCTTGCCGGACTTGTCGGCGGTATCGAGCTGGATGTTGGCCTTGCCGGTACGCTCACGACGCTCGCTGCGCTCGACGCGCAAGGCTTTCAAGGCGCGTACGCGGCCTTCGTTACGGGTACGACGAGCCTTGATGCCTTGACGAATCCAAACTTCTTCCTGGGCCAGGCGCTTGTCGAACAGCGCATTGGCAGTGGCTTCGGCAGCCAGTTCCGCTTCCTTGTGCACGAGGAAACTGGCGTAGTCGCCGTTCCAGTCGATCAGGCCGCCGCGATCCAGTTCGAGGATGCGGGTGGCCAGGTTTTGCAGGAAAGAACGGTCGTGCGTGATGAACAACACGGCGCCCTGGAAATCTTTCAGGGCTTCTTCGAGCCAGGCGATGGCACCGATGTCCAGGTGGTTGGTCGGTTCGTCGAGCAGCAGCAGGTCGGGTTCGGACACCAGGGCCTGGGCCAGCAGGACGCGACGACGCCAGCCACCGGACAACTCGGCAAGGGTCTTGTCGGCCGGCAATTGCAGGCGGCTCAGGGTGCTGTCGACCAGGGTCTGCAAGCGCCAGCCGTCGCGGGCTTCGAGGTCGTGCTGGACGTGCATCAGCTTGTCCAGGTCGGCATCGGTGACGATGTTCTGGCTCAGGTGATGATATTCGGCGAGCAAGGCGCCAACGCCATCGAGGCCTTCGGCCACCACGTCGAACACGGTCCGCTCGTCGGCCACCGGCAATTCTTGCGGCAATTCGCCGATCTTGAGGCCGGGCGCACGCCAAACGGAGCCGTCATCGGGCTTCTGGTCGCCCTTGACGAGCTTCATCATGCTGGACTTGCCAGTGCCGTTGCGGCCGATGATGCACACCCGCTCACCACGGGCGATCTGCCAGGACACCTTGTCCAACAACGGCATAGCGCCGAAAGCAAGGGACACATCGCTGAATTTGAGCAGGGTCATGAGCTTCTCCAAAAACCGGGCGCGCATTCTACCTGACTTGAGGCTCCAGAAGGCCGGCAATTTCACTCTCGTAGCACTCTGCATGACAAATGTTGCGAACTGATGCAGTAAGGTCCGCAAAGCTTTCGCCCGTTGCTGGCAAAAGGCTAAGCTACAGACAAATCAGTGCGGGCCTGCCCCGCACTTGTCATGATTTCTCTGCACGGATGTCTCATGCGCAGTCGCCTTTTCAATCTTTTGTCTGCTTTTTTACTGTCTGCCGCTGCCGTTCAATCCGTCCAGGCGGTGGACCTTTCCACCCAACGCCAGTATTACGATGAAGCCAAACGCGCCCTCGCCAAGGGCGATACCGGCCCGTATTTCCGTTACAGCCAGGCCCTGGCCGATTATCCCCTGGAACCGTACCTGGCCTATGACGAACTGACCGCGCGCCTGAAATCCGCCAGCAACGAAGAAATCGAAAAATTTCTCGCCGAACATGGCGACCTGCCGCAAGCCAACTGGATGAAGTTGCGCTGGTTGCGCTGGCTGGCGGACCGCGGCGACTGGGCGACCTTCGTCAGGTATTACGACCCGAAGATGAACTTCACCGAACTGGACTGCCTGAACGCGCAGTACCAGCTCAGCCACGGTCTCAAGGCCGAAGGCAACGCCAACGCGGAAAAACTCTGGCTGACCGGCAAGTCCCAACCCGAGGCCTGTGACACGCTGTTCGGCATGTGGGCCGCCGATGGCCAGTTGACCGAACAAAAACGCTGGGAGCGCGCCAAGCTCGCGGCCCAGGCGCGCAACTATCCACTGGCCAACAGCCTGGTCAACGGCATGACCACCCTCGCCCCTCGCGGTCGCCTGCTGGTCGATGTCGCACAGAAACCCGAGCTGCTCAACCAACCGTCGCGCTTCACCCCGGCCGATGAAGCCATGTCGGACGTGGTCAGCCTCGGCCTGCGTCGCCTGGCCCGCCAGGACCCGGACAAGGCCATGGACCTGCTCGACGGCTACGCCAGCAGCATGCACTTCTCTCGCGATGAAAAAGTCGCGATCGCCCGGGAAATCGGCCTGACCCTCGCACGTCGTTATGATGGTCGCGCGCTGGACGTCATGACCCAATACGACCCGGAATTGCGCGACAACACCGTTTCCGAATGGCGCATGCGCTTGCTGCTGCGCCTGGCGCGCTGGGACGATGCCTATCAATTATCCCGACGCTTGCCGCAGGACCTGGCCACCACCAACCGCTGGCGCTACTGGCAGGCCCGTAGCCTGGAGCTGGCGCAACCGCAGAACCCGCAAGCCCAGACGCTCTATAAAAACCTCGCCCGCGAGCGCGACTTCTATGGTTTCCTCGCCGCCGACCGCTCACAGTCGCCCTATTCGCTGCTGAACAGACCGCTGCCGCTCAGCCAGGCCACCATCAACAAGGTCCGCAATACGCCGGGCGTGCGTCGCGCCCTGGAATTGCATGCCCGCGGGCAGATCGTCGACGGTCGCCGCGAGTGGTACTACGTCAGCCGTCACTTCAGTCGCGACGAAATGGTCGCCCAGGCCAAACTGGCCTACGACCTGAAATGGTACTTCCCGGCGATCCGCACCATCAGTCAGGCGCAGTACTGGGATGACCTGGATATCCGCTTCCCGATGGCCCACCGCGAAGCCCTGGTCCGTGAAGCGAAGTCGCGTGGCATCCATCCGAGCTGGGCATTCGCCATTACCCGCCAGGAAAGCGCATTCATGGATGACGCCCGCTCCGGTGTCGGCGCCTCGGGCCTGATGCAACTGATGCCGGCCACCGCCAAGGAAACCTCGCGCAAATTCAGCATTCCGTATAGCTCGCCACAGCAACTGTTCGACCCGGACAAAAACATCCAGCTCGGCGCTGCCTACCTGAGCCAGGTGCACAGCCAGTTCAATGGCAATCGCGTCCTCGCCTCCGCCGCCTACAACGCCGGCCCCGGCCGCGTGCGCCAATGGCTGCGCGGCGCCAACCACCTGAGTTTCGATGTCTGGGTGGAAAGCATCCCGTTCGACGAAACCCGCCAGTATGTGCAAAACGTGCTGTCGTACTCGGTGATCTACGGCGACAAACTCAACTCGCCGCAGCCGATCGTGGATTGGCATGAGCGGTTTTTCGACGACCAATGACCTTGTAGAAGCCGGCTTGCCGGCGAAGGCGGTCATGAGTCATGCATGACCTTTCGGACGCCTTCGCTGGCAAGCCAGCGCCTACAAAAGATCAACCTCCTACAGTTCGGCGGCAACCCTGCCATCACTGAACTGCAACGCCGCCAACCTTGCATACAACGCGTTGCTGGCAATCAGCTCCTGATGCGTGCCCACCGCCACCAACTTGCCTTGGTCCATCACGGCAATGCGGTCGGCGTTTTTGACAGTGGCCAGGCGATGGGCGATGACCAGGGTGGTGCGGTTTTTCATCAGGCTCGGCAATGCCTGCTGGATCAGGTGTTCGCTTTGAGCATCGAGGGCGCTGGTGGCTTCGTCGAGCAGCAGGATCGGCGCGTCCACCAGCAACGCTCGGGCGATGGCCAGGCGTTGGCGCTGGCCACCGGACAAGCCGAGACCGCCATCTCCGAGGTGCGTCTGGTAGCCGTTGGGCATGGCTTGGATAAAGTCGTCGGCGTAAGCGATTTTCGCCGCTTCCTGAACCTCGGCTAACGTCGCATTGGGATTGCCGTAGCGGATGTTCTCCTCGATGCTGCCGAAAAACAGCGCCGGGGTTTGCGACACCAGGGCGAAACAGCGTCGCAGATCCAGCGGATCGAGTTGAGTCAATGGCACGCCATCGAGCAGGATGCGCCCTTCGGCCGGGTCGTAGAATCGCAGCAGCAAGTCGTACACCGTCGACTTGCCGGCCCCTGAAGGCCCGACCAGCGCTAGCGTCTCGCCAGCATGAATCGTCAAGTTCAAACCGTCGACTGCATAACTTTCTGGCCGCGACGGGTAGGAAAAACGCACATTTTGTAGTTGCAGGTTGCCGTCGACCCGCTCCGGCAGTTTCACTGTGCTGGCAATGGGGGGCAGGATGATGTTTTCCGAACGCAGCAACTCGGCAATCCGCTCGGCCGCGCCGGCAGCCCGCTGCAACTCACCGATCACTTCGCTCAACGTACCGAAGGCACTGCCGACGATCAGGCTGTAGAACACGAAAGCCGCCAGCTCACCTGCGGAGATTCGCCCGGCGATGACGTCCATGCCGCCGACCCAGAGCATCACCCCGACCGCACCCAACACCAAAATGATCACCAGGGTGATCAGCCAGGCTCGCTGGAAGATGCGTTTGCGCGCGGTGTCGAACGCCTCTTCCACCGTCACGGCAAAGCGGCGTTCGTCCTGGGCCTGATGGTTGTAGGCTTGCACGGTCTTGATCTGGCCCAGGGTTTCCGACACGTAGCTGCCGATGTCGGCGATGCGGTCCTGGCTCAGGCGCGACAGGTTTCGCACCCGGCGACCGAAGATCAGGATCGGCGCAACCACCAGTGGCAAGGCTACCACCACGATGCTGGTGAGCTTGGGATTGGTGATGAACAACAGGACGATGCCGCCGATCACCATCAGCAAATTGCGCAGGAACAATGACAGCGAAGAACCGATGACCGATTGCAGCAGCGTAGTGTCGGCGGTCAGCCGCGACTGGATTTCCGAGCTGCGATTGTCCTCGTAAAACCCGGGGTGCAGGTAAATCAGGTGGTTGAACACCTGACGACGGATATCGGCCACGCAGCGCTCGCCGATCCACGACACCAGGTAAAATCGCGCAAATGTCCCGATCGCCAACCCCACCACCAACAGCATGAACAGGCCGATGGACTGGTTGAGCAAATGCGGCGACTGGGTCATGAACCCCTTGTCCACCAGCAGGCGAATGCCCTGCCCCATGGACAAGGTGATACCGGCGGTGACGATCAACGCAAGCAGGGCACCCAAGGCGTGCCAACGATACGGTGCGATGAAACGACTGGCCAGGCGAATGGCACGGCGGTGACGAGCAGAGAGCATCGCAATCATCCAGGACAAAAAAAACGGTCAATAGGGTCAGCCTACTCCGCTCAATGGGGTGGCTCGGCGCAAATCACAATGAGTCAGGTTAATTATGTCCACCACGACTAGAGGCTAGACGCTAATGGTCTAAAGTTCGGGTAGCCAGTTGAAGGCATTTCTGGTGGACTGGTTCTGTCCCACCCGGAACGATCGCAGGACGTTGTCATAGCCCGGTCACCTGGCGGTTCTACAGTGAGCACACAACCTGATGAGGAGACAGGCCATGTCCTTGCAACACAGCAGCGATGACAAGATTCAAGTGATCCGCACGCAACCAGACCAGTCTCTGGGTTGCTCGATTATCGACGAGCAAGGCCGCGAAGTACCGATCACTGAAGAAATGATCCAGAAAGCGTGCAGCGAACTGGAAAAGCGATTGGTCAAGCCTGCCGAACAAAAGTGATATAGCCACCGTCTTCTTCACCCGGCCCATTGTTGACCGGGTTTTTTATGCCTGTTTTTCCAATGATGGAACGGGGGGTGCCCTTCGCGAGCAGGCTCACTCCTACAAGGGATTTGTGATGTTCACAAAACCTGTAGGAGTGAGCCTGCTCGCGATTGTGCCAGCAAGGTGATCAGACCACCGTCGCTCCCAACGCCACCACCATCCTGCGCAACTCATCCGACTCACCCTCGATCCGCACCTGCAACCCGTCGATCTCACGCCGCGAAGGATATTGCTTGCGCAGCGCGTCGAACGCCGCCCGCTGGTCGCTGATGCTACCCACAAGGCTGCGCCGGAAATCCGCATCGTCACGCCGCGGGTCGTACACGCCACGGCACAGCATCGCCAGCGCCCAGGCCGGGTCGCTTTGCGCGTTGAGGGTGATGTGCGACAGCCACGACGCCGGCAGCAAATCGCTGAGTTTCACCTGCGCCGGTTGCCCGAGGAAATCGCAGTACGCCTGATAAATCTGCGCTGTGCCGCGCTGTTTGCCGTCGAGGCTGTAACCGGCAATGTGTGGCGTTGCCAGCACGCACAGTTCGGCCAACGCCACATCGACTTCCGGCTCGCCTTCCCAGACATCGAGCACCGCTTGCAGGTCTTCGCGCTCCAGCAACACATCACGCAGGGCCGCGTTGTTCACCACCGGGCCACGGCTGGCGTTGATCAGCCAGGTGCCGGGGCGCAGTTGGTTCAGGCGTTTTTCATCGAACAGATGCCAAGTCGACTGCGCGCCCTGCTTGGTCAATGGCGTGTGCAGGCTGATGACATCGCACGCTTCGATGATCTGCTCAAGGCTGACATAGTCACCGCCTTCAGCGGCCTGCCGTGGTGGATCACACACCAGTACCTTCCAGCCCAGGCCTTGCAATACCTTGACCAGCCGCCCGCCCACTTCACCGGCACCGACCACGCCATAGGTTCGCTGCGTGAGGTCGACACCTTCGATTTCAGCCAGGGTCAGCAGGCTCCCTAGCACATAGTCGACCACACCACGGGCGTTGCAGCCCGGCGCGCTGGACCAGGTGATACCGGCCTGCTGAAAGTAATCGAGGTCCAGATGATCGGTGCCGATCGTGCACGTGCCGACAAAGCGCACCTTGCTGCCTTCGAGCAGCGCGCGATTGACGTTGGTCACCGAGCGCACCAACAGCACATCGGCCTGCTCGACCGTGGCGCGATCGATGGAGCGCCCCGGCACCCGGCGGATTTCACCGAAACCTTCGAAGAAGGCATCGAGCAGGGGGATATTTTCGTCGGCAACAATCAGCATGGCAGGCTCCTTTGGCGGATCGGCAGTGTAGGCGTAGATGCGGGTGAACGACCAGCCAGAAGCACCGTCATTTCCCGTGTGGCGAGGGGGCTTGCCCCCGTTGGGCTGCGCAGCGGCCTAAATTGTCCACCGCAGTCCTCCAGATGCACCGTGCTAACCAGGTTTGCGACTGCTTCGCAGCCGAACGGGGGTAAGCCCCCTCGCCACATGGGGTCCTGCACAAGCATCGATTACAAATCGCTAACACGGGTCTTTTCCTGACTGGCGCGTCAACGCGTAGAATGCGCGCCTGTGCTTCAACACCTTTCGGACGTTTCGCCATTGAATTCTGTAACTGACAACACTGCCGCCCTGGCGCCTGCGCGCACCACGCCGGTTCGCGTCGAGCTCAAGGGCTTGCTCAGCCTGGCCCTGCCGATCATGGTCGCGCAGCTGGCCACCACCGCCATGGGCTTCGTCGATGCGGTGATGGCCGGCCGAGTCAGCCCACGGGACCTGGCCTCGGTGGCCCTGGGCAACTCGATCTGGATTCCGGTCTACCTGTTGATGTCCGGCATCCTGCTGGCGACCACGCCCAAGGTCGCGCAACGCTTTGGCGCCGGGAAGCTCGACGAAATCGGCCCGCTGGTCCGCCAGGCATTGTGGCTCGCGCTGTGTGTCGGATTGATGGGCAGCGGCCTGCTGCTCAGCGCCGAGCCGATCCTGCACTGGATGAAAGTCGACCCGCTATTGATCGAGCCAAGCATGGGTTACCTGCACGGTATCGCCTTCGGCTTTCCCGGCATGGCGTTCTATTACGTGTTGCGCTGCTACAGCGATGGCATGGGGCGGACTCGCCCGAGCATGGTCATTGGCTTGTGCGGCCTGCTGCTGAACATCCCGCTGAACTACACCTTGATCTATGGCCATTTCGGCGCACCGGCCCTCGGTGGCGTCGGTTGCGGCTGGGCCAGTGGCATTGTGATGTGGTTCATGGCGTTGAGCATGGCCGGGTGGACGCTCTTCGCGCCCTTCTATGCCCGCACCCGGGTGCTGGTGCGCTTCGATGGCCCGAAATGGGCCGAGATCAAGCGCATTGTCAGCATCGGCCTGCCGATCGGTATCGCCGTGTTCGCCGAATCGAGCATCTTCGCCGTGATCGCCCTGCTGATCGGCAGCCTCGGCTCGACCGTGGTAGCCGGGCACCAGATCGCGCTGAATATCAGTTCGCTGCTGTTTATGATCCCTTACTCGCTGGGCATGGCGGTGACCGTGCGGGTCGGTCAGGCGCTGGGGGCTGGCAACCCCT
This sequence comes from Pseudomonas sp. NFX15, assembly GCF_049132105.1. Taxonomy (NCBI): domain Bacteria; kingdom Pseudomonadati; phylum Pseudomonadota; class Gammaproteobacteria; order Pseudomonadales; family Pseudomonadaceae; genus Pseudomonas; species Pseudomonas sp. NFX15. Next base: position 245,302 of record NZ_JAFMPV010000003.1, read on the forward strand.
GGCAGGCACGCTTCGCCGCCAAGGTCGGGCTCGGCGCCGCGTTGGTGTTCGCAGCGTTTTCGGCGACGCTGATCCTGTGCCTGCGCGAGCCAATCGCCTCGATCTACACCCCTGACCAAAACGTGATCCAGATTGCGTCGATGCTGATTGTCTATGCCGCGCTGTATCAGTTTTCCGATGCGATCCAGGTGATTTGCGCAGGCGCACTGCGTGGTTACCAGGACACCCGGGTGACGATGATCCTCACCCTGTTCGCCTATTGGGGCATTGGCTTGCCGGTGGGTTACGTATTGGGGCTGACCGATTTGTTCGGCCCGGCCAGTGGTCCGAGCGGGCTCTGGGAAGGCTTGATCGCCGGCCTGAGCTGCGCGGCGCTGATGCTGTCGATCCGATTGACGCGCAGTGCGCGTAAACGGATTCGCCTGAGCACGGGTTAGGCACCACTAGGCCCGTAGGAGCTGGCTTGCCAGCGAAAGCGGTCGGTCATTCAACACTGATAGTGACTGAAACACCGCCTTCGCTGGCAAGCCAGCTCCTACAGGGGGGTCAGCTGGATTTTTTGCGGATCCAGTAGAGGTAGGTGCCGGCCTCTTCGTGTTGCGCCACCAGTTCGTGGTCGAGAAACACACAGAACTTGGGAATGTCGCGACGGGTCGACGGGTCAGTGGCGATCACCTTGAGCAGGCCGCCGGGCACCAGGTCACGAATGTGCTGGTGCAGCATCATCACCGGCTCCGGGCAGTTAAGGCCGGTGGCGTCGAGGGTGCCGTCTACCGGCGTGTCAAGCATTTCACTCATGATGGACTCCTAAACTGGCCGGCATTGTCGCGCAATGCCGGGTGCCAAGTCATCTCTGGCTCGCACGGCCCTTGTAGGAGCTGGCTTGCCAGCGAAAGCGGTGGGTCATTCAACATTGAAAGTGACTGATAGACCGCCTTCGCTGGCAGGCCAGCTCCTACAGGGTGGTGTGGGGTTAGCGGGATTTGGGTTTCTTGATGTCCAGGCGGCGCAGGTGGCAGGTCACTTCCTCGCGGTCGTGGTACAGCTGTTTGCAGCCGATCTCGACCTTGATGCCGCGGGCCTTGAAGCCGTCGGCAATCCGCTCCAGCAAGCGTTTCACTTCGGCGTAACGCTGCTTCATCGGCAGCTTGAGGTTGACCACCGCCTCGCGGCAATGCCCTTCGCCGATCCACTCTTCGAGCATCGCCGCGTTGCGCGCCGGTTTCTCGACAATGTCGCAAACCATCCAGTCCACCGGTTGCTTGGGCTTGAAGGTGAAACCGTCAGCCATCAAGTGCTGCACCAGCCCGGTGTCCATCAAGCTCTCGGCCATCGGGCCGTTGTCGATGGCGGTCACCAGCATGCCGCGGTTGACCAGTTGCCAAGTCCAGCCGCCGGGCGCAGCGCCCAGGTCGACGCCGGTCATGTCGCTGTGCAGGCGCTCGTCCCACTGATCGCGCGGGATGAAATGGTGCCACGCCTCTTCCAGCTTTAGCGTCGAGCGGCTCGGCGCCTCGCGCGGGAACTTCAGGCGCGGGATGCCCATCGGCCACATGGCGGAATTGTTCGCCTCGGCCAGGCCCATGAACACTTCACGACCGCTTTTGAAAGTCAGCAACAGACGCGGCTTGTGGGCGTCTTCCACCAGTTTGCCAGCAGCCATGAGCGCCTTGCGCAGGTGCCCTTCGAATTTCTTGCAGAAGTTCGACAGCTCCTTGCCGTCGTTGGTGTCGACCATTTCCAGCCACAGGCTGCCGCACAGCGGAAAATCGGCCATGTGTGCGAGGATCACGCTGATGCGGTCGGTTTCCGGCAGATCGATGAAAATTCCCCGGGCCCACTGGCGCGGGAAGATCAGCTCGGCAAAACGCTGCCCGCGCATCAGGCGCTCGGCGCCGTCTTCTTCGGCGCAGACAAACTCGGCGCAGGCCGTGGCTGCCTTGGCCTTGGCATAACCGGCCACGTTCAGCCGCGCCGCCAGGTCGGAAATCTCGGAACAGACTTCGCCTTCGAAGCCCGGTCGGCAATGCATAAAAAGGGTGTTCATTCTTACTCCTGGGCAATGGCGAGGAATTCGGCCACTGCGCGATGCCCAGGCTTGCGTTGAAGCAAAGCCTGTCACGAAAACCCGCGCATGATAGCCGACTTCGGAACCTCGGACTTGTCGATAGAGTCCAGTTATTAGCCAGCTACTTCAAACAGGGCTAGGTTTAATGCTCTGCCCGTCCCCTCCGTCCGTAGCCGTGCGGACTCAAAGGAGTGATCGCAATGCCCTCCGTCAATAGCCTGAACACCCTGAAAACCCTACAAGTGGGGAGCAAGACCTACCACTATTTCAGCCTGCCCGACGCTGCCAAGAGCCTGGGCGATCTGGACAAGCTGCCCATGTCGTTGAAAGTCCTGCTGGAAAACCTGCTGCGCTGGGAGGACGAAAAAACCGTCACCGGCGCCGACCTCAAGGCGCTGGCCGCCTGGCTCAAGGAGCGCCGCTCCGACCGGGAAATCCAGTACCGCCCGGCGCGGGTGCTGATGCAGGACTTCACCGGCGTTCCGGCCGTGGTCGACCTGGCCGCCATGCGTGCGGCGATGGCCAAGGCCGGTGGCGATCCGCAGCGAATCAACCCGCTGTCACCCGTGGACCTGGTGATCGACCACTCGGTGATGGTCGACAAGTTCGCCAGCAGCAACGCGTTCGAGCAAAACGTCGACATTGAAATGCAGCGCAATGGCGAGCGCTACGCGTTCCTGCGCTGGGGCCAAAGCGCCTTCGACAACTTCAGCGTGGTGCCGCCGGGCACCGGCATCTGCCACCAGGTGAACCTCGAATACCTCGGTCGCACGGTCTGGACCAAAGACGAGGACGGCCGCACCTACGCCTTCCCCGACACCCTGGTCGGCACCGACTCCCACACCACCATGATCAACGGCCTCGGCGTACTCGGCTGGGGCGTCGGTGGCATCGAGGCGGAAGCGGCGATGCTCGGGCAACCGGTGTCGATGCTGATTCCGGAAGTGATCGGCTTCAAGCTCACCGGCAAGCTCAAGGAAGGCATCACCGCCACCGACCTGGTGCTGACCGTGACCCAGATGCTGCGCAAGAAAGGCGTGGTGGGTAAATTCGTCGAGTTCTACGGCGACGGCCTCGCCGACCTGCCGCTGGCCGACCGCGCGACCATCGCCAACATGGCCCCGGAGTACGGCGCCACCTGCGGCTTCTTCCCGGTGGACGACGTGACCCTGGAATACCTGCGCCTGTCCGGCCGCCCCGCCGAGACCGTGCAACTGGTCGAGGCCTACAGCAAGGCTCAGGGCTTGTGGCGCCTGCCCGGCCAGGAACCGGTGTTCACCGACAGCCTGGCGCTGGACATGGGCAGCGTCGAAGCCAGCCTCGCCGGGCCAAAACGCCCGCAGGACCGGGTATCGCTGCCGAACGTCGCGCAAGCCTTCAGCGACTTCATCGACCTGCAATTCAAGCCTACCAGTAAAGAAGAAGGACGCCTGGAAAGTGAGGGTGGCGGTGGCGTCGCGGTCGGCAACGCCGACCTCGCCGGCGAGGCGGACTACCACTACGAAGGCCAGACCTACCGGCTGAAAAACGGTGCCGTGGTAATCGCCGCCATCACGTCCTGCACCAACACCTCTAACCCGAGCGTAATGATGGCGGCCGGGCTGGTGGCGAAGAAGGCCATAGAAAAAGGCCTGAAACGCAAACCCTGGGTGAAAAGCTCACTGGCGCCCGGCTCGAAAGTGGTCACCGATTACTATAAGGCGGCCGGCCTGACCCACTACCTCGATGAGTTGGGTTTCGCCCTGGTCGGTTACGGCTGCACCACCTGCATCGGCAACTCCGGGCCGCTGCCGGAACCGATTGAAAAAGCCATTCAGCAAGCCGACCTGACCGTGGCGTCCGTGCTCTCCGGCAACCGCAACTTCGAAGGCCGGGTGCATCCCCTGGTGAAAACCAACTGGCTGGCTTCCCCGCCGCTGGTGGTGGCCTATGCGTTGGCCGGCACGGTGCGCACCGACCTCAGCCGCGAGCCGCTGGGTGAAGACAAGGACGGCAAACCGGTTTACCTGCGGGACATCTGGCCCAGCAGCCAGGAAATTGCCGACGCGGTCAATAAGGTCAACACCGCGATGTTCCACAAGGAGTACGCCGAGGTGTTTGCCGGGGACGCACAGTGGCAGGCGATTGAAGTGCCGCAGGCAGCGACGTATGTCTGGCAGGACGATTCGACTTACATCCAGCATCCGCCGTTCTTCGACGACATCGGCGGCCCGCCGCCGGTGGTCAAGGATGTCAGCGGCGCCAACATCCTCGCCCTGCTCGGCGACTCGGTGACCACCGACCACATCTCCCCCGCCGGCAACATCAAGGCCGACAGCCCGGCAGGCCAATACCTGCGCGACAAAGGCGTGGAGCCGCGGGACTTCAACTCGTACGGCTCACGGCGCGGCAACCACGAAGTGATGATGCGCGGCACCTTCGCCAACATCCGCATTCGCAATGAGATGCTCGGTGGCGAAGAAGGCGGCAATACCCGCTACATTCCCACCGGGGAGAAAATGCCGATCTACGACGCCGCCATGCGTTATCAGGCAGCGGGCACACCGCTGGTGGTGATCGCCGGCCAGGAATACGGCACCGGTTCGAGCCGCGACTGGGCGGCCAAGGGCACCAACCTGCTGGGGGTAAAAGCGGTCATCGCCGAAAGCTTCGAACGGATCCACCGCTCCAACCTGGTCGGCATGGGCGTGTTGCCGTTGCAGTTCAAACTGGACCAGAACCGCAAGAGCCTGAACCTCAACGGCAGCGAAACCCTGGACATCCTCGGCCTGACCGGCGTCGAGCTCACGCCACGGATGAACCTGACACTGGTCATCACCCGCGAGGACGGCAGCTACGAGAAAGTCGATGTTCTGTGCCGCATCGATACGCTCAACGAGGTCGAGTACTTCAAGTCGGGAGGGATCTTGCATTATGTGTTGCGGCAATTGATTGCGTCTTGAGTGCTTGGCCCGGCTCCCAAACAGGGATCAACATCCCCACCCCCTGTAGGAGCCGGCTTGCCGGCGAAGGCAATCTCGAGCCATGCATTGACCATTCGGACGCCTTCGCTGGCAAGCCAGCTCCTACAATTCGACACGAACCACCATTTCCATGGCGACGCATACCCTGTAGGAGCCGGCTTGCCGGCGAAGGCAATCTCGAGCCATGCATTGACCATTCGGACGCCTTCGCTGGCAAGCCAGCTCCTACAATAACCGGGGCGCGCGACCATCCTGGTGACGACGCACACCCTGTAGGAGCCGGCTTGCCGGCGAAGGCAATCTCGAGCCATGTATCGGCCTTTCGGACGCCTGCGCTGGCAAGCCAGCTCCTACAATTCGACACGAACGACCATTTCCATGACGACGCACACCCTGTAGGAGCCGGCTTGCCGGCGAAGGCAATCTCGAGCCATGCATTGATCATTCGGACGCCTTCGCTGGCAAGCCAGCTCCTACAACAACCGGGGCGCACGACCATCCTTGTGGCGACGCATACCCTGTAGGAGCCGGCTTGCCGGCGAAGGCAATCTCGAGCCATGCATTGACCATTCGGACGCCTTCGCTGGCAAGCCAGCTCCTACAATAACCGGGTCGCACGACCATCCTTGTGGCAACGCACACCCTGTAGGAGCCGGCTTGCCGGCGAAGGCAATCTCGAGCCATGTATCGGCCTTTCGGACGCCTTCGCTGGCAAGCCAGCTCCTACCCATAGACATACGCACAAAAAATGGAATTGCACTCGCCGAGCGACTGTCATTTCTGCCTAAATAGCCCACATTTAAGGAAAGCCCCAACCGAACCAAGGATCCACCATGCTCGTGCTGCCCTGGCCGTACCTGACACTGCTCGCTGCCGGTTACGTCCTCGCACTCACCTATGGGCAACTGACCCCGCTGGTCGGCCTTGCAATCCTTGTGCTGGCGCTCGCTGGTTACGCCGTCCGGCAACCCCACCATCGCGTTGGCCGCTACCTCGGCCATGCCCAGTTCATCGGCATGGCGCTGCCCCTGGCGCTTCACCTCTGGCCGGGCTTCTACAACGCCAGGATGATCGACCAGGCGCGCTTCACCGAAACCGCTGTCCCCTTCTCGATGAACCTCAACCTCGACAAGCCATTGATCGGTTTCTGGCTGCTGATCGTGTGCCCGTGGATCATCGGTCGTCATTCCCCGGCGCAGACATTAAAGGCAACCATCCTCGCCTTGAGCCTGACCGCCCTCACCACCCTCGGTGCGGCTTGCCTGCTGGGCATCGTCGAATGGTCGCCGAAATGGCCGCCGCAGGCCTGGCTGTGGGTGAACAACAACCTGCTGCTGGTGACCGTCGTGGAAGAAGCGCTGTTCCGCGGCTATATACAGGGCGGCCTGGGCCGACGCCTGAAACACCTGCCCCACGGCGAACACCTGGCCTGGCTGATCGCAGCACTACTGTTCGGCCTGGTCCACTGGGGCGCCGGATGGCAATGGGTGATGCTGGCGAGCATGGCCGGCACCGGTTATGGCCTGGCTTATCGCTACGGCGGCCTCGCGGCCGCCATTGCCACCCACTTCGGGTTGAACCTGCTGCATTTCGGCTTGTTTACCTACCCGATGCTGGCCGGCTAAGGACCGATCATTTCGAACAACCTCAACACCCTGCCCGAGCAGTCATAACCGATCAAAACGCCGTAAACATTGGCACCAACGCCCGATTATCGGTAGGGAACTAAGCGGCTTGACTCCTGTCTCCCACACCGTTTACCCTCCCGCCCCACGAATGGAAGCGACCCGTCCTACAGACGGTTCCTCTGAAAATGAATTCAAACAACGCGTTTATCGCGCCGTTGTGCTGTGCGGTAAATCATGCTGAAGCCCCGTTCTTCCCTCCAAATCAAAAAATCCGTCATTTTTGCCCTGGTGCTGCGTGAAGCGCGTTCGCGTTTCGGCGACCGGCGCATGGGCGCGAGCTGGACGCTGCTGGAACCGATTGCCCACCTGTTGATTCTGAGCGTCGCCTTCAGCCTGATTCGTGGCAGCACCGTCGCCGGGATCGATTACCCGGTGTTCGTCCTGGTCGGGTTGGCGCCCTTCCTGCTGTTTCGCAACACCGCCTTGCGCTTGATGAACAGCCCTAAGGAAAACCGCTCGCTGTTTGCCTACAAACAGATCAAGCCACTCGACACCTACATCGCCCGGGTACTGGTGGAGTTCAGCATCTCCGCCAGCGCCTACGCCATCCTGGTGTTCGGCTTTGCCTGGTACGGCTTCGACATGTCCATCAAGGCCCCCATCGAATGGATGCTGACCATCCTGCTGGGCGTGCTGTTTTCCTTTGGCCTGGGCATGTTGCTGTCGCTGATTGCCCATGCCATGCCCAGCAGTGCCCTGTTTCTGCGGATGATGTTCTTCCCGCTGTACTTCCTTTCGGGCGTGCTCATTCCCGCCGCCTACCTGCCGCACGCCATGCTGCCCGTGCTGCTGCTCAACCCATTCCTGCATCTGCTGGAACTGATCCGCGGCGAAATCTTCCCGCACTACGTGACGGTCGATGGCATTTCGGTTCACTACGTCATCGCGTTCACCCTGGTCTTGCTGTTCGTCTCCCTGGGCACCTACCGGGTTCGTCGACTGCATTTGATCTCTTCCAAGAACGGCTAACCGCAGGCTTCCCGTGTTCGAGCTCAGAAATATCACCAAGTCTTACCTGACCCCCAAAGGTCGCCGGCACGTGTTCCGCGACCTGTCATTGCAAATTCCACCGGGCAAGAACATTGGCCTGATCGGTCGCAACGGCTCGGGCAAATCGACCCTGATGCGCCTGCTGGGCGGCGCCGATGTTCCGGACTCCGGCACGGTGGTCACCAACAAGAGCATTTCCTGGCCGGTCGGTTTGTCCGGCGGCCTGCACGGCACCATGACCGGGCGCGAAAACATCAAGTTCGTCAGCCGGGTCTACGGCGCCGAGGGTGACGCCATGCGCCAGAAAATCAGCTACGTCGAAGACTTCGCGGAAATCGGCAGCTGGATCGACGAGCCGGTCAAGACCTACTCCTCCGGCATGCGCTCGCGCCTGGCCTTTGGCCTGAGCATGGCCTTCGACTTTGACTATTACCTGATCGACGAAGTGATGTCGGTGGGTGACGCGCATTTCAAGCGCAAGTGCACAGACGTGTTCGAAACACGCCTGCAGCAATCCAAGGTGGTGCTGGTTTCCCACAGCATGCCCGAAATCAAAAAGCTCTGTGACGTCGTGCTGCTGGTGCGCGATGGCGGGGTGCAGATCTATGACGATGTCGATGAAGGCATCAAGGCCTACAACACCTGATCGCCTGACTGGGGCGTGAACAGTTTCATTTCAAGGATGCGTGTGCATATGAGCAGTACGGGTAAATTCAAGGGCTGGCGCCTGACACTGGGGCTGATCGTGCTGCCGATGGTACTGGCCGCCGTCTACTACAGCTTTTTCGCCGTGGACCGCTTTGTCAGCTCCTCGCAAGTGGTGGTACGCCAGGACGGCAACAACTCGGCGGCACAGATGCCCGGCCTGAGCATGCTGCTGACCGGCACCAACCCGGCCTCCCGCGAAGAGACCCTGTACCTGCGCGAATACATTGTGTCGATGGACATGATGCAACTGCTGGAAGATCGCCTGCACTGGGTCGAGCAATACAGCAAGCAACGCAGCGACCCGTTCTTCTGGCTGGACACCGACACCGAGCGCGAAGACCTGCTCGAGTACTACCAGCGCATGGTCACCGCGCACTACGACGAAACCACCGGCCTGCTGAAAGTTGAAGTACAAGCCTTCAGTCCGGAACTCGCCGAGCAAATGGTCAAGACCATTCTCGAGGCCAGCGAACACTTCGTGAACGAAGTCTCCCACAGCATCGCCCGTGAGCAGATGCGCTTCGCCCAAGTCGAACTGGAAGGCGCGAAAAAGAACTACACCCAACGCAAGGAAGAACTGCTGACCTTCCAGGACCGCAACAAGGTACTGGACGGTAAAAGCTCGGCCCAGGGCCGTGCCAGCATTATTGACACGCTGGAAGCCGAGCATTCCAAAGAGCGCGCCGTGCTGACCCAGATGCTCTACAAGCTTCGTCCGGACTCACCGCAAGTCAAGCAGCAACAACAACGCGTCAATGCCATTCGTGAACAACTGGTTGCCGAGAAGCGCCTGCTGGTTTCCGCGCCGGATGGTGACCAACTGAACGTTGTCGCTTCGCGCTTCCAACAACTGACCTTGGACGCCGGCATCGCCGAAGAAACCTACAAGACCGCCGTTGCCGCACTGGACAACGCCCGTATTGAGGCCAGCAAGAAAATCCGCACCTTGGTCACCGTGGTCAGCCCGAACACACCGCAATTGGCCCTGTACCCAGAGCGCCTGTACAACCTGGCGACCCTCTTCATGGCCCTGCTGTTGCTCTACGGTATTGCCCGCTTCCTTATTGCATCGATCGAGGATCATCGTGATTAAATCCATTACTGGCCTGCCCCTTCGCCCCCTGAACTTGAGCATGCGAAACAGCGCTGTTGCGGGTTTGATGCTGGTGACCCTCACTTTGACCGGCTGCAGTGGCGTGATGTCTGGCGCTGGCCCATACAAAGGCGATATCGAAAGCCGACACCAAAGCACTGCATATGACCTGGTGGACATCAACGCCGACACCATCGCACCGTACATGCGCCCGGCCGCCAAACCAGCCAAAGCCAAAATCACCACGCCTATGGCTCAGAGCGTGCGACTGATGGGTGGTGACGTGATCAGCGTATTGATCACTGACAACGCCCCGGACGGCAGTGGCCTGTTCGCCCCATTGGCAACGGGCGGCACCCAGCTCAAGGTACGCATCGACGACAAAGGGATGATCTCCCTGCCGTATGTTGGCCATCAGTTCGTTGCCGGCATGACCCTGATTCAGGTCGAGGACATGATTCGTCTGAAGCTCAAGGGCGTGACCACGGACGTGCAAGCGCACGTTGACCTGGTTGGCGATCTGTCCGGCTCGGTGCTGGTGGCAGGTGCTGTGAAGGCGCCCGGGCGCTTCTCTACCTTGCAAGGTCCACTGACACTGCTCGACGCTGTCAATCAGGCTGGCGGTCCGGTGATGGAACCACATCTGGTCAACGTCACTGTACGCAATGGCGCTCAAGCGAATACCTACAACTACGAAGATATCCTCGCCGGTAACAACTTCGTACTGAAGCCCAATTCCGAAGTGATTCTGGACCGCGCACGCCAACGCTTTGTAGCGATGGGTGCTGTGGGTGAGCCTGGCTTGCACGATTTGCCCTCCCAGAACGCCAGTTTGCTGGATGCACTGGGCTCTGTTGGTGGCTTGAAAGAGGCCAACGCTAATCCGCAAGGCGTATTCGTGTTCCGCATGGGTGAAGCCACTGCTACACAAGCGGCCAAGCCAATTGTCATGCGTATTGACATGCGTGACCCCGCCGCCATTTTTTATGCCCGGCAAGTCATGCTCAAGCCAGACGATACGATCTACGTAACCAACGCAGCCGTGTACGAATGGCAAAAAATTATTGGGCCAATCGTTCAGACCCTTGTATTGGGTCGCGCTGTGGGCGTAAGCCCGAACTAAGCAGGAACGTCCATTGGACTTCATGCTCGCCGCCACGGCCCCTGTCGCGGCGGCATGCCAAATCGATATTTATAATGAGTGGAGTGTTTGTTGGGCGGCCAGTGAATTTTGTACAGCGCGAACAAGTTAAAAGACAGGGATGTCACATACTGGTCTTTATATAAGCTGACTCAAGGATTGCCCGGTAAGAAACACTTCAGCAGAATTCAAGGAAATTGAATGAACGTCCTTTTCTACCTGGAGCCCGCCATCGAGCTGGGTAACCCTGAGTTTCGCTACGCCACGCTTCGCAGTTCCATCGTTCCACAGGTCACCGCGCTTCGCGGCGCAGGCGTAAACACCCACTGCATCGTAAGCCAGGTCATTGCTGAACGAGCGCTACGAGATGGCCATGTCGAAGCACTTGGTTCGCTGTCAACGATTGATCCACTGACCTGGACCGAAGGCGAAAACACGCTTGAGCGCTCACTCCGGCATCAAGCCAAGGACTACAAAGAGGGCGAGCACACTCGCCTCGCAGATCTGCTGACAGCAGATCTGCCATCCGGATTCGAACCAGACGTCATTCTTGTCTGGGAAGCCCCGATGTCTTGTCTCGCGGAAATTTTCCCAAATGCACGCATCATTTATCAGATGCCAGGCTTCTTCTCGCGCGCCCCGTTTGCCAATCTGGTTGCGTTTGATACCGGCCTGCTGGGTGACAGTACGGTCCCTGCCAATCAGCTTGTCAGTGCCGCGGAAATATCGGCCCTTGATGCCTTGAGGGATCATGAAGCTCGCTTTTTGAGTTCGATAGCCCCTACTCAAGTCTCCATCAATGACTTGAAACAACGCTTTCGCAGCGTTGTGCTGTTGCCGCTGCAGATCGACGGCTACTTCATGATCGACTCTGTGTTGGGGCGACGCAGTCAGTTCGATGTACTGGTAGACATCATGGGCCGCATGCCGGCCAATCAGGCCTTGGTCGTGACTAACTACTGGTCAGGCCAGACGCGAAGTGCGGTCCTGACTGCGCAGAACATCAGCTACCTGCGTTCGCGCTTCCCGAACTTTGCCTACTTCGAAAGCTTCGACAAAATTCCATCGGTATCGCAGCTACTGGTTCCGGAAATGGACGGGGTCATTTCGATCTCGTCTTCTCTCGGCTATCAGGCAGCATTCTGGCAAAAACCGTTGCTGACACTTGGCGCCAGTCATATCACTCCATTCGCTACCACCAACGACTGGGATGAGTTCTTTGCGCAGGTCACCGCGGGTCAACCGATAGTGCGCGATGAGTTGATCATCTCTGCAATTCGTACAAAGCACCTGCCTGCACAAATGCTCGCCGAAGATGGTAAAGGCTATGCTCGTTGGCTGGCAGAAGTTGCCTCTCGTCCCGCCGGTGACTTTCCACTCTGGAACGAACAAGTGCCGGTCGCCGATGCACTGATGGAGTTGCGGCGCGAGCCCGAATATCTCAAGCAACTCGGCTACTTCAATCAGGTACGAGAAGAGTCGTCGATGGATCATTGCCGTGAGCTTTCACAGCAGATTCTTCGGCACCCGATCATCTCGTTCGATGTGTTCGACACGCTGCTTTACCGCCCATTCAAGTCGCCTTCCGACATGTTCGAATTCATGTCCGAAGAAGTACGGCAGATCTGCAATCTTCCTTCCCTTGATTTCCGTGCCGCAAGACGCGCTGCAGAAAAAGCCGCTTTCGAAGAAGCAATCGCACGTGGTGATGGCGAAACCCACATCGATGAGATCTATCAGGCATTCGCAGAACAGACCGGTGTTGGCGAAGAACTCGCCGAGCGCGTTAAACAGCTGGAAATGCAGATGGAAATGGACATCCTTTACCCAAGGTTGTCGGGGTTCAAGGCATTCAATGAAGCCCGTAGCCTGGGCAAGCGCATCATCATCATTTCCGACATGTATCTGCCTCGCGATTTCCTCGAGGCCATCCTCAAAAAGAATGGCTATGAAGGTTACGACCGCTTTTACGTATCGTCTGAAGCACGCGTGAAGAAACACAACGGACGATTGTTCGACCACGTACTTGAAGACCTGAATGTTGATCCAAAAACGATTCTCCACGTTGGAGATAACGTTGCGGCGGACGTGGTTCGCGCCAAAGATCGTGGCATCAAACCGTTCCACTTGGTCAAAGCCTCGGAAGTGTTCGCGGAGTGCGACAGCTTCAAGAACCCTTGGTCTCGCGACGAAGAACGCCATTCTCTCGACTGGAAAATGATCCTGGCTGTCGCAGGCAACCGATTCCACGACAACCCTTACTTGCCACATCGACGCGGCACCCTGTTCTGCGGTGACCCTTGGCGCCTGGGTTACTACGGCCAAGGCCCGATGCTGCTGGGCTACACGAAATGGCTAATGGAAAAAGCCATCCGCGACGGCGTCAAGCGTCTCTACTTCCTGTCTCGTGATGGCTTGATCATGAAGGAAGCCTATGACCGCATCGCGCAGAATTATCCCGACGCGCCAAGCAGCCACTACCTCCTCTGCTCTCGCAGAGCAGTGAACCTGGCAAAGGTACGCGATGAACATGGCGTCATGGACCTGCTTCAGGTGGATTTTGCCCGCACCAGCATCCAACACCTGCTCTCGTCTCGTTTTGGTGTCTACCCAGCCAATGTCCCGATGGACATTCTCGCAAAACACGACCTCTCGCTTGAGACAATTGTCACTAACAAACATCAGGAAATGCTCAAGCCATTTTTCCTTGATCTGCTGCCACTCATTGTCAGTGCGGCGAAAAAGGAACGGACAAATTACCTCGAATACCTTGAAGGAACCGGCCTGCTGGATGACGGCGAAGTGGCCTTGGTTGACATAGGGTATGCCGGCACCATGCAAGAATCCCTGTACTTGCTGACTGATCGCCAAAAGCTGTTTGGCGGTTATTACCTGATGACCTTCCGCCAGGCACTGAAACGCGTAGACGCGTATGGAATGCCGATCAGAGGCTATCTCGGTGAATTTGTGGATCGTCACGACACCCACCATCCATTCTGCCGAAACGTCCCTCTCTACGAGACACTGTTCAGCAGCGTGGATACTTCCTTCGTGCGCATGGATCGTGACTGGAATGGTCGACTGACGCCGATCTTTATGGATCGCTTTGCGGCAGAGGCAAAACGCGAAGAAGTGGTTCATAAAATCCACAAGGGAGCACTGAGCTTCATTGAAGAAACAGCCAGCATTTTTGGCCCCCGCTTGAAGAACCTCGATATCGAGCCGGTCAAATCACTGCGCGTGCTTGAGAAATTCTTTAGCGAGCCGCATCCGGTTGACGCTCAGATGTTCGCTGGTCTGGTTTTTGAAGATGCCTACGGCGGTGCTGGCCTTAAAACAATCTTGCCAATAGACGGCAATCCAGAAGTGAACTGCGTCTGGAAAGTGGGCGCAGTGGTTTTGCAACGAGCCAAGAACGACAATAAGGCAAACAGCTCAGCTGTAGCGCCCAAAGCCACTTCGCTAAAAGCGTCTGCATCCAAACCTGCCGCGCAAACAAAGAGCTTCAATCGCATTGAACAACGATTGGTTCGCTGGGTGGTTAGAAAAACCTCGAACGATAGAAAGTTTCAAAAATTTGAACTAACGCCAGCGAAATTCTTTAGCGACTCAAAAAGTCCGCACGTTCGATTGCTGGGGCGTCTGTATCTGATCCGGGCCGCTAACCAGTAAAAAAAGCCTGGCCCATGACTCATTGAAAACCAATGAATCATGGGCCGGGTCCGTTTTAATCTCTAGAAAGCAATCCGTGACAAACTATCGCTTTGCCGCCTCAGAAACGTTTAATCGCAGTAAAGAATCCGAACTGGAATTCACCCTGCGACTACCACTCTCAAGGCTCGAGTGGTGTCTTTTTCAAACGACGATCCCAAACGACACTTTCCCGCATAAGGCGTGCAGGTGCGCCTGCATAAATCGAATTGGCTCTTGCAAGGCGCTTGCTTACGTAAGACCTCGCACCAATCACACAGCCTTCTGGAATGTTAGCGCCCTTTCCAAGCGTTGCACCTTCACCTACCCATACATGTCGCCCCAAAACAACGTCTTGTGCGTCATTCAACCGCTCCCCCCCAAGCAGATCGTAAATAGGATGCTCATCAGAGGTGCGGACGAATATCCCACTGGAGAACATGCAATCCTCTCCAATCACTATACTTTTGCCTTCCATTGCGAACAGGTGCGCCCCGACGAACGTCGTCCCTGCCCCAATCAGCAGTTTTGACTCTGCCTGGCGCGCATGAATAGCACCTCTCAGATTGCATCCTTTGCCTATCTCGACAACGTTATAGGCGCCGGAAAAAATAATGTTCATGTTGCGAATTACAGTGTTCTCACCTATTCGCAAAACGTGATTATTACCATCGATCTGGATCCTGACTGTGGACTCGATCCGCACGGCCGGGTGAATTTCAATGACATTATTCTCGCCATTATTGATAACGCTTGGGTGTTCGGAAAGCACTTAAACCTCGCAATGGGTAACAACGGCGTATTTATTATTTTCCACAAACATTTGCGGCTCTAGTACCCTGGCATCTAAAAACGCCACCAACCAGCACTAACGATAAGTAATAGGCACTCCATTGCTACCACTCGCGGCCATCTAAATCGGTTTAATCAATCAAAAATCTCAACAACCCCCACCACCTCATCACTCCCCTCTGCCGTCACCGGCAACGCCCGAATCTTGTGATCCTGCATGTACGCTTCTGCCTCACACAATTGTGCTGTGGCTTTCACGGTATGAGGTTTGGCGGTCATGAAGCTGGCGACGTTTTCGTTGATCACGCCTGGGTTTTCCAGCAAGGCGCGACGCAGGTCGCCGTCGGTGACGATGCCGATCAGTTTGTCGTTGTCCATGACCAGGGCGAGGCCCAGGCGGCTGGAAGTCATGACCAGCAGGCAGTCGTGAAACGAGGTGTCGCGGCTGACTTTGGGGATGTTGGTGTGCATCACGTCGCTGACGCGGGTGAGCAATTTGCGGCCGAGGCTGCCGCCGGGGTGGTAGCGGGCGAAGTCCATAGGCTTGAAGTCGAGTGCGGCAATCAGCGCCACCGCGAGTGCATCGCCCATGGCCATGGTGGCCAGGGTAGAAGTGGTCGGTGCCAGGTTGTTCGGGCACACCTCGCGCTCTACGGAGATGTCGAGCCAGATGTCGGCGTGCTTGGCCAACGTGGATTGGCCATTGCCGGTCATGGCGATGATCGGGTTGCCGAAGGATTTCAGGCTTGGGATCAGCTTGATGACTTCCTCGGTTTCACCGCTGTAGGAAATCAGGATCACTACATCGATGGGCTTGAGCATGCCCAAGTCGCCGTGGAAGGCTTCGGCTGGGTGCAGGAACAGGCTTGGGGTACCGGTAGAGGCGAAGGTGGCGACCATTTTCTGGCCGATCAATCCGGATTTGCCCATACCGCAGACGGCTGCCCGGCCTTTACAACCGAGAATAAGTTCTACAGCCCGTTGAAATTCGCCATCCAGGCGTTCGGCGAGTTGGCTGATGGCTTGCGCCTGGGCGCTGAGGGCTTCTTTGGCGATGGGGAGGTGATTCATGGGGACGCTATCGTTCCTTGATTTAGTGGCGCGTATGTTACCGGTTGGGTCGCGTGCAGGAAACGTGATGTGGGCCCTTTCCGACTAGCACCGTGCGAATCCTTCCCTCCCCTTGCCTGAATTTGCGAACAAGCGCCTGCAAGACCGGAGTTTCCCGACACTTGTCAATTGCGTATTACGCCAGCCAACGACCGCTCATCGGAGCGTTTAATCCCTCCACGTCATCGCACGTTTACACCCGTGAGAAATGTGAAAAAAATGTCGGAAACCTCCTACTTTTCCTGCGTGGCAAGGTGCCATTTGTATTATCATCTGCGCCAAATTTATTGAGCATTTTTCATCAGGTACGCACTGATTGCGCCTGATAGCTTTGCGCGCTCGTTATGGATATCCGCTGTTTTTTATGGACAATGCCGCTCACCCCCGCCGCGCTTTATTGATTTTGTCTAAAGGCGCGCAACAAATCCCTACCCTCCCAGCCCTGCTGCCTGAGTACCGGCTGTTGTGTGGCTCGGTGGGTGACGTCGGCCAGGCCGATGAGGTGCTTGCGTGGGGTCGTAAACCGAGTGCGTTGCGGGCGCAGGTGGTGGCGAGTGAAGCCGGTTTGCCGCTGCTGAGTGTCGAGGATGGTTTCCTGCGTTCGGTGGGCCTGGGTGCCGACGAGCCGCCGCTGTCACTGATTGTCGATCCGCTGGGCATCTATCACGACGCCCGTCACCCTTCCCGTCTTGAACAACTGATCCCGACGCCGCTCACTGAAGCGCAGCGTTTGCGAGCCGTTGCCTTGCAAGCCAGTTGGTGCGCGGAGCGCGTGTCGAAGTACAACGACGCTCGCATCGAAACCTGCCACTTGCCGCAGCCCTGCGTGCTGGTCGCCGATCAGACACGCGGCGATGCCTCGCTGCAAGGCGCTACCGCCGCTGACTTTCAGCGCATGCTTGAAGCTGCCCTGCGTGAACATCCGCACAGCACTGTGGCGGTGAAGGTGCATCCCGATGTGGTGGCCGGCCGCAAGCCAGGTCACTTTGACCTGGCGGCGCTGCGCAAGCATCCGCGGGTGCATCTGATCAGCGAAAACGTGCACCCGGCCGAGCTCATGGAGCAGGTCCAGGCGGTGTACGTGATGACTTCGCAACTGGGTTTTGATGCGCTGTTGTGGGGCGTGCCGGTGCACACTTTCGGTATGCCGTTCTATGCCGGGTGGGGTTTGACCGTCGATGCCTTGCCGGCGCCCGAACGTCGCCAGCCCGTCAGCCTTGAGCAATTGCTGCACGCAGCATTGGTGGAATACCCGCGTTATGTCGACCCGGAGACGGGTGCGCCCTGCCCGCCCGAGACTGTCATGGCCTGGCTTGGTTTGCAGCGGCGGATGCGCAGTCGCCTGCCGCACGACTTGCAGATGGTGGGCTTCAGCAAGTGGAAGCAGCCATTGGTGCAGGACTTCTTCAACGGCTCATCCACGCGGTTTGCCGCCCGCCCCAAGCGTTCGAAGCCGCCGGCAATGGTGGTGAGTTGGGGTTGCCAGCACGACCTGGCGCTCACGCAACAGCACAACACCACTCACCTGGGCCGCGTCGAAGACGGTTTCCTGCGCTCCGTCGGCCTGGGCGCCAACAAAACCCGGCCGCTGTCCTGGGTGTTCGATGACCTCGGTATCTACTACGACGCCACGCGTCCATCGCGTCTGGAACAGCTCTTGCAGAACGAGCCGTGCTCGCCTGGGTTGTTGCAGCGGGCAGCGGCGCTGCGCGAAGCGATTTGCACGGCCGGGGTGACCAAATACAACCTGCCGGGCACGACGTGGAAACGTCCGGCGGGGGTGACGCAGGTGATTCTGGTGCCGGGGCAGGTTGAGTCCGATGCCTCGATTCGCTATGGCGCGCATCGCATCCGGCGCAATCTGGATTTGCTCAAGGCGGTGCGCGAGCGCCATCCGATGGCGTGGCTGTTGTACAAGCCGCACCCGGAGGTGTTGGCCGGCACGCGCGAGGCTGGCGAGGACGAAGCGCACACCAACCGATGGTGCAATCAGGTGGTGGGTGACGTGCCGTTTCACGAGTTGTTGTCCGAGGTCGACGAGGTGCATGTGCTGACCTCGCAATCGGGTTTCGAGGCGTTGTTGCGTGGCGTGCCGGTGACCACCTACGGCCAGCCGTTTTATGCCGGTTGGGGGCTGACGCGCGATCACGACCTCAGCCCGCAGGTCCAGGCGCGTCGCACCCGGCGCCTGAGCCTGGATGAACTGGTGGCGGCCACGCTGATTCGTTACCCGGTGTATGTCAGCCGCAAGACCCGAAGATTTACCACCCCCGAACGTACGCTTATCGAGATTCAGAACTGGGATGAAGTACCTACGCAAGGAAGAACTCCAACATGGCGAGAGATGATTCAGCGTTTGCTCCTTACCGTCTTGAGACCGTTGCCAAGGAAATCGTAGTGCCTTCGCAGCAGCGTTCCCGACACCTGTTTTCGGTTAAACCGCGCAACTCGTTCCTGTTTTTGCAGGGCGTCAGCTCGCCGTTTTTCGCACGCCTGGTCAAAGCCCTGCGGGCCGAGGGCCAGTGGGTCAAGTCGGTCAACTTCAACATGGGCGACACCCTGTACGGCAGCGGCGCGCGCGTGTTTTATTCGGCGCGCCCCGAGCAGTTGAAAGACTTCTACAGCCAGTGCTTCAAGGCCGACCAGATCACCGACGTAGTGCTGTTCGGCGACTGCCGCCCGGTGCATCAACCGGCGGTGGAACTGGCCAAGGCCCTGGGCATTCGTGTGCACGTGTTCGAGGAAGGCTACTTCCGCCCGTACTGGATCACTCTTGAACGAAATGGCGTGAACAATCACTCGTTGCTGCCGCGCGACCCGGATTGGTATCGCGAAGTGGGCAAGTACATCCCGCGCTATCACAACGGCAATTCGTTCCGCCTGTCCTTTGCCTCCCGGGCTTTTCACGATGTGATGTATCACGTCGGCGGCGCGCTGAACAAAGTGGCATTCCCCCATTACAAGACCCACGCACCGTTCAACGCGGCCGTGGAGTACGCCGGTTACATCCGCCAGGGCCTGCGCCTGGTGAATGCCCGCGGGCGTGATTCGGAGGTGATCAGCGAGGTGGCGCGCAACCGTCAGCGCACCTTCCTGCTGCCGCTGCAACTGGACAGTGATGCGCAGATCCGCGATCACTCGCCGTTCAAGCACATGAAGGATGTGTTGAAACACGTGATGGGCTCGTTCGCTCGCCATGCCGGCAGCGATGCGCGGCTGGTGGTCAAGAACCACCCGCTGACGCCGGGCATCATCAACTATCACCGCATCACCCGACGGATCGCCGACAAGTTCGGCATTGCCGACCGCGTGGACTTTCTCGAAAGCGGGCACATGCCGACGCTGCTGTCGCACGTCGCCGGCGTGGTCACGGTCAATAGCACCGTGGGCGGTTCGTCGCTGATGCACAACGTGCCGACCATCGCCCTGAGCGATCCGATCTACAACCTCAAGGGCCTGACCCACCAAGGCGGCCTCGATGAGTTCTGGGACAACCCGGAGCCTCCCGACTCCACGCTGTTCCAACGCTTTCGCAGCACGGTCATTCACACCACGCAGGTCAACGGCGGCTTCTACACGCGCTGCGGCATCGACATGGCGGTGAACAATTCCCTGGAAGTGTTGATGGCCAAAACCTCGAAAATCGAACAGTACCTATGACCTCGCAACACTCTCCACGCTGCATTCTGATCACCGGTGCCACGGGCGGCATCGGTGGTGCGCTGGCACCCGCCTACGCACAACCGGGGGTCACGCTGATCCTGCAGGGCCGTCGTCTGGACCGCCTCGAAGAAATGGCCGCCCAGTGCCGCGCCGCCGGTGCCCGCGTGTTGCTGCAACCGCTGGACGTTCAGGACCTGGAGGCCTTGCGCCGCTGGATCACCGAGATCAGCGCCACTGAGCAACCAGACCTGATCATCGTCGGCGCCGGGGTCAACACCTCCACCGGCGACAATGGCGAAGGCGAAGTCTGGGAGTTGTCCCAGGCGCTGATCGAAATCAACGTGCTGGCCGCCCTTGCCACGGTGCAGGCGGCATTGCCGGCGATGCGCGCGCGCAAGTCCGGGCAGATCGCCGTGTTCAGTTCGCTGGCCGGTTGGCGCGGGCTGCCGGCCACGCCGAGCTACAGCGCCAGCAAGGCCGCGATCAAGGCTTATGGCGAAGCCATGCGCGACCTGGTGGCACCGGACAACGTGAAGATCAACGTGATCATGCCCGGCTACGTCGAATCGAAAATGTGCTTTGAAATGCCCGGGCCAAAACCGCTGCTGTGGACACCGGACAAGGCGGCGCGGCGAATCCAGCGCGGGTTGGCGAAGAACCAGGCGCGCATCAGCTTTCCGTTCCCGCTGAACCTCGGGTGCTGGGCTCTGGGGGTTATCCCGCCACGACTGTCGTCGATCATTTTGCGGTGGCTGGATTACGGTGCCTGATTTTTTGAATAACGCTTTTTATCTGGTTGTCACGGTGGGTTTTGTCCTGTCCTGCGCCATCGAAATGTTGCTGGTGCCGCGCACCGGTTGGTCTCGCCCCTTGCGCAGCTGGCTGCTGCATGGCGGCGTGTGGCTGTTCGCTGTGGGCGTGCTGTACCTGATCACCGGTCGCGCCTGGTTCAGTGCGGTCAATGTCTTGGCCCTGTGGCTGTTGATCGTGTTGGTGAGCAACGCCAAATACCATTCGCTGCGCGAACCGTTCGTGTGTGCCGACTTCGAATACTTCAGCGATGCCGTGCGCTTTCCGCGCCTGTACCTGCCGTTTTTCGGTATCGGCAAGGCCATTGGCCTGGCGCTGTTGTTTATCGCCTACCTGGCGTGCGGGTTGTATTTCGAACCGGTGGGCAACAACGCTCGCCTCGTCGCCGGCGGTACGCTGCTGGTCGGGCTAGCGCTGTTGATGGTCGGTGGACGGCAACCGCTGCGGCCGACCTTCGACGCCAGCCACGACCTCGGTCGCTGGGGTTTGGCGGCCAGTTTGTGGACGTACTTTTTCGCCGCCCGACGCCCGGTGCCGATCCAGCAACTCGACTCGGCGTTTGCCGCAGACCTGCCGCGCCCGGCGCCTGACCGTGTATTACCGGACTTGGTTTCGGTGCAAAGCGAATCGTTTTTCGATGCGCGCCGCGTGTGGCCGGGCATTCGTGCGCAGGTGCTCAGCCACTTCGACACGTTGCGCGGTGAAGCGCTGGCCCACGGGCGCCTGCAAGTGGCCGCCTGGGGCGCCAACACCGTTCGCACCGAGTTCGCCTTTCTCACCGGGATCAAGGTCGATCAACTCGGCGTGCATCGCTTCAACCCTTATCGTCATCTGGCGCGCCAAGGTGTGGCGAGCGTTGCCAAGGCGCTCAAGCGCCAGGGCTATCGCACGGTCTGCGTGCATCCTTATGTCGGCAGCTTTTATGGTCGCGACAAGGTGCTGCCAGCGCTGGGCTTCGATGAGTTCATCGACGTTCGCCGCTTCACCGAACAGCAGAAGGCCGGTCCGTTTATTGGCGATTGTGCGGTGGCGGACAAGATCAGCGCGCTGCTCGATGACCCTTCGCGCACCCAACCGCTGTTTATCCATGCCATCACCATGGAAAACCACGGCCCGCTGCACCTGGAAAACGTCGACGCCGACGACCTGCCGCAGTGGTTCGACCGCCCATTAACGGATGGCCTGCGCGACCTGGCGCCGTACGTGCGCCACTTGAGCAATGCCGACCGCATGCTCGGCCAATTGCGCGAGCATTTCCTCGCACGCAGTACGCCCACCGGGCTGTGTTTCTTCGGTGACCATGTGCCGATTTTGCCCGACGTGTATGGCGCCCTCGGTGAACCGGATGGCGATACCGAATATTTCATCTGGTCCAACGTAACGCCGCGTGCCAGTGACGCCGCGGACCTGGGTGTCGAGCATCTGGCGAAGGCGTTCGTCGATCATCTGGCCGGCACTGCCAATGACTGAAACCCGGAGTGGGCCGGTGCGCGTGGTCCTCGCGTCCAGCCTCGCGCAGCCCGACGCTGCGGTAGCGCGCTGGATCACCGCCGGGCGCAGTTCGTTGGCGTTCATCCTTGGCGATGAAGACTGCCGCCATCGCCTGCTCGCCCACGCGATCAACTGGGACCGGGTGCTACTGGCCTATCGCGCGGATACCGCGGTGGGTTACGCCTCCTTCAAACATCAGCGCCGCGGGCCGTTTTCCCCGGGCATTCAACCCTTCTTGCGCGAATTCGGGCGACTGGGCGGCGCATTGCGCTATGGCTTGTTCCTGATCAGCGAATGCCGCGAGTGGTACTACGGTTTTTACCTGTACGGTTTGCACGTGCGCAAAGGCGCTCGACGCCAGGGCGTGGCCAGCGCCTTGCTGCAGGGGGCGACTGATCAGGCATTGAGTGTTGGCCACACGAAAATCGAGCTGGAAGTCCAGGTGAAGAACACGCCTGCCCAGGCGTTTTATGCGCGCCACGGTTTCAGGTCGATGCACACTTTTCCAACGAACGGGCTGAGCCGCGTGTTGCCCTTCCCGGCCGTCATCAACCTGCGCCGCACGTTGTCGCCCCTGCCATGAGCCATTCCGATATGAATCGAGCCACAGCCTTTGAATCACTGGTCGAGGGCCCCGGCTGGGTCGGCATCATGTCGCAATGGGTGATGTGGAAAGTCCATCATCTGGAAGAGTTTCTTGACCCCGAGGGTGCGCCGCAATGGCTGTGGCGCCGTGGCCAGCGGCGCCCCGAAGGCTTGAAGGCAATTGCCGGGATTGGCTACAAGAGCTCGTCTGATCATGCGCGGGTGTTGTGCAAACGCTGGGGCATTCCCTACGTTGCGCTGGAGGATGGCTTCCTGCGTTCTTCATCGCTGGGCGTTGAGGGTGATACGCCGATGTCGATGGTGGTCGATCCCATCGGCATTCACTACCTGGCCGATCGCCCGTCGCGACTGGAAAACATTTTGCAAACGCCGCACACCTTGAGTGCTTCGGAGTTGACGACGGCGCGGGAGTTGATTGCCCTGATGCGCAGCAGTGGCATCGGCAAATACAATAACGCGCCGGACTTGAGCGACGACGATCCGCTGGGCCGTGACAAGCCGCTGATTTTGGTGGTCGACCAGACTTATGGCGACTTCTCGATTCCCGGCGGCGGGTTGTGTGAAGCGGACTTCATTCGCATGCTCGACGAAGCGTTGGCGCAACACCCCGAGGCGGACGTGCGGGTGCGGATTCACCCGGACTGCATCGATGGGCACAAGAAGAGTTGCCTGCTCGACGCCGCCCGCGAACGCGGTGTGACACTGGAAAGCCGCCATGTGTCCTGGGCCTCGCTGGCGCGACGGGCGCAGCGGGTGTATGTCGGCACCAGCCAGGCCGGGCTTGAGGCGTTGATTCAGGGGATCCCGGTCACCTGCTTTGGCTTGCCGTTCTATGCCGGCTGGGGCCTGACTGATGATCGCCTGGACATCCCGCGCCGCCAGGCCCGTCCGAGCCTTGAGCAACTGGTGGCGGCGGCGTACATCCGCTACTGCCGTTACGTCGATCCGTTGACTGACCAGCGTTGCGACGTCATGACCGTGGCCCGGCAACTGGCCCGGCAAAAACACCAGGACAGCCAGTTCGCGGGGGCATTGACCGTGGTCGGTGTGCCGCGTCGGCAGCGACCGCTGATCAAGGCCCAGCTCAAAAGCCGCTGGGGCCGGGTGACGTTCGCCAGCGATAGCGCCGGGGTGATGCAATCGGTGGCTGGCGACACAGACAAGCTGCTGGTGTGGCACGCCAGCGAAACTGGCCATCTGCAACCCCACGGCGTTCCGCTATGGCGCATCAGCCCCGGCGTGCTGCAATCACCGGACGGTGATGAACAACCTCTGACGCAGATTCGTGGCATGCCTTGCAGCCCGCAACAGGCACAGCAACATAAAGCCCGTTCCCTGCTCGACAGTTGCCCTCGTTATCGACAGATTCGCCGATACCTTACGCGCTTGGTGTGATGGTGCCTATTTGGCCGCGTACAAAAAAGCCTGTGCACGCCGCAGCCCCTGTAGGAGCCGGCTTGCCGGCGAAGGCAGTCTTGAATTTTGCATCGCTCTTTCGGCCGTCTTCGCTGGCAAGCCAGCTCCTACAAAAAATGGATTCGTGCCGCCATTTTTCGTAACGACACGGACCTTGTAGGAGCCGGCTTGCCGGCGAAGGCGGTGGTCCTGTCACATCCAGACCAAAACCTTTGCAATGCCTTTCCCTGCGCGCACTAGCCTTATCCTTTTCGACCAAAAAAAGGAGGGCAACGGATTGCCCACTCGCTCACACGCCAACCACCTGCGCACCGGACGCTATTCACAAACCGGGCAGATCTATCTGCTGACCGCGGTGACCCATCGACGCGAACCGCTTTTTCGTGACTGGCGCGTAGGCCGTCTGGTGGTGGATCAATTTCGCCAGGCGCAGAAGGAGGAACGGGCCAACTCCCTGGCCTGGGTGGTCATGCCCGATCATTTTCACTGGTTGCTCGAACTCAGGGACAGCACATTGCCGGGATTAATGCTGGCCACCAAATCCCGCAGCGCCAGAGCCGTGAACGCAGGCACCGCCCGCGAGGGGAAGTTGTGGCAGAAAGGTTTCCACGACCGGGCGATTCGTCGTGAAGAGGATTTGCAGGCCGTCGCCCGGTACATCGTTGCCAACCCGATACGCGCAGGACTGGTCACACGGGTACATGACTACCCGTTGTGGGATGCCATCTGGTTGTAGTTGAAACTTGCTGCACCCTTGCGGCCGCTTTCGCTGGCAAGCCAGCTCCTACAAAAAATGGATTCGTGCCGCCATTTTTCGTAACGACGCGGACCTTGTAGGAGCCGGCTTGCCGGCGAAGGCGTCTTTGAATGTTGCGTCGCCCTTGCGGCCGTCTTCGCTGGCAAGCCAGCGCCTACAAATAACGGCTTCGTGTCGCCGTTCTTGTGGCGACGCGGACCTTGTAGGAGCCGGCTTGCCGGCGAAGGCTTCCTTGAATCTTGCATCGCCCTTGCGGCCGTCTTCGCTGGCAAGGCAGCGCCTACAAATAACGGCTTCGTGTCGCCGTTCTTGTAACGACACGGACCTTGTAGGAGCCGGCTTGCCGGCGAAGGCTTCCTTGAATCTTGCATCGCCCTTTCGGCCGTCTTCGCTGGCAAGCCAGCGCCTACAAATAACGGCTTCGTGTCGCCGTTCTTGTGGCGACGCGGACCTTGTAGGAGCCGGCTTGCCGGCGAAGGCTTCCTTGAGTCTTGCATCGCCCTTTCGGCCGCTTTCGCTGGCAAGCCAGCTCCTACAAAAAATGGATTCGTGCCGCCATTTTTCGTAACGACGCGGACCTTGTAGGAGCCGGCTTGCCGGCGAAGGCTTCCTTGAATCTTGCATCGCCCTTGCGGCCGTCTTCGCTGGCAAGCCAGCGCCTACACAAAAAGTGGCAACATTCGTTGGTGGGTCAGAGCTTTCGCAGCTCTTGCGCAACGATGGCGACGGTTTCGGCGATTTGTTCGGGGGTGTGCAGGCACGACACGAAGAAGCGCACGCGGGCGGACTTTTCCGGGACGGCCGGGTGCAGGATCGGTTGGGCGTTGATCCCGCGTTGGGCCAGGGCGCCGGATAATTGGGTGGCCTTGAGCGAGCTGCCGGTAATCACCGGAATCACCGCCAGCCCGGTGCTGGTGCCGGTATCGAGCCCGGCCTCGCGGGCCAAGGCGAGGAACTGTTGGCCGCGTGCCTGCAAGGTCGCCACGCGCTCGGCATCACCGGCCATACAACGCACCGCCGCCAACGCGGCAGCCGCCACCGAGGCCGGCATGCCGACGCTGTAAAGAAACCCCGGCGCCATGAATTTCAGGTGCTCAACCAGCGCCGATTCACCGGCAATGTAGCCACCGCAACTGGCCAGCGTCTTGCTCAGGGTGCCCATCCAGATGTCCACGTCGGTGCCTTTCAAGCCGAAGTGCTCGCGAATGCCCTTGCCGCTGGCGCCCATCACGCCGAGCGAATGCGCTTCGTCGACCATCAGGAACACCCGGTGCCTGTTTTTCAGCTCGACGAATCGCGGCAGGTCCGGGTAGTCGCCGTCCATGCTGTAGATGCCTTCCAGCACCACCAGCACCCGCTCGAAATGTTGGCGCTGATCGCTGAGCAAGCGGTCGAGCGCTTCCCAATCGTTGTGGGCAAAGCTGAGCCGGCGCGCACCGGATAATTGAATCCCTTGCAGCACGCTGTTGTGGATCAGCTCGTCGTGCACCACCAGGTCACGCGGCCCGAACAGGTAGCCGATGGTCGTGACATTGGTGGCATGGCCGCTGACGAAGGTGATCGCGTCATCGACCTCATACAGCTTGGCCAGCTCGGCCTCCAGTTCACGATGGATCGGCCGGTCGCCGGACACCAGGCGACTGGCGGACACCGACGTGCCGTACTGATCGATGGCCGCCTTGGCCGCTTCGGCAACCGCCGGGTGGCCGGAGTAACCCAGGTAGTTGTAGCTGGCGAAGTTGACGAAGCGCCGCCCCTGGATCGTGGTTTCGGCTCCCGCCAGGCTTTCGTGCAACTTGAAGAACGGGTTGGCCAGGCCGAAGCGTGCCGCGCCGTCGCGCATGATCCGCAACTGCTGGTAACCGGGGTGCTGATCGAAACGATAGAACTGTTCCGGCACTGCCCGGGCATTGCGGCCAACCTGCGCCAGCGAGGCCGGTTGCGCGCCCTCGCTGCCTTGCCGCTGACGGCGCTCCAGTGCTTGCTGGATCAGCTTGTCTTTCATTGAAGCGCCAAGCCCGGATGAACTTTTAGTGGTCATAGTCAGTGTCAGTCGATCAAGCGAGTAAGGTCGGAGTCGTGGTTGCGCACACCGTCGCTGACCTGGGCCAGTTCGGCCTCGGACAATTGGGCGCCATGGCGCGCCAGCGCATCGGCGGTGAGTGCCTGCAAGTTGTCTTCGCTGGCGGGTTCAGCGTCGCTGTCGTGTTGGCTGCGCAGCAGTTCGAGGATGCGCACGGTGAGCTTGGCGATGCTTGAGGTTTCGCTCAGCTCCATCACCGGCAAGCGAATGCCGAAGCGTTCTTCCACCGCCACCACCAACTCCACGCTCATCAACGAGTCGAGCCCCAGTTCCTGCAGCGGACGGCTGCTGTCGAGTTTGCTGGCCGGAATGCGCAAGATCTCACTGATTTCCTGCTTGAGCATTTCGGCAAACAGCTCGGTGAGTTCCTGATCATTCATTTCCAGTAACAGGCGCTGAATGTCATCGCTGTCTCTTTCCTCGTCCTGCTCGCCGCTGTGCAACCTCGCCAGCTCTGTGAACTTCGGTGCACCGGCCGCCGGCAGGAAACGCGACAGGGCTTTCCAGTCGAGTTCCAGCACGCCCAGCCCGGAACGCCGTTGCAGCAACAGTTGCTCGAGGGTATCGAGGGCCGCTTGCGACTGCAGGGCTGCGCCGCCCATGCGACTTTGCAGGGCGTCCTTGATGTCTTGGTTGCGGGCGAGGAAACCGGCGTCATCGATGGCGCCCCACAGCACCGCGGTCGCGGGCAACCCTTGCAACAAGCGGTGACGGGCCAATGCTTCGAGCCAATGGTTGGCCGCCACGTAGTTGGCCTGCCCCGGATTGCCGAACAGGGTGGTCGCCGAGGAGAACAGCACGAAGAAATCCAGCGCCAGGTGCGAGGTCAGTTCGTGCAGGTATTGCGCGCCCTTGGCCTTGGGTTCCAGCACCCGTTGCAATTGCTCCTGGCTGAGGTTGCGAATCAGGCCGTCGTCGAACACGGTGGCGGCGTGCACGATGCCCCGCAGCGGCTTGACCGAGGCCTCGATGCTCGCCAGCGCGCTGCGCAATTGAGCGCGGTCGGTGATATCGCATGCCAGCGCCTGCACCGAAATGCCTTGCTCGCGCCACTCGGCCAGCGCCGGTTGCGCCTCTTCGGTCGCCGCACCGCGACGGCCGAGCAGCACCAGGTGACGCGCACCCTTCTCCACCAGCCATTGCGCCGTGCGCAAGCCAAAACCGCTGAGCCCGCCGGTCACCAGGTAGGTACCCTCGGCGGCCAGTTGCAAGACTTGAGCCTGTGCCGCCGGCGCCTGGAACACTTGTTGGATCGGCGTGCGGTAGGTGACGACGATCTTGCCGATCTGCCGGGCCTGTTGCATGTAGCGGAAGGATTCGACGACGTCGTTGGCGTCGAATTCGCGGTACGGCAACGGGCTGAGAATGCCGTCGCGGAACAGCTGCATCATGTCGCCGAACAGGCGTCGAGTCAGCTCCGGGCGCTCGCTCATCAACTGGTCGGCGTCGATGCCGAAATAGCTGATGTTGTTGCGAAACGGACGCAGGCCGATCTTGGTGTTCTGGTAGAAGTCGCGCTTGCCCAGCTCCAGGAAACGCCCGAAAGGCTTGAGCACTTGCAGGTTGCGATTGATCGCCTCGCCTGCCAGGGAATTGAGTACCACGTCGACGCCACGGCCGGCGGTGATCGCCAGAATTTCATCGGCGAATGCCAGGGAGCGCGAATCGAAGACGTGCTCGACCCCGAGCAGGCGCAGGAAGTCGCGTTTCTCGTCGCTGCCGGCGGTGGCGTAGATCTCGGCCCCGCACCACTTGGCGATCTGGATCGCGGCAATCCCGACGCCACCGGCGGCGCCGTGGATCAGGATTTTTTCACCCGGCTCAAGGCGTGCCAGGTGATGCAACGCGTAGTACACGGTGAAGAACGTGCTCGGGATGGTCGCTGCGGCCTCGAACGACATGCCTTCAGGGATCAACGCCACGGCGTTGGCATTGGTGGTCAGGCGGTTGGCGAAGCTCGACGGGCCGAAACCCACCACCCGGTCGCCTGGCTGGAAATCACCGACGGCCCGCTCACCTTTGCCCTGCACCACGCCCGCGAACTCGAAGCCCAGGGTCGGCCCGGAGAAACCGTTTTCGATGGCCTCATCGGAGAGCAGGCCCAGCGCGTACATCACGTCGCGAAAGTTCAGGCCGGTGGCGCGCACTTCCACTGTCAGCTCATCGCCCGCCGGCAGCTGCGCCTCGTGGGCTTCCCAACGCAGGTTGCGCAGTTGGCCCGGCAGTTCGAAACCGAGGCTGACCTGGCGCGTGCCCTGTTGTTCAACAGGGCCCGGCGCTTGATCGGGACGCACGCGCAGACGCGCCACGTAACGATCGCCACCGGCGCTGATCGCCAGTTCGGTTTCGTCATCGGCATTGAGCAATGCCGGTAGCAGCGCCTCGACGCCAGCACCCTCGGCCATGTCCAGCAGGCGCACGCGGCAGGCTACCGATTCATTGGCCAGCGTGCGGCCAAAGCCCCACAGCGCGGCATCGGCCAGCGAGGTCATGCCGCCGACGACTTGTTCAGCCGTTGGCAACAAATGCACCGCCGCGCCACGAGTCAGCAACCAGCAATCCGGCGCGACGCCCGCCTGCTCGCAAGCCTGGGTCAACTGTGCCGCGAGCATGCAGCGCTCGGCCTGATCGTCCAGCCCCTGGGTGCCGAACAGGCCACTGAGCATCAACACATGCTGCGGAGCCGGGCCTTCGCGCAACTGCATGGCCATGGATTCAACGGCTGCCGGTGCCAGCCATTCGACCTGTTGCCCTTGCTCGATCAGGGCCGAGGCCAGTTGCCGGGCGAAGGCGCTTTCGCTGCTTTGCCCGTCAGCCACCAGTAACCAGTTTTGCGATTGAGTCGCCGGTTGCGGATCGACACTCGCGGCGCTATCGGCGACACCGACCAGCACATAGCCGCCACTGGAAGTTGCCGGGGTGAACTCCAGCGCGTCATCGACGCTCAGGCCGTGACGACGCAACTCTTGCTGCCAGAAACCCGGGCGTTGTTGCAGCGACAGACGCTGCTGCGCTGGCCCTTCCAGCCACCACGACGATTGAGCACCAAAAACGAAGTCGGCCCAGCGCGCCGGGTGCTGCGCCAGCAACATCAATTGGCCGCCGGCCGACAAGCGCGCCACGCCATGGCGCAGGCCTTCGCTGATCACGTCCAGCGCAGCCAGGTCGGTGGCCGCCAGGACCAGGTCAAACTGGAGGGCAGGCACCGCCGGCAATTGACCGGCTTCGGCCAGCGTCAGCAGTTGCAAGTCCGGGTATTCGGCCTGAAGCAGGCTGGCCGGGTCCAGATCGTCGGCGCTGTATTGGTAATCGACGCGGTCGAAATCCAGCTGCGCACACAGCTGCGCAGCGAACGGCGCGCCGCCGAAACCCAGCTCGAGAATCCGCAGGCGCTGGCCTGCCGGCAACACCGCCAGGCGTTGCGCGATGTGCTGTTTGATCGCGTCGAGCAGGGCGTGATAACCGCTGGCACCGATGACCTGGCGCGCCAACTGCGCCGGCGAGGTTTCCCTCGGCAGCAACGTTTCCAGTTGCACGGTGCCGCTGAGCAAGCCCAGCAGGTGAATGCCGACGCGCCCAACCGAATGAATGATCTGGAAGTGCTCTGGATAACTGCGGAACAGTTCCTGCCAGATGTCCTGGGCGCTGGCCCGCTCGTCCTGTCCGGCCACTTGCCAGGCATCGCCCACGGCGACCAGCTCGCCGTCATCCAGCGCCTGTTCCAGCAGATGATCCAGATACTCCGACAACGACTGTGCATCGGCTAGCCAGGTGGCACGCTGGGCCGCGCTGAGTTGCCCACCGAGTGACTCGATGGCCTCCAGCACGAAGCTGCCACACAGGCTGTCCAGCAGCGGGTCGACTTCCTGGCTGTAACGCAACAAGGTCGGCTCGTCGGCCACCGCTGCCAGGCTTTGCGCCAGCGCAGTGCGCAACGGTGACGATGCCAGCGCCCGAGCGCGCTGCGGATACGGTTTGGCAACGCCGGCGAAATCCACCAGTTTCTGGTCGCCGCTGCGATCCTTGTGCAGTTTGACGGCGCGGAAGCGTGCGTCTTTGATGCAGATCACGGTACGCCCGTGGGCGTCGTACAAGGTGAAGTCCGCCAGCAACGAATGCTCGGAACGACGCACCAACCGCACCTTGGCCAGTGACGGCGGCAGGCTGCCGGCGGCGAAATTGATCCGCCCCAATTTGACCGGGATGAACGCCAGGCCGTTGCGCGCCTTGGGGTCGCGGCTGAGCAATGGGGTGATGAGCTGGAAGGCACTGTCCAGCAGCGCCGGGTGCAGGTGCAAGGTCGCCAGTTCGATGCTGATTTCGCTGGGCGCACTGAGTTGCGCCAACACCTGGTCGCCATCGATCCAGCCGGCTTCGATCGCCTGGTAGGCCGGGCCGTAATTGAGGCCTACGGCGCAGGTCAGTTGCAGATGTTCGGTACGGGTGAAGTCCGGGGCACGGCTTGGCAGCACCGGCGCCGGCTCATTAAGCAACACACCGCGGGCCTCGCCCGGCAGGCGCGCGACCACGTGCTTGGCCCACGGCTCTTCCTGGGTGATGCTGCGCGAGGCGATGGTCACCGCACCGTCGGCGCTGTCGACCTGTACCCGCACGCGCTTGCTCGAATCGGCATGCAGCACCAGCGGGCTGTGAATTTCCAGTTCTTCGATATCGACGAAC
Organism: Pseudomonas sp. NFX15; assembly: GCF_049132105.1. Taxonomy (NCBI): domain Bacteria; kingdom Pseudomonadati; phylum Pseudomonadota; class Gammaproteobacteria; order Pseudomonadales; family Pseudomonadaceae; genus Pseudomonas; species Pseudomonas sp. NFX15. Next base: position 277,051 of record NZ_JAFMPV010000003.1, read on the forward strand.
TCGCCTGGCTGGCAGCACTGCGCCGCGGCCAGCACCAGCTCGGTGAAACCGGCGCCTGGGAACAACACCGCGTCGCCGACCTTGTGGTCTTCGAGCGACGGGAACAGTTGGGTGTCGAGCCGATTGTCCCAGGTCTGCTCATGCCCCGGCACCGGGTGCCCGAGCAGCGGATGAATGCGGTCCTGGTACAACGCCCGGGATGATTCCGGGGTGTCGCCGTGCCAGTGCCGTTCACGCTGCCACGCATAATTGGGCAGGCGGACGAAGCCGCCGGTGTGCGGGAACAGGCACGACAGGTCGGTTTGCGCGCCACTGATCAGTACCTTGGCGACGGCGCGGGTGATCAATGACGGCGCATCGTCGCCACGCGACAGTGTGCCGATGACCACGCCTTGCTGATCGTGCGCGGCCAGGGCATCGGCGACGTAGCTGCGCAGGATCGGGTGCGGGCCGACTTCGACGAATACGTTGTAACCCTGCTCGCACAGGGTTTCACTGGCGGACTGGAACAGCACCGGGAAGCGGATGTTCTGCCACCAGTACTCGGCGTCCAGACGCTCGCCGTCCAGGGCGCCGCCGGTGACCGTGGAAATCATCGGGATCCGGCAGGCACGCGGGACGATGTCACGCAGTGCCTCTACCACTGGCTCGCCGATGACGTTCATGGCCGGCGAATGGAAGGCATAGTCCAGGCCCAGGCGACGGACGAACACCTGGCGCTCGGTCAACACCTGCTCAAGGCGTTCGAGGCCGGCCAGCGAACCGGCCACGGTGGCGCCGCGGGCACTGTTTTCCCCGGCGACCACCACGTCTTCCAGGCCGAGCTCCTGCAACAAGTCGGCGGTGGCACTGCCCGACAGACCCACGGCGGACATCTGCCCGGAGCCGGCGGTCAACCCTTGCAGGCGGCTGCGATGGAAGATCACCCGGGTGGCGTCCTCCAGCGTCAGCGCACCGCTGGCCCAGGCCGCGGCGACTTCACCGACGCTGTGGCCCATCACCACTTGCGGCACCACGCCAAGGCTGGCGAGCATCCGGGTCACGCCGACTTGCAGGGCAAACAGCGCAGGCTGGGCGATTTCGGTGAGGTGATAACGGTCCTCGCCGTACTCGCCCGCCAGATCGCCGAGCAGCGAATAACCGGCCAATGGCTGGAACACGGCATCGATCTCGCTGACCGCGGCATGGAACACCGGATCGGTGAACAGGTTCTTGCCCATGCCCTGCCACTGCGAACCATTGCCGGAGAACACGAACACCGGCCCTTTGGCCTGGTCCAGTGCGCGGCCGCTCTCGACCACCGAACTCAAGGCCGAGACGGCCGGGTCGAGGGCGAAATCCAGCAAGGCCTGGGCGCTGTGCTGTGTATCGTGATCGAACACCACCACACGCTGCGCATGCAGGTCGCGACGGATCATCGCCTGATAGGCCACGTCATACAGGCTCGAGGCCGGGTGATCGCTGAGATGCTGTGCGATGCCTTCGGCCATGGCGGCCAGGGCCACGCTGTCCTTGGCGGTGACCATCAATGGCACGGCCTTCGATGCAGCGGCCGGTGGCGGCGTTTCAGGCGTGTGGCTTTGCAGGATGACGTGGGCGTTGGCCCCGCCAAAACCGAATGAGTTGACCCCCACCACCAGCGTGCCGTCAGGCTTGAGGGCGTGGTTGCGGGTGGCGACATTGAGGTTGAGTTCGGCGAACGGAATTCGCGGGTTGAGGTTCTTGATGCCGATGGTGGCCGGAACCTGGCGCTCGGTGACGCAGTACAGCGCCTTCATCAAGCCGGCGACCCCGGAGGCCGCTTCCAGGTGACCGATGTTGCTTTTGATCGAACCGATCAGCAGCGGCTTGTCGGCGCCGCGCACCTGGCCCAGGGCGAGGCCGATGGCACGGCTCTCGATCGGATCGCCCACCGGGGTACCGGTGCCGTGGGCTTCCAGGTAATCGATGTCGGCCGGGGAAATCCCGGCACTGGCGTAGGCCTGGGTCATCAGCGCTGCCTGGGCATCGGCGCTCGGCACCGTCAGGCCGGACTTGCGCCCGTCGGTATTGACCGCACTGCCGGCGACCACGGCGAGAATCTGGTTGCCGTCGGCCACGGCCTTGTCGTAGTCCTTGAGGTAAAACAGCCCTGCCCCTTCGGAACGCACGTAGCCGTCACCGGCTTCGTCGAACACGTTGCAGCGCCCTTTGCGCGACAACATCGAGGCCTTGGAGAAAATCAGGAAGCCGAACGGGTGCAAGTGCAGGCTGACGCCACCGCTCAGTGCCTCGTCGATCTCGCCGCTCTGAATCGCCTGGCAGGCCTGGTGAAACGCCACCAGTGACGAAGAACAGGCGGTGTCGACGGCCATGCTCGGGCCGTGCAGGTCATAGAAGTACGACAGGCGATTGGCGGCAATGCTGAAAGTGTTTCCCGTGGCCGTGGACGCATCCACCAGCGACAGGTCATGGGACAGGCGATACGCGTAATCGGTGCTGGCGATGCCCAGGTACACGCCGCAGCGGCTGCCCCGCAGGCTGGACGGCTTGACGCCGGCGTTCTCGAACACTTCCCAGCCCAGCTCCAGCAACAGGCGCTGCTGAGGATCCATGATCGCGGCTTCGCGGGGCGAAATGCTGAAGAAGCCTGCGTCGAAGGTGGAAATATCCCCCAGGGTGCCGGCAGCAAAGGTGTAGGACGTGCCGGGGTTGGCCTTGTCCGGGTGGAAAAACGCATCGCGGGACCAGCGGGAAGGGTCGACCTGCGTGATGAAGTCATGCCCTTCCAGCAGGTTCTGCCAAAAAGTTGCGTGAGTGGAGCCGGGAAACCGGAAGGAAGCCCCAATAATTGCAACTTTTCTACGCATGACTTGATCCACCATTTTTATTTTCCTGGCGCCAACGCCATCACCTCGTGCGATGGGTGCATCGAACAGCTGCGGATGTCCGATAAAAGCGCAGGAAATTTACTGAATTCAGTTAGTTGATAACTCTGTTCTTATCGTTAGGGAGTCGCCGGAACCCCCGCCGTCTCGACCGCGAACCTTCATGGGGTTACACACGGGAGCCATGGCGAGGGGCGCGAAATGATACGCGGAGCGGCCCTTCAGGGAAACCCTGATGAGCCCGTAATCCTATTGGTTGGATCCATATTTCCTACAGGCGGTAGGCCGCGCATCTGACAACAAAAAATAAATTCAATTAAACCGTCCCACGGCCGACAACCCGTCAAAGCCTTGCGGACAGAAAAAGCCATGCGTAACAACCAGCCAGTCACACAACGCGAGCGGACCTTCCCGGCTCAGCAACGGTTGATCTCCACCACCGACGCCAAAGGTGTGATCACCTACTGCAATGACGCCTTCGTCGACATCAGCGGGTTTTCCCGTGAGGAGCTGATCCGCGCGCCGCATAACCTGGTGCGTCACCCCGACGTCCCGACGGCCGTCTTCGCGCACATGTGGGGCACACTCAAACAAGGCTTGCCATGGATGGGCATTGTCAAGAATCGCTGCAAGTCCGGTGACCACTACTGGGTCAACGCCTATGTGACACCGGTCTTCGAAGGCAATCAGGTGATCGGTTACGAGTCGGTGCGGGTCAAGCCCAGCGCCGAGCAGATCCGCCGTGCCGAAGCGCTCTACCAACGCATCAACCAGGGCAAGTCGGCGATCCCCTCCACTGACAAGTGGCTGCCGATCCTGCAGGACTGGCTGCCGTTCATCCTGGTCAGCCAGTTGAGCTTCATGATCGGCGCGACGCTCAACTCCCACTGGGGCTTTGCCCTGGCGGCGGGGTTGTCGGTGCCGCTGGGACTGATGGGCCTGCAATGGCAGCAGCGCGGCCTCAAGCGTTTGCTGCGCCTGGCCGAGCAGACCACGTCCGACCCGCTGATCGCGCAGATGTACACCGACAGCCGTGGCGCCCAGGCGCGCCTGGAAATGTCCATCCTCAGCCAGGAAGCACGCCTGAAAACCTGCCTGACGCGTTTGCAGGACACCGCCGAACACCTGACCGACCAGGCCCGGCAATCCGACGCCCTGGCGCACAACAGTTCCAGCGGCCTGGAACGCCAACGCGTCGAGACCGAGCAAGTGGCGACCGCCGTCAACCAGATGGCGGCCACCACCCAGGAAGTCGCCAGCCACGTGCAACGCACCGCTGACGCCACCCAGGAAGCCAATCGCCTGACCGGTCGTGGCCGGGACATCGCCGGGGAAACCCGCGAAGCCATCCAGCGCCTGTCGGTGGTGGTCGGTGAAACCGGTGTGACCGTGACCCAACTGGCCAAGGACAGCAATGAAATCGGTGGCGTGGTCGATGTGATCAAAGGCATCGCCGACCAGACCAACCTGCTGGCGCTGAACGCCGCCATCGAAGCGGCCCGCGCCGGCGAGATGGGCCGTGGTTTTGCGGTGGTGGCCGATGAAGTCCGCCAATTGGCGCAACGCACCAGCGAGTCCACCGGACAGATTCATGCGCTGATCGCCAAGCTCCAGCAAACCGCCAGCACCGCGGTGCAAACCATGGAAGCCGGGCATCGCCAGGCCGAAGAAGGTGTGGCGCGGGTACTGGAAGCGGACCAGGCGCTGGTGGGGATCAGCGAAGCGGTGGCCAACATCACCGACATGACCACCCAGATCGCCGCCGCGACCGAAGAGCAAAGTGCGGTGGCCGAGGAAATCAGCCGCAACATCAGCAACATCTCGGAACTGGCAGACCAGACCTCGGTACAGGCGCAGAACTCGGCGTTGTTGAGTGAAGAGCTGACCAAGACGGCGAATACCCAGTATTCGTTGGTGGAACGGTTTAACCGCTGAGCCGGGAGATCGCCTTCGCTGGCAAGCCAGCGCCTACAGGATTGCGGCCGGACGCAAATGCCGGAAATGCCACATAACCCTGTAGGAGCTGGCTTGCCGGCGAAAGGGCCCTGCCAGCCAACCCAAAACCTCACGACAGGAATGTAGCCACCTTCTGCGCCGCAGACGCCAGATGTTGCTCATGGGTAAACCCCGAAGCCTTCAACGGCTTCAGATCATGATCCCCCGCCGCCAGCCAGAACACCTCGATACTCGGCGATAGCGCGTACCCTTCGACCGCCTCCCGATTACCCAATGCATCCCGTTCGCCCTGCACGATCAACGTCCGCGTCTTCAAGCCCGCCAAATGCTCGACCCGTGGCTTCTGTGGTTTGCCCACCGCATAAAACGGATAGCCCAGGCACACCAACGCATCCGCCTCCAAATCATCGGCCAACAGGCTGGCCATGCGTCCGCCCATGGACTTGCCGCCGATGGCCAGCGGCCCAGTGACATGGCGTCGCACCTGGGCATACACCTCGCGCCAGCATTCCAGCAGTTTCGGTGCCGGGTTCGGTGGGCGTTTGCCACCGTCGAGGCGCCGTTGCGCCATGTAGGGAAACTCGAAGCGCAACACGTTCACGCCAAGGGCTGCGAGGCGTGCAGCCATGTCGTTCATCCAGTCACTGTCCATCGGTGCGCCGGCACCATGGGCGAGGATGAGCGTCGCCGAAGCCGGGCCGGATTCCGCGTTCCAGAGCCATCCGTGATCGCGCACACATTGCGCCCATTGATCCCCGTCAATACCGGCCTTGTGCCCTTTGTCCATGCTTGCCTCGCTTTAAGTCTGCCTATAACTCCGGCCGAAGGGTGCGCTGCCAAACGCTGCGCACTCATTCCGGCTGAACCGTGGATGGGGAACCATGAACACTTCTATCAGTACCGCCTACAACTACAAGGTGGTCCGCCAATTCGCCATTATGACGGTGGTGTGGGGCATCGTCGGCATGGGGCTCGGGGTTTTTCTCGCTGCCCAGTTGGTCTGGCCCGAACTCAATTTCAATTTGCCGTGGACCAGTTTCGGTCGCTTGCGCCCGCTGCACACCAACGCGGTAATCTTCGCCTTCGGCGGCTGCGCGCTGTTCGCCAGCTCGTTCTACTCGGTGCAACGCACCTGCCAGACCCAACTGTTTGCGCCGAAAATCGCCGCGTTCTGCTTCTGGGGCTGGCAACTGGTGATCCTGCTGGCGGCCATCAGCCTGCCGCTGGGCTACACCAGTTCCAAGGAATACGCCGAGCTGGAATGGCCGATCGACATCCTGATCACCATCGTCTGGGTCGCCTACGCCATCGTGTTCTTCGGCACGATCATGCAGCGCAAGACCAAGCACATCTACGTCGGCAACTGGTTTTTCGGGGCGTTCATCATCACCGTGGCGATCCTGCACATCGTCAACAACCTGGAACTGCCGGTCAGCTTCACCAAGTCCTACTCGCTGTATTCGGGCGCCACCGACGCGATGGTGCAATGGTGGTACGGCCACAACGCCGTGGGCTTTTTCCTCACCGCCGGTTTCCTCGGGATGATGTACTACTTCGTGCCGAAACAGGCCGAGCGCCCGGTGTACTCCTATCGCCTGTCGATCGTGCACTTCTGGGCACTGATCACTTTGTACATCTGGGCCGGCCCCCACCACTTGCACTACACCGCGCTGCCCGACTGGGCGCAGTCGCTGGGCATGGTGATGTCGCTGATTCTATTGGCGCCAAGCTGGGGCGGCATGATCAACGGCATGATGACCCTCTCGGGCGCCTGGCATAAATTGCGCAGCGACCCGATCCTGCGCTTCCTTGTGGTGTCGCTGGCGTTCTACGGCATGTCGACCTTCGAAGGTCCGATGATGGCGATCAAGACCGTCAACGCCCTCTCCCACTACACCGACTGGACCATCGGCCACGTTCACGCCGGCGCGCTCGGCTGGGTGGCGATGATTTCCATCGGCGCGCTGTACCACATGATCCCGAAAGTCTTCGGTCGCGAGCAGATGCACAGCATCGGCCTGATCAACGCGCACTTCTGGCTCGCCACCATCGGCACCGTTTTGTACATCGCCTCGATGTGGGTCAACGGCATCGCCCAGGGCCTGATGTGGCGTGCGGTGAACGAGGACGGCACGCTGACTTACTCCTTCGTCGAAACCCTGGTGGCCAGCCACCCAGGCTTCGTCGTGCGGCTGGTGGGTGGCGCGATTTTCCTCAGCGGCATGTTCCTGATGGCCTACAACACCTGGCGTACCGTGCGGGCCTCCCGGCCTGCCGACGTCGCCGCAGCCGCGCAGATGGCCTGAGGAGTCCGCCATGAAACACGAAACTATCGAGAAAAACGTCGGCCTGTTGCTGCTGCTGATGATCCTGGCCGTGAGCATTGGCGGCCTGACCCAAATCGTCCCGCTGTTCTTCCAGGACGTGACCAACAAACCGGTGGAAGGCATGAAGCCCTACACCGCGCTGCAACTGGAAGGTCGCGACATCTATATCCGTGAAGGCTGCGTCGGCTGTCATTCACAGATGATCCGCCCCTTTCGCGCCGAGACCGAACGCTACGGGCACTACTCGGTCGCCGGTGAAAGCGTCTGGGATCACCCGTTCCTGTGGGGGTCGAAACGCACCGGGCCAGACCTAGCACGAGTCGGCGCACGTTACTCGGACGACTGGCACCGCGCGCACTTGTACAACCCGCGCAACGTCGTGCCGGAATCGAAGATGCCGGCCTACCCGTGGCTGGTGGCCAATCAACTCGACAGCAGCCACACCGAAATCAAGCTTCGCGCCATGCGCACCCTCGGCGTGCCGTACACCGACGACGACATCGCCGGCGCCGTGGCATCACTCAAGGGCAAGAGCGAAATGGACGCGCTGGTCGCCTACCTGCAAGTCCTCGGCACTGCCATCAAGAGCAAGAGGTGAACCGTGCCCATGACTTTTATAGAGAGTGAAATGAGCACTGGAATGATCCGTGGTCTGGGCACAGTCGTCGTCTTCATCGCCTTCGTCGGCCTGGCCCTGTGGGTGTTCAGCGGCAAGCGCAGTGCGCAATTCGCCGAAGCACGCCTGCTGCCGTTCGCCGACGAACCGCAACCCGATATCACCGAAGACACAAGGAGTACCCGGCCATGACCACCTTCTGGAGTACGTGGATCTGCGTACTGACCCTCGGCAGCCTGATCGGCCTGACCTGGCTGCTGATCGCCACCCGCAAGGGCGAAACCAAGGGCAGCGTCGACCAGACCATGGGCCATAGCTTCGACGGCATCGAGGAGTACGACAACCCACTGCCGCAATGGTGGTTCATGCTGTTCGCCGGCACACTGGTGTTTGCCGTCGGCTACCTGATCCTTTACCCGGGCCTGGGCAACTGGAAAGGCGTCCTGCCCGGCTACGAGAACGGCTGGACCGGCGTGCACGAATGGGAAAAGGAAATGGCCAAGGCGGACGCCAGGTTCGGGCCGATCTTCGCCAAATTCGCCGCGATGCCGGTGGAAGAAGTGGCGATGGACCCGCAAGCGCTGAAAATGGGCGGCCGCCTGTTTGCCTCCAACTGCTCGGTGTGCCATGGCTCGGACGCCAAGGGTGCGTACGGTTTCCCCAACCTGACCGACAGCGACTGGCGCTGGGGCGGCAATGCCGACACCATCAAGACCACCATCATGGGTGGCCGGATCGCGATGATGCCGGCCTGGGGTGAAGTCCTGGGTGAAGACGGCGTGAAGAATGTCGCCGCCTATGTGCGTCACGAATTGGCCGGCCTGCCGCTGCCCGCCGACAACAAAGCTGACTTGCAGGCCGGACAACAAGCGTTCAACACCACCTGCGTCGCCTGTCATGGGGCAAACGGCCAGGGCACGCAAGCCATGGGCGCGCCGAACCTGACGCACCCGGCGGGGTTCATCTACGGCACCAGCCTGACGCAGCTTGAACAAACCATTCGTCATGGCCGCCAGGGCCATATGCCGGCGCAGAACGAACTGCTCGGTAACGATAAGGTGCAACTGCTGGCCGCTTACGTTTACAGCCTGTCGCACGCGGCCGGCGCCAAGGATTCGCCGAACGAAGGCCAGGGCGAATAAATTTCGACCGCTCTACTGCCGCATTCACCCGAATGCGGCAGCCTCCCTGCCTCTTTGCGACGCATTGTCGCACCCTCTGAGACTCTTCCTTTCGGTTCCCCGGATTCGGGTCTAAGCTTCCCCCGATGCGGACCGGCAAGCACCGGTTCCAGGTCGACCAGAAGCGAGGTGCCCGACGATTCTGCCCGATGACAGGCCGCAAAGGCCGGTAATACCGGCTGTCGCGCTAATTGCCTTTGGTCAGCCAATCGTTGCGTTTGAACACACCCCGTTACATGTGACCTGAACCCCTCGCCTTTTTAGTTCGCCGGGACATTTTGCCCACGGGCATTTTTGTCCTTACGCGGCGCATGGAAAGGCCGCAGAATCAGCATTTGAAAGCATTGACCCAGGTCATGGCGCGTTGCAATGACCCCCTGCTTTCTACATACTTGCGGCCGATTTTTAATCCTAATAAAACACCCAAACCGTGGAACCTTAGAATGAGCACAGCAATCAGTCCGACTGCTTATAACTATAAGGTAGTCCGCCAGTTCGCCATCATGACGGTGGTCTGGGGGATCCTTGGCATGGGGCTTGGTGTCTTCATCGCCTCGCAACTGGTCTGGCCGGAGTTGAACTTCGGTTTGCCGTGGACGAGCTTTGGACGCCTTCGCCCGTTGCACACCAACCTGGTGATTTTTGCCTTCGGTGGATGTGCACTGTTTGCCACTTCTTACTACGTCGTGCAGCGAACCTGCCAAACGCGACTGATTTCCGACAGCCTCGCGGCCTTCCACTTCTGGGGATGGCAAGCGGTGATCGTCGGTGCAGGCATTACCTTGCCACTGGGTTACACCACCACCAAGGAATACGCCGAACTGGAATGGCCGCTGGCCATTTTGCTGGCCATTGTCTGGATCGTTTACGCGCTGGTGTTCTTCGGCACCATCGTCAAGCGCAAGACCAAGCACATCTATGTCGGTAACTGGTTCTACGGCGCCTTCATCGTCGTGACCGCGATGCTGCACATCGTCAACCACATGTCGCTGCCGGTCAGCCTGTTCAAGTCCTACTCCGCCTACTCGGGTGCGACTGACGCGATGATCCAGTGGTGGTACGGCCACAACGCCGTCGGTTTCTTCCTGACCACCGGCTTCCTGGGGATGATGTATTACTTCGTGCCGAAGCAGGCCGAGCGTCCGATCTACTCCTATCGCCTGTCGATCGTGCACTTCTGGGCACTGATCACCCTGTACATCTGGGCCGGCCCCCACCACCTGCACTACACCGCGCTGCCGGACTGGGCGCAATCGCTGGGCATGGCAATGTCGATCATTCTGCTGGCGCCAAGCTGGGGCGGCATGATCAACGGCATGATGACCCTGTCGGGCGCCTGGCATAAGTTGCGCACCGACCCGATCCTGCGCTTCCTCGTGGTATCGCTGGCGTTCTACGGCATGTCGACCTTCGAAGGCCCGATGATGGCGATCAAGACCGTCAACTCGCTCTCTCACTACACCGACTGGACCATCGGCCACGTACACGCCGGTGCCTTGGGCTGGGTAGCGATGATCTCGATCGGCGCGGTCTACCACATGATCCCGAAACTGTTCGGTCGTGCGCAGATGCACAGCACCGGCCTGATCAACACCCACTTCTGGCTCGCGACCATCGGTACCGTGCTCTACATTGCTTCGATGTGGGTCAACGGCATTACCCAGGGCCTGATGTGGCGTGCAATCAACGACGACGGCACCCTCACCTACTCGTTCGTCGAAGCGCTGCAAGCCAGCCATCCGGGCTACATCGTCCGCGCCCTGGGGGGTGCGTTCTTCGCCACCGGCATGTTGTTCATGGCTTACAACGTCTTGCGTACCGTACGTGCCTCGGATCCGGCTGAAGCCGAAGCCGCCGCCCAGATTGCCGTAGTTGGAGCTCACTGATGAAGCATGAAGCAGTCGAGAAGAACATTGGCCTGCTGGCCTTCTTCATGGTCATTGCCGTCAGCATCGGCGGCCTGACCCAGATCGTTCCGTTGTTTTTCCAGGATGTCACCAACAAGCCGGTCGAGGGTATGAAGCCGCGCCCCGCCCTTGAACTGGAAGGCCGGGATGTCTACATCGCCAACGGTTGTGTCGGCTGCCACTCGCAGATGATCCGCCCGTTCCGTGCTGAAACCGAACGCTACGGCCACTATTCGGTCGCCGGTGAAAGCGTCTGGGACCACCCGTTCCTGTGGGGTTCCAAGCGCACCGGTCCGGACCTGGCCCGTGTCGGCGGTCGTTACTCCGATGACTGGCATCGTGCGCACTTGTACAACCCGCGCAACGTCGTGCCCGAGTCGAAAATGCCGGCCTACCCGTTCCTCGTGGAAAACAAGCTCGACGGCAAAGACACCGCCAAGAAAATGGAAGTCTTGCGCACGCTCGGCGTCCCTTACACCGACGAAGACATCGCCGGTGCCAAGGATGCGGTGAAGGGCAAAACCGAAATGGACGCGCTGGTGGCCTATCTGCAGGGCCTGGGCACCATCATCAAAAGCAAACGGTGATCTGGATGGATATCGGGATGATTCGTGGCCTGGGCACCGTTGTCGTGATGGTGGCCTTTATCGGACTGGCCCTGTGGGTGTTCAGTCCCAAGCGCAAGTCGGAGTTTGAAGACGCGACCTTGCTGCCTTTCGCGGATGATCCCGAAGCCATCAAGCACGTCGAGCAAGCTTCTAGGAGTAACAAAGAATGACTACATTCTGGAGTCTGTACGTCACAGTCCTCAGTCTCGGTACGATCTTCGCCCTGACCTGGCTGTTACTGTCGACCCGCAAGGGCCAGCGTAGCGAGCAGACGGAAGAGACGGTCGGGCACTCGTTCGATGGCATCGAAGAGTACGACAACCCGCTGCCGAAATGGTGGTTCATGCTGTTCGTGGGCACCATCATCTTTGCACTGGGCTACCTGGCGCTGTACCCGGGCCTGGGTAACTGGAAAGGCCTGCTGCCGGGTTACGGCTACCTCGACAACGAGAAGCAGACCCCGTTCGCCAACGGCCAGACCGGCTGGACCGGCGTGCACGAGTGGGAAAAGGAAATGGCCAAGTCGGACGCCAAGTTCGGTCCGATCTTCGCCAAGTTCGCCGCCATGCCAATCGAGGAAGTGGCCAAGGACCCGCAAGCACTGAAGATGGGTGGCCGCCTGTTCGCCTCCAACTGCTCGGTGTGCCACGGTTCCGACGCCAAGGGCGCCTATGGCTTCCCGAACCTGACCGACGCCGACTGGCGCTGGGGCGGCGAGCCGCAGACCATCAAGACCACCATCATGGGCGGCCGTCATGCGGTGATGCCGGCATGGGCTGAAGTGATCGGCGAGCAAGGCGTGGCCGACGTGGCCGCGTTCGTCCTGACCAACCTCGATGGCCGCAAGCTGCCGGAAGGCACCAAGGCTGACCCGGTGGCCGGGCAGAAACTGTTCGCCGGCAACTGCGTGGCGTGCCACGGTCCGGAAGGCAAAGGTACGCCAGCCATGGGCGCACCCAACCTGACCCACCCGGCCGCGTTCATCTACGGTTCGAGCTTCGCGCAACTGCAGCAGACCATCCGTTACGGCCGCCAGGGCCAGATGCCTGCGCAAGAGCAACTGCAAGGCAACGACAAGGTCCACCTGCTGGCCGCCTACGTCTACAGCCTGTCTCACGGCGAGAAGGCAGCGGACGCTCAGTAAGGCAAACGCTTGAAGCAACAAAAAACGGCCCCGCCAGTGTGAATTGGCGGGGCCGTTTTGTTTTTTCGCCCTAATCTCTGGCGCTCGACGACCAATGGTAATGCCCTGTGCCCTCTCTGAGGTTGTGGGACGAGACGCACAGTAGTAACGTTTCTACAAAGAAACTTCAGGAGGGCCAACCATGATGGCCATCACCACCATTTCCAGCCGTGAATTCAACCAGGACACAAGTGGTGCCAAAAAAGCCGCTCGTCAGGGACCGGTTTTCATCACCGATCGAGGCAAACCGGCCCATGTCCTGCTAAGCATTGAGGACTACCAAAAATTGACCGGCACCAGCGCAGACATCGTCGAACTGCTGGTCATGCCAGAGGCAGCCGATTTCGAATTCGAAACCGAGCGCGCCGTGATCAAACATCGCCCTGTGGACCTGTCCTGATGTATCTACTCGACACCAACGTCATTTCTGAACTGCGTAAACCCCAGGCTGACGCGAACGTCGTTGCATGGGCCAAAAGCATCATCGCGCCACGGATGTTCATTTCTGCTATTACCTTGAAGGAACTGGAAACGGGTGTCCTGCGAATGGAGCGCAGGGATCCCACCCAGGGGAAAGTCTTGCGCACTTGGTTGAAGCATCACGTCATGCCGGCCTTCGATGCGCGAATCCTTCCAGTCGATGCCGCTGTAGCGATTCGTTGCGCCAGCCTGCATGTCCCGGACAGAGCCAATGAAAGCGACGCCTTGATTGCCGCCACTGCGCTGGTACATGGTTTGACGGTGGTCACACGCAACGTCGCAGACTTTCAGTCCAGCGGTGTAGAACTGATTAACCCTTGGATCGAATGAGCGGCGAGCTGCGCAAAAACGTCCATAATTCCCAAGTCAATTGATTCAAGTCATTACACCATCAATTGAATTTACCAAACGTGACCAAAGGTCGCACCCGCAGGCTAGAGCGACAGGCGTATCATTGCGCCACTGCAATACCCCTTTTTGACCTCGCTCGGCACGTACTGACCGAGGCACTTTTCCACTGCCGTGGGATGCAATGATGAGCAACCAGATTCCGGTACACGACGTCACGCCACCCACCAAGAACGCGAACAACAGCGTCGACCTCTACGCCTCCAGAGAAAAGATCTACACCCGCGCCTTCACCGGCCTGTTTCGCAACCTGCGGATGACCGGCGGTGCCGTGTTGTTCCTGCTGTATTTCGGTACGGTGTGGCTGAACTGGGGCGGTCACCAGGCCGTCTGGTGGAACCTGCCGGAGCGCAAATTCTTCATTTTCGGCGCCACCTTCTGGCCCCAGGATTTCATCCTGCTGTCGGGCATGTTGATCATCGCTGCGTTTGGCCTGTTCTTCATCACGGTGTATGCCGGCCGGGTCTGGTGCGGCTATACCTGCCCGCAAAGCGTCTGGACCTGGATCTTCATGTGGTGCGAAAAAGTCACCGAAGGCGACCGCAACCAACGCATCAAGCTCGACAAGGCGCCGATGAGCGCCAACAAGTTCCTGCGTAAATTCAGCAAGCATGCCATGTGGCTGCTGATCGGCTTCGTCACCGGCATGACGTTCGTCGGCTATTTCTCACCGATCCGCGAGTTGGTGTTCGACTTCTTCACCGGCCAGGCCGATGGCTGGTCGTACTTCTGGGTCGGTTTCTTCACCCTCGCCACCTACGGTAATGCCGGCTGGTTGCGCGAACAGGTGTGCATCTACATGTGCCCCTACGCACGCTTCCAGAGCGTGATGTTCGACAAGGACACGCTAATTGTGTCCTACGACCCACGTCGCGGCGAAGGCCGTGGCCCGCGCAAGAAAGGCATCGACTACAAGGCCCAGGGCCTGGGCGATTGCATCGACTGCACCATGTGCGTCCAGGTTTGCCCGACCGGTATCGACATCCGCGACGGCCTGCAGATCGAGTGCATCGGTTGCGCCGCGTGCATCGATGCCTGCGACGCGATCATGGACAAGATGGAGTACCCGCGCGGCCTCATCAGCTACACCACCGAGCACAACCTGTCCGGGCAGAAAACCCATAAACTGCGTCCACGATTGATCGGCTATGCCATCGTGTTGCTGGCGATGATCAGCCTGCTGGTGACCGCGTTCTTCATGCGGGCGCTGGTGGGTTTCGATGTCAGCAAGGACCGCGTGCTGTACCGTGAGAACGCCGAAGGCCGGATAGAAAACGTCTACAGCCTGAAGATCATGAACAAGGACCAGCGCGATCATACCTACCTGCTTGATGCTGCCGGCCTGCCGGACCTCAAGTTGCAGGGCCGGCGCGAGATCAAGGTCGCGGCCGGCGATATCGTCAGCCTGCCCGCCGAACTGTCCGTCGCACCGGAAAAACTGCCGTCGAGCACCAACGAGGTGAAATTCATCCTCAAGGACGCCGATGACGACAGCGTCCACATTGAAGCCAAGAGCCGGTTCATCGGCCCACAAAATCGTTGAGAGAACTGAACATGCCCGCAGCAACTGCCGCAAGCCCTTGGTACAAGCACCTCTGGCCATGGATCATCATCGGGATCCTGGCCTGCTCGGTGACGCTGACCTTGTCCATGGTGACCATCGCGGTGAAGAACCCGGACAACCTGGTCAACGACAATTACTACGAGGCCGGCAAAGGCATCAACCGCTCGCTTGACCGTGAACTGCTGGCCCAGAACCTGAAAATGCGCGCCAGCGTTCATCTCGATGACGTCACTGGCGAGGTTGACCTGCGCCTGAGCGGTGACAGCCAGCCCCAGACCCTGGAACTGAACCTGATCTCGCCAACCCAACCGGAGAAGGATCGCAAGATCACCCTGACCCGCAGCGAAACCGAACAGGGTCGCTACGTCGGTCAACTGGGCGACAAGATCGAAGGCCGACGCTTTGTTGAATTGCTGGGCACCCAGGACGACCATATCTGGCGCATGTTCGAGGAAGAACTGGTCAGCCATGACAAGGATCTGCTGCTGGGTGATGAACCATTGCAGGGCGCCGAAGACCTGAAAAAATAAAACCAGCGCTTCGCGCATTCGCGGGCAAGCCCGCTCCCACAAGGCTTTGCATTGACTGCAAAATCGAGATTCACCGCCAATCACTGTGGGAGCGGGCTTGCCCGCGAAGAGGCCCTATCCGACGATAGAGATCCTGCGGTACTAGTGACGACTCAATGACCACCCCACTCTCCTGCTACCACTGCGCCCTGCCCGTCCCGGCCGGCAGCCGCTTCACCGCCGTCGTGCTCGGGCAATCGCGCGAATTCTGCTGCCCGGGTTGTCAGGCCGTGGCCGAGGCTATCATCGCCGGCGGGCTGGAAAGTTATTACCAACACCGCAGCGAAGCCTCCGCCAACCCCGAGGCGCTGCCGGTGCAACTGGTGGACGAACTCGCGCTGTACGACCGCGCCGATGTGCAACAACCTTTCGTGCGCCACGACGGCGAACTCGCCGAAACCACCCTGTTGATGGAAGGCATCAGTTGCGCCGCGTGCGGCTGGCTGATCGAGAAACACCTGCGCACCCTGCCGGCCGTGGCTGAAGCGCGCCTGAACCTGTCCAACCATCGGCTCTACGTACGCTGGACCGATGCTCAATTGCCCCTGAGCCAGATCCTCAGCGAACTGCGCCAGATCGGTTACGCCGCACACCCTTATCTAGCCGACCGTGCCAGCGAACAACTGGCCAGCGAAAACCGTCGGGCCCTGCGCCAGCTCGGCGTAGCTGGGTTGCTGTGGTTCCAGGCGATGATGGCGACGATGGCCACCTGGCCTGAATTCAACATCGACCTCAGCCCCGAGCTGCACACGATCCTGCGCTGGGTCGCGTTATTCCTGACCACACCGATCGTGTTCTACAGCTGCGCACCGTTCTTCAAAGGCGCCCTGCGTGATCTGCGCACCCGCCACCTGACCATGGACGTTTCCGTGTCGCTGGCCATCGGCAGCGCCTACGTTGCGGGGATCTGGACCTCGATCACCGGCGTCGGCGAACTGTATTTCGATGCCGTCGGCATGTTTGCCCTGTTCCTGTTGGCCGGACGCTATCTGGAACGGCGCGCCCGCGAACGCACGGCCGCCGCCACCGCGCAGCTGGTGAACCTGTTGCCCGCCTCGTGCCTGCGATTGATGGCCGACGGCCAGAGCGAGCGCATCCTGCTGAGTGAGCTGCGCGTCGGCGATCAGGTGCTGGTGCATCCGGGCGCGATCCTGCCGGCTGACGGCAAGATCCTCGACGGCCAGTCGAGTGTCGACGAGTCGCTGCTGACCGGCGAATACCTGCCGCAACCGCGCACTCTCGGCGATGCGGTCACCGCCGGCACCCTGAACGTCGAAGGTGCGCTGACCGTCGAGGTTCAGGCCCTGGGCCAGGACACGCGCCTCTCGGCCATCGTCCGCCTGCTTGATCGTGCCCAGGCGGAAAAGCCACGGCTGGCGGAAATCGCCGACCGCGCCGCGCAATGGTTCTTGCTGTTGTCGCTGATTGCGGTCGCGGCGATTGGCCTGCTGTGGTGGCAACTGGATGCCTCGCGGGCGTTCTGGATCGTGCTGGCAATGCTTGTGGCAACCTGCCCGTGTGCCTTGTCACTGGCGACGCCGACCGCCCTCACCGCTGCCACCGGCACCTTGCACAAACTCGGCCTGCTACTGACTCGCGGCCATGTGCTGGAAGGCTTGAATCAGATCGACACGGTGATTTTCGACAAGACCGGCACCCTCACCGAAGGACGCCTGGCGCTGCGCTCGATCCGTCCCCTCGGCGCCCTCGACAGCGATCAATGCCTGAGCCTCGCCGCCGCCCTCGAAAACCGTTCCGAACACCCGATTGCCCGCGCTTTCGGTCGCGCGCCGCTGGCGGCCGAAGAAGTCCACAGCAGCCCGGGCCTTGGCCTGGAGGGGCTGGTTGAAGGGCGACGCCTGCGCATCGGCCAACCGCGTTTTGTCTGTGAACTCAGTGGCGCCGCGACACCGACGATGCCTGAGGAAGCCGGCCAATGGCTGCTGCTCGGCGACAGCCAGGGACCGCTGGCCTGGCTGGTCCTCGATGATCGCTTGCGTGCCGACGCACCGGCGTTGCTCGCGGCGTGCAAGGCGCGGGGCTGGCGCACGCTGCTACTGTCTGGCGACAGTTCACCGATGGTCGCCAGCGTGGCGGCGGAACTCGGCATCGATGAAGCCCGCGGCGGTTTGCGCCCGGACGATAAGTTGCAAGTGTTGCAACAGCTGCACAAGGAAGGCCGCAAAGTGTTGATGCTGGGGGACGGCGTCAATGACGTGCCAGTGCTGGCGGCGGCGGATATCAGCGTCGCCATGGGCTCGGCCACGGACCTTGCGAAAACCAGTGCCGACGCCGTGTTGTTGTCCAACCGCCTCGACGCGCTGGTGCAGGCCTTCAGCCTGGCGCGGCGCACTCGCCGGATCATTATCGAGAACCTGCTGTGGGCCGGGTTGTACAATGGCCTCATGTTGCCCTTCGCCGCCCTCGGCTGGATCACGCCAGTGTGGGCCGCGGTGGGCATGTCGATCAGTTCGCTGACCGTGGTGTTGAACGCGTTGCGCCTGACTCGCCTGCCGGGCGCGCCCGCCCTCGACACTTCGCCAGAAACCCGCCCGCTGCCGGCCTGAGCCGCGCGGGCATGGAGTCCAGATGCCAGCTCTTTACGTGATGATTCCCGCCGCATTGCTGATTGTGGCCATCGCCGTGTACATCTTCTTCTGGGCGGTCGACAGCGGTCAGTACGACGACCTCGACGGCCCGGCCCACAGTATCCTGTTCGACGACCAGGACCCGAACCACACCGCCGCCGTCGATGAGGCCAGCGGCCATCCGGCCAAATCCGACGACAAGGCCCCGCCTCATGCTTGAGTTGGCGCCACTGCTGGTGTCTGCGCTGATCCTTGGCTTGCTCGGTGGCGGGCATTGCCTGGGCATGTGCGGCGGCTTGATGGGCGCGCTGACCCTGGCCATTCCCAAGGAGCAACGCAGCCGGCGCTTTCGCCTGTTGCTGGCCTACAACCTGGGACGAATCCTGAGTTACGCCTGCGCCGGCCTGTTGATCGGCCTGGCCGGCTGGGCGGTGGCCAGCAGCCCGGCGGCGATGTTCCTGCGCATCCTCGCCGGTTTGCTGTTGATTGCCATGGGCCTGTACCTGGCCGGCTGGTGGAGCGGCCTGACCCGCATCGAAAGCCTCGGCCGCGGCTTGTGGCGACATATCCAGCCCGTCGCCAACCGCTTGCTGCCGGTATCGAGTGTGCCGCGCGCGTTGCTGTTGGGTGCGCTTTGGGGCTGGCTGCCGTGTGGCCTGGTTTACAGCACCTTGCTGTGGTCGGCCAGTCAGGGCAACGCGCTGGACAGTGCGTTGCTGATGCTCGCGTTCGGGCTTGGCACCTGGCCGGTGTTACTGGCCACCGGACTCGCCGCTGAGCGCGTCACGGCCCTGTTGCGCAAGCGCAGCGTGCGGATGACGGGCGGCTTGCTGGTGATGCTGTTCGGCCTCTGGACCTTGCCGGGGCCGCACCAGCATTGGCTCATGGGGCACTGATTCTGTGGCAAGCCCCCTCGCCACAAAAGGCTCTTCATACTCCCTCTTGATGCAAATCAAGATGCCCCGCCCCGCCCTCGCATAAAGTGGCCAACACTGCCAGCCAATCCGGGGGAACGCCCGCATGATGCTCGACGCCATTCGTTGGGATACCGAACTGATCCGCCGTTATGACCTGGCGGGACCACGCTACACCTCCTACCCGACCGCCGTGCAATTTCACAGTCAAGTCGGCAGCTTCGACCTGTTCCATGCCCTGCGCGACAGCCGCAAGGCCCAGCGTCCGTTGTCGCTGTACGTGCATGTGCCGTTCTGCGCGAACATTTGCTATTACTGCGCCTGCAACAAGGTCATCACCAAGGACCGTGGCCGGGCGCAACCCTACTTGCAGCGCCTGGAGCAGGAAATCCAGCTGATCGCCTGCCACCTCGACCCGACGCAAAAGGTCGAGCAACTGCACTTCGGCGGTGGCACACCGACGTTCCTCAGCCACGACGAACTGCGCCAGTTGATGGCGCATTTGCGCAAACACTTCCATTTGCTGGACGACGACTCCGGCGACTACGGCATCGAGATCGACCCCCGCGAGGCGGACTGGTCGACGATGGGCCTGCTGCGCGAACTGGGCTTCAATCGGGTCAGCATCGGCCTGCAAGACCTCGAACCGGCGGTGCAGCGTGCGGTCAACCGCCTGCAAAGCCTGGAAGAAACCCGCGCCGTGATCGACGCCGCCCGCACCTTGCAGTTTCGCTCGATCAACATCGACCTGATTTATGGCCTGCCAAAACAGACGCCGGACAACTTCGCCCGCACCGTCGAAGAGGTCACCCGCCTGCAACCGGACCGGCTGTCGGTGTTCAACTATGCGCATCTGCCGGAACGCTTCATGCCGCAGCGGCGAATTAACAGCAACGATCTACCAACACCCGCACAGAAACTGGAAATGCTGCACCGCACCATCGAGCAACTGACGGCGGCCGGCTACCGCTACATCGGCATGGACCACTTCGCCCTGCCCGACGATGAACTGGCGATTGCCCAGGAAGAATCGACCCTGCAGCGCAACTTCCAGGGCTACACCACCCACGGTCATTGCGACTTGATCGGCCTGGGTGTTTCAGCGATCAGCCAGATCGGTGATCTTTACTGCCAGAACAGCAGCGACCTGAACCACTATCAGAACGCCCTCGCCTCCCTTCAACCGGCCACCAGCCGCGGCCTGCGGTGCAACACCGATGACCGCGTGCGGCGCGCCGTGATTGCGCAATTGATCTGCAATTTCAGCCTTGAATTCACCGACATCGAACAGGCCTTCAATATCGATTTTCAGGGCTATTTCGGCGAACTTTGGCCGCAACTGCACAACATGGCCAAGGACGGCCTGATCACGCTTGATCGGGACAGAATCACCGTCCTGCCCGCCGGCCGGTTGTTGGTGCGCTCGGTGTGCATGGTGTTTGATGCTTATCTGGAGCAACACAGTCGTCAGCGCTTTTCACGCGTAATCTAATTCTGCAAGCAAGCAGCCCGGACTGGCCTCGATCTCTTAGGGTGAGTTACCCTTACGGCTTATGTGTGATTTCCCACAAGGATTGAAGAAATGTCCGAGCCAGTAAAACTGCGCGCTCACAATCAAGCCCATTGCAAGGATTGCAGTCTGGCCCCTCTGTGCCTGCCACTTTCGCTGAACCTGGAAGACATGGACGCGCTGGACGAAATCGTCAAACGCGGTCGGCCACTGAAAAAAGGCGAGTTTCTGTTTCGTCAGGGCGATACCTTCGATTCTGTCTACGCGGTCCGCTCTGGCGCACTCAAGACGTTCAGCCTGAGCGACACCGGCGAAGAACAGCTGACCGGTTTCCACCTGCCCAGCGAACTGGTCGGTCTGTCGGGCATGGACACCGAAAAGCACCCCGTCTCGGCACAAGCCCTGGAAACCACTTCGGTGTGTGAAATTCCTTTCGAACGCCTCGACGAACTGGCCCTGCAACTGCCGCAGTTGCGCCGCCAGTTGATGCGCGTGATGAGCCGCGAAATCCGTGACGACCAGCAAATGATGTTGCTGTTGTCGAAGAAGACCGCCGACGAGCGCATCGCCACCTTCCTGGTCAACCTGTCGGCACGTTTCCGTGCGCGGGGTTTTTCCGCCAATCAGTTCCGCCTGAGCATGTCGCGCAACGAAATCGGCAACTACCTGGGCCTGGCGGTAGAGACCGTATCGCGGGTGTTTACGCGCTTCCAGCAAAACGAATTGATTGCCGCCGAAGGCAAGGAAATCCGGATTATCGACCCGATCCAGTTGTGCGCGCTGGCCGGCGGTTCACTGGAAAGCTGATACAAATCGTTGCGGCTGAGCGAAACGGTTCAGCCGCCGTTATACTGCGTCGTTTGCAGCCCTGCCAGGAACACCAGACGATGGTCTTCGACTCCTTCGACATCAAATCCCTCATCCGCCCTGTCATCGACTTCCCGAAACCGGGCGTGATCTTTCGCGACATCACCCCGTTGTTCCAGTCGCCTACGGCCCTGCGCCTGGTGATGGACAGCTTCGCCCACCGTTACGTCGAGGCTGACTTTACCCACATCGGCGCCATGGATGCCCGTGGCTTCCTGATCGGTTCGGTGCTGGCCTATCAGTTGAACAAGCCGCTGGTGCTGTTCCGCAAGCAAGGCAAGTTACCGGCTGACGTGCTGGCCGAGGGCTACGCGACCGAATATGGCGAGGCCTTCCTGGAAGTGCATGCCGATAGCCTGTGCGAAGGCGATTCGGTGGTGATGTTCGATGATTTGATCGCCACCGGTGGCACCTTGATTGCCGCGGCCAACCTGATCCGTCGCATGGGTGCGCGGGTGCATGAAGCGGCGGCGATCATCGACCTGCCGGAGCTGGGCGGTTCGCAGCGTTTGGAAGACATGGGCATCCCGACGTTCTGCCTGACGCAGTTTGCATTGAGCGACAAGTAAGCGGCGCCTTTCAAACCGCCATCGCTGGCAAGCCAGCTCCTACAAGAATTTGTGAGCATCGTAAAACCCTTGTAGAGCTGGCTTGCCAACGAAAGCGTCATCCGCCGCTGCGCAAAACTCAAAGCCCCATCTGCTTGCTGATGATCTCGTTCATCACTTCCCGCGTCCCGCCGCCAATCGACAAAATCCGGTTGTCGCGGTACAGCCGTTCCACCAGACTCTCGCGCATGTAACCCAGCCCCCCCAGAATCTGCACCGCGTCGTTGACGATCCGGTCGGCCGTGTCCGTGGCAAAATTCTTGGCCATCGAGATTTCCTTGATCACGCTTTGCCCCGCCGCCATTTTCGCCGCCTGGCGATAGGTGAATTCCCGGGACACTTCCAGTGCGGTGGCCATCTCTGCCAGGCGATGCTTGATCACCTGGAACTTGCCGATCGGCTTGCCAAAGGCTTCACGCTGGCGCGCCCACTTCAGGCTCTCTTCCAATGCCAGTTGCGCGGTCATGTTGGCCATCAACGCCAGGGCCAGGCGTTCGCTCTGGAAGTTGCCCATGATGCAGGCGAAGCCCATGTTCTCGGCGCCGATCAGGTTTCCCACGGGCACGCGGCAATCTTCAAAGAACAATTCGGCCGTGTCCGACGCCCACCAGCCCATTTTCTTCAACTGCCGACCGACGGTGAAACCTGGTGTGCCCTTCTCGATCAGTAACAGGCTGATGCCGGCAAAACCCGGCGCGCCGGTGCGGACCGCGACGGTGTAGTAATCCGCACGGACGCCACTGGTGATAAAGGTTTTGCTGCCGTTGACCCGGTAGACATCGCCGTCCCGCACGGCGCGGGTCTGCAGGTTGGCGACGTCGGAGCCGCCACCGGGTTCTGTGACGGCCAGGGCGCTGATCTTCTCGCCTGATAGCACCTGAGGCAGCACGCGGTCGCGGATTTGCGGCCTTGCCCATTTGAGAATCGGTGGCAGGCCGATGTCCAGTGAGCCGAGCCCTGCGACCAGCCCACCCGAGCCGCAGCGCATCAACTCTTCGCTGGCAGCCACCTTGGCGAACAGATCGCCTTCATGGCTGCCGCCGTAAGCCTGCGGATACCCGATGCCGAGGATCCCTGCCGCGCCGGCCTTGAGGTACAGCTCTCGGGGAAAGCTTTCGGCTTCTTCCCACTGCTCGATATCCGGAAGAATCTCGCGTTCGACGAAACGGCTGACGCTGTCACGGACTAATTGGTGGCTGGGATCGAAGTATTCCTGAAAGGCAGACATCGGCGAGCTCCACTGAAGGGGTCAGTGAAGTTAACCGAGCGCTTGCTTGGTTTTCAATAGGATTGTGTGAATCAACGAGATCGCGGTGTCTGATTCGCTGGCAAGCCAGCTCCTACCGGTAAGCACAACCTCCCTGTAGGAGCTGGCTTGCCAGCGAAGACGCCAGCCCAGACAACACAAATTACAGAGTAATCGGCTTACGCCCGGCAAACGAATGCGCCAACGTCCCGCCATCCACCAGTTCCAGCTCGCCACCCAGCGGCACGCCATGGGCAATACGCGAGGCGATCAGGCCTTTGCTGCTGAGCAATTGGGCGATGTAGTGCGCGGTGGCCTCACCTTCCACAGTCGGGTTGGTGGCCAGGATCACTTCAGCGAATGTGCCGGCCTCTTCGATCCGCGCCATCAATTGTGGAATACCGATGGCTTCCGGCCCCAGGCCGTCGAGCGGTGACAAATGGCCCTTGAGCACGAAATAACGACCGCGGAAACCGGTCTGTTCCACCGCATAGACGTCCATCGGCCCTTCCACCACGCAGAGCAAGGTGTCGTCACGGCGGGTATCGGCGCATTGCGGGCACAGGTCATCTTCAGTCAGCGTGCGGCACAAACGGCAATGACCGACGCCTTCCATAGCCTGGCTCAGGGCAAGCGCCAGTCGCGAGCCGCCGCTGCGGTCACGCTCGAGCAACTGCAACGCCATGCGCTGGGCGGTTTTCTGACCCACACCTGGCAAAATTCGCAGGGCGTCGATCAGTTGGCGAATCAAAGGGCTGAAGCTCATGGTGGAAACGTCCGACAAAACAACGAGACGCGGTTTATACCCGCGCCTCGGTTGAGCGTCAAATTGCAGCGTCAGTCCGGGGAAACCCGCACCACCAATTTGCCGAAGTTGCGCCCTTCCAGCATGCCGATGAACGCCTCGGGCGCCTGCTCCAGGCCATCGACTACGTCCTCGCGAAATTTCATCTTGCCCTCACGCACCCAAGGCGCCATGGCACTGAGGAATTCCGGCTGGCGATCACCATAGTCATCGAACACGATGAACCCCTGGATGTGTACGCGCTTGGTCAGCAACGTGCGCTGTAACAGCGGCAGGCGATCCGGCCCGCTCGGCGCTTCATGGGCGTTGTAGGAAGCAATCAGGCCACACAGCGGAATCCGCGCCTTGGGATTGAGCAGCGGCACCACGGCATCAAAAACCTTGCCGCCAACGTTCTCGAAATAGATGTCGATGCCCTTGGGGCAGGCTTTGGCCAGTTCATCGGCGAAATCCGGGCTCTTATGATCGACGCAGGCGTCGAAGCCCAGTTCGTCGACTACATAACGGCACTTGTCGGCACCGCCGGCCACACCGACCACGCGCAGCCCCTTGATCTTCGCCACCTGGCCGACCACTGAACCGACCGCGCCAGAGGCGGCGGCCACCACCAGGGTTTCACCGGACTTGGGCTGGCCGATGTCCATCAGGCCCATGTACGCAGTCATGCCGGGCATCCCCAATACGCCGAGGGCCATCGATGCACTGGGCAATCCCGACGGCACCGGGATGATGCTGCGCCCGTCATTGATGCTGTGGCTTTGCCACCCGGTGGCACCGACTACCAGGTCACCTTCCTGGAACTTCGGATTGAGCGAGCGCTCGACCCGGCTGACAGCGCCACCGGTCATGACCTCGCCGATTTCCACGGGAGCGGCGTAGGACGGTGCGTCACTCATGCGCCCGCGCATGTAGGGGTCCAGCGACAGGAAAACGGTCTTGAGCAGCACCTGGCCGTCGGCCAGGTCCGGCAGCGCCACTCGCTCCATGCGGAAGTTTTCCGGCGTTGGCGCGCCGACCGGGCGCGAGGCCAGGACTATGCGTTGATTGAGGGTCATGGGGTCGGACATGGCAGCGTCTCCTGTGATCGATGGGTTCGTTGATATAGGGAGCAGACCTTTGTGGCGGTGTGGCGTTCGATGTGTTTTTAGTAAGACCGAGCTGACTTCTTCGCGAGCAGGCTCGCTCCTGCAGAGGAAAGCATTTCAAATGTAGGAGTGAGCCTGCTCGCGATTGCTATCTCACAGGCATCACAAAACAAAATGCAGAAAACAAAAATGCCAAGCGCAATGCCTGGCATTTTTTGTAGCTCATCTGCCGCCTGAAGGCGAATCAGAATGGCAGTTTCATGCCCGGCGGCAGTTGCATGCCGGCCGTCATGCTGCCCATTTTGTCCTGGCTGTTGGCCTCGATCTTGCGCACGGCATCGTTGACCGCGGAAGCGATGACCGCTTCGAGCATTTCCTTGTCGTCTTCGCTCATGCCTTCGACCAGGCTTGGGTCGATGGTCACGCTCTTGACGTCATGACGACCGGTCATCACCACGGTGACCATATCACCACCGGCCTTACCGGTGACTTCGGCGTTGGCCAGCTCTTCCTGCATCTTGGCCATTTTTTCCTGCATCTGCTGCGCCTGCTTCATCAGGCCGGCCATGCCACCTTTCATCATGGTAATCACCTCAAAAGTACGTGGATCAAAACAGCGCCCGGCACAGGGTAGCCGAGCGCCTTCAATTATTAGCCCTGGGTGACCAGGGCGTCGACAGGTTCAATAGTATCGTTACGCACCACCGCACCGAACTGCTGCATCATTTGCTGGATGAACGGATCTCCGTGGATCGATTCCTCCGCCTCGCGCTGACGGTTGGCGCGGCGGCGCGAAGCCGCTTGTGCCGGGGTTTCCTGCTCGGGCTTGATCAGCTCGATGCTCAGGGTCAGCGTGCGCTGGTGATACTGGTTCAACGCATCATTGAGGCGACGCTGTTGCGTGGCGTTGAACAAGGCGCTGTGGGCCGGGTCCAGGTGCATCAGCCAGTTGTCGCCATCGACCGCGATCAGCGTGCAGTTGGCGGCAATGCTGCCGGTCATGCCGGAAATCGGCAATTTCGGGAACAGCTCCAGCCATTGCAGGGCCAGACCGGTGGCCGGCATTGCGGCGGGTTCCGGCTCGGGCTCTGGAGCCGGCTCGGCGGCATGCTCGCTGGCCAGCTCGTCGAGATAACTGTAGGCCGAATCCATGTCCGGCTCGATGTAATCTTCGTCCAGCGGCGGCTCGTCATCCAGGTCCATGCCCGGTGTCGCGGCATCGACGTCGGCCACCGAAGGTTCCGGGATCGGCGCGGCAGCCCATTCCGGGGCGTCTGGCACAACGCTGTCCGGCGTTGGCAACGGCATCGGCGGCAATTCGGGTTGTTCACTGGTGGTTTCCAGCACCGGCTCCACCGCCGGTTGCTGAACAGGGGTCGGCTCGACCGGGTCATTCCACGGCAGGTCGACCACTTCTTCGACCGCGACCACTTGCACCACAGGTTCAGGCACAACCACCGGCGCCACCGGTTCCGGGGCAGGCACAGGGGCCGCCAAAGGCGCAACCGGCGCGGTGGCGATGGGTGCAACAGCCGCAGCGACTACCGGCGCAACAACCGGCGCGGCAGCCACTGAATTGGCGGAATCAACTGTGGCCTGGCTGATCCCCACTGGCTTTAGCGGTTGCCTCGGGGCATCCGCGGTGTCTGCGGGCCGGAACGCCAGCATCCGCAGCAGCATCATTTCAAAGCCGCCGCGTGGGTCGGGCGCCAGCGGCAAGTCGCGGCGACCGATCAGGCCCATCTGGTAGTAGAACTGCACGTCTTCGGCCGGCAAGGCCTGGGCCAGTGCCAGTACGCGGTCACGGTCACCGTGGCCATTGTCGACACCTTCCGGCAAGGCCTGGGCGATGGCGACGCGGTGCAGCACATTGAGAATTTCCGACAGCACGCCGTTCCAGTCCGGGCCTTGTTCGGCCAGGTGGCGGACGGCTTCGAGCAACGCCTTGGCATCGCCTTCGATCAGCGCATGCAAAACGTCGTAGACCTGCCCGTGATCGAGGGTCCCGAGCATTGCCCGCACATCGGCGGCCATAACCTTGCCTTCACCGAAGGCAATCGCCTGGTCGGTCAGACTCATGGCGTCACGCATCGACCCGTCGGCGGCACGGCCCAGCAACCACAGTGCATCGTCCTCGAAGGGCACGTTCTCGACACCCAGCACATGGGTCAAATGCTCGACCACACGCTCCGGTGTCATGTTCTTCAGGGAGAACTGCAGGCACCGCGACAGAATCGTTGCAGGAAGTTTCTGCGGGTCGGTGGTGGCCAGGATGAACTTGACGTAGGGTGGCGGCTCTTCGAGGGTCTTGAGCAGCGCGTTGAAGGAATGGCTGGAGAGCATGTGCACTTCGTCGATCAGGTAGACCTTGAAGCGCCCACGGCTCGGGGCGTACTGCACGTTGTCGAGCAGTTCGCGGGTATCTTCGACCTTGGTGCGGCTCGCGGCGTCGATCTCGATCAGGTCGACAAAGCGGCCTTCGTCGATTTCGCGGCACACCGAGCACTCGCCACAGGGCGAGGAAGTGATACCTGTTTCACAGTTCAGGCATTTGGCAATGATCCGCGCGATGGTGGTCTTGCCGACCCCACGGGTACCGGTGAAGAGGTAGGCGTGGTGCAGCCGCTGGCTGTCCAAGGCATTGATCAGAGCCTTGAGCACATGGGTCTGGCCGACCATTTCGCGGAACGAGCGCGGACGCCATTTACGTGCAAGAACCTGATAACTCATCGAAAACCGTCGCAGCGAAGGAAGCAGAAGCGGCTAATGCTAGCGGAGCAAGGCGCAAATTGCATCCGGTGCGCTCGTGTATTCTGGCTAAGCTGCTTATCGGGGGCTATTAACGGAGTGTTTATGCGGTTGGCCTTGGGGGCATTGCTGTTGATCAGCCTGGACAGCGTGGCCGCACCAGCGCCGCTGCGCTTCGTGATAACCGACAGCTGGACCATGCCCATGGTGCAACTGGAGCGGGGAAAACCGGTCCAGGGCATTCTGTATGACGTGATGCTCAGCCTCGCGACCCAGGTCGGCGTGCCGGCCGAATTCCATGTCTTGCCCCGCGGGCGCGTGCAAAACGCCATGGAGCATGGCGAAGTCGACGTCCGTTGTTATGCCGCGCAATCGTGGCTACCGCATCAGTCCGGCGACTATATCTGGAGCATCCCGATCTTTACCCAGCCCGACCTGCTGATCACCCGGCATGAGCGCCCCGCCACGGTGAACCCGGAAGAACTGACACACCAGTCCATCGGCACCGTGCTGGGCTACAGCTACCCGACCCTGCAACCGCTGTTTGACACCGATCAATTGCACCGCGACGACGCCCGCAACCAGGAACAGGTACTGGAAAAAATCCTCGCCGGGCGCAACCGCTATGCCGTGAGCAATCAATGGAGCCTGGACTGGTTCAATCAGCGCCTGCTGCCGGAACAGCAGCTGCTCAGCGTGGCGCTGCTGCAGGAGCAGCATGTCGGCTGCTACGTGCGCAACGACCCGCAAGTGCCGGTGCAACGCATTCTGCGCACCCTGTTGCGGATGAAAATGTCCGGGGAAATCGAGGACATCATCCGGCTGTACATCGGCGGCGAGTCGTCGACTGTTGGCGCCCGAGAACCTTGACGGCGTCGCGCGCATAAATCGCAGACGAAAAAAAACCGCAGTGGGTGATACCCATGCAGTTCGGTGTACTTTCCACGCTGTTCGTTAAGGTGGTAACCCTACCAGCCACACCCCGGCACACAATGTTCCCGCTGTGGCTGCTGCCTTCCGGCTCTGACCAGGTTCACGGGTAATCGTTGCGGGGGGACCGATAGGGTCACCATAACGATGCTCACCTGTCGGCGAGCCGCGCCATTGTACCTATCTGAGACGAAGTTACAACCGTTGGTTTTGGATAAAAAACATGAGCTCGCTCAAGCACTTGCTAATGCGCCTGAAGCACCTCCTCGGCCCTGCCGCCCGCCTGCTGAATCACCAGATGGATAAAGTGCAGCTTGGCGATCACCGCCGGTGGCAAGACAAACGGATAGAAATCCGGCTGCCCCATGCTACGCGACAATTCATTGAGCATGCCGGCCAGTTCGATCCACGCGTTGACGAACGACAGAAACGCCGCGCCGCCAGGATGCTGCGGGTCATAAAGAGTCTCGGGCGCAAACGGCTGGTAGTCGAAATCCATTTCTCGGGCGCTCATGCCAAAACCCAATGCAGTGTCCACGGCGTCCATCATGTGCAGGTAATGCGCCCAGGTTTCCGCCCAGTCTTCCCACGGGTGCATGGTTGCGTAGGCGCTGACGTAGCGTTGCTGCCAGTCTTGCGGTGCACCCTGCTGATAGTGCCGTTCAAGGGCCTCGGCGTAACTGGCGCGCTCGTCGCCGAACAGGCCACGAAAGGCTTCGAGCCAAGGGCCGTCGGCGATCAATCGATCCCAGTAGTAGTGCCCGACCTCGTGACGAAAATGCCCGAGCAAGGTGCGATAAGGCTCGTGCATTTGCACCCGGAGCTGCTCGCGATGAGCGTCATCGGCCTCCTTGATGTCCAGGGTGATCAGGCCGTTGGCGTGGCCGGTGGTCGGCGAATTGCCTTCGATGTCGACGCCGATGAAGTCGAAGGCAAGGCCTGTCTCTGCATCGACCGTCTTGGGAGTCACCTGTAATCCCAGGCTGACCAGTTGCGCCACCAGTCGGCGCTTGGCCGTTTCCATCTTGCGCCAGCGTTCGTGGTTGTCGGCGATCGACAGGTCGGGAATGGTGCGATTGAGATTGCAGGCGATGCACAACGTGGCGTGATCGTAGGCGGGCAGCAACCAATTGCACGCAGCGGGTGAATCGAGGTTGGCGCAGCGGCGAAATTCGCCGCCCTCGGGGTCGGCATCGAGTCGCCAGGTCTGCGGAGTCGAGCCCGGCGTCAAGGATGACAGGCGGCTCCGCTCTGGCTGATAGCCCAACGCTGCCGAACAGGCCAGGCACTGGCTGTTGCGAAAGAACAACGACTGCCCGCAACGACAGGGCCAGACCTTGCTGTTGCGCGAACTGTCGCCCATGAACGGGGCGGCGATACGCGAGCTGAGCTGTTCGAAAAAACGGTACATGGCGATCTCTCCCGAGGGCTTGCAGAGACTAGATCATTCCCCGGCGTGGATCGTTCCCGTTTTCTGCGGTGGCATTGGAATCGCCTTCGCTGGCAAGCCAGCTCCTACAAGGATGTACGCGTTTTTTGTAGGAGCTGGCTTGCCAGCGAATGGCATCACACGGCTATGCCGTGCTCACTCAAAAACGCCACGAACGCCTCTTCGTCCAACACCTTCAACCCCAAATCATTGGCCTTGGTCAACTTCGAACCCGCACCCGGCCCGGCCACCACGCAATGGGTCTTGGCCGATACCGAGCCTGCCACCTTGGCGCCCAGGCTTTCAAGTTTGTCCTTGGCGATATCGCGGCTCATCAATTCCAGCGAGCCGGTCAGCACCCAGGTCTGCCCGGCCAGCGGCAAACCTTCGACGACCTTCTTCTCGCTCTGCCAGTGCATGCCGAAGTCAGCGAGTTGCTGTTCGGCCGCTTCGGCCAATTGACGATTTTCTTGCACCGCAAAAAACTCGCGCACCGAATTGGCCTGTTTCTCCGGCAGTGCCTGGCGCATGTCCAGCCAGTCCGCGCCGATCACTGCCTGCAACGAGCCGAATTTGTCCGCCAGTTTCTGCGCCCCGCCCGGGCCGACCAAGGGGATATGCAGCTTGTCGAGGAAACCACCCAGTGTGGTGCTCGCCGAAAATTCGGCACCCAGCTCGCCCTGATCCTGAATCTGCAAACCGTGCTTGAGCAAATCGTCGATTACTTGCCGGTTGTGCGCGTCCTCGAAGAAGCTGTGAATCTCGTGCGCGACTTCCAGCCCGACATCCGGCAAGTACGTCAGCACTTGCGGCAAGGCCTTTTGCACCCGCTCCAGCGACCCCAGCGAACGCGCCAGTACCTTGGCCGTCTCTTCGCCGACGTCTGGAATCCCAAGGGCGTAGATGAACCGCGCCAGCCCTGGCTTCTTGCTGTCTTCGATGGCGTTCAGCAGGTTCTTGCTCGACAGTTCGGCAAAGCCTTCCAGGTCGACGATCTGCTCGAACGTCAACGCATACAGATCGGCCGGCGAACTCACCAGGCCTTCGTCGACCAGTTGCTCGACGCTCTTCTCGCCCAGGCCTTCGATGTCCATGGCGCGACGTGACACGAAGTGAATGATCGCCTGCTTGAGCTGCGCACCGCAGGCCAGGCGACCGACGCAGCGATACACCGCGCCTTCGCTGACCGTCTCGCGGCCCTTGCTGCGCTTGATCAGTTGCGTACGCTCGACATGGGAACCGCACACCGGGCACTTCTCTGGAATCTGTACTGGCCGCGCATTCTCAGGACGGCGCTCCATCACCACTTGCACCACTTGTGGAATCACATCACCGGCGCGGCGGATGATCACCGTGTCGCCGATCATCAAGCCCAGGCGTGCGACTTCGTCCATGTTGTGCAGCGTGGCATTGGCCACGGTCACGCCTGCAACCTTGACCGGTTTCAGACGCGCCACCGGCGTCACCGCACCGGTGCGGCCGACCTGGAATTCCACATCGAGCAGCTCGGTGAGTTCTTCCATCGCCGGAAATTTGTGGGCGATGGCCCAGCGCGGCTCACGGGCGCGAAAACCCAGTTCGCGCTGCGAGGCAATGCTGTTGACCTTGAACACCACGCCGTCGATTTCATACGGCAGCGCGTTGCGCCGATCGCCGATGTCGCGGTAGTAATCCAGGCACTCGGCGATCCCGTGCGCCAGTTTCAACTCGTGGCTGATCGGCATGCCCCAGGCCTTGAGTTGCTGCAAGTTGCCGATGTGCGTGTCGGCAATGTCCGCCGACACCTGGCCGATGCCGTAGCAGCAGAATTCCAGCGGACGGTTGGCGGTGATCTTCGAATCCAGTTGACGCAGGCTGCCGGCCGCGGCGTTGCGCGGGTTGGCGAACGTCTTGCCGCCGACTTCCAGTTGCGTGGCGTTGAGCCGCTCGAAACCGGCCTTGGACATGAACACTTCGCCGCGTACTTCCAGGGTCGCCGGCCAACCGCTGCCGTGCAGCTTGAGCGGGATATTGCGCACGGTGCGCACGTTGACGCTGATGTCTTCGCCCGTGGTGCCATCGCCGCGGGTAGCGCCGCGCACCAGCACGCCGTCCTGATACAACAGGCTGACAGCCAGGCCATCGAGCTTGGGTTCGCAACTGTATTCGACCGCTACGCCACTACCGAACAGATCGCCGGCCGGCAGGTCCAGGCCTTCGGTCACCCGGCGGTCGAACTCGCGCATGTCGGTTTCTTCGAAGGCGTTGCCGAGGCTGAGCATCGGCACTTCGTGACGCACCTGGGTGAACGCCGACAGCGCCGCACTGCCTACGCGCTGGGTCGGCGAGTCGCTGGTGATCAGTTCCGGATTGGCCGCTTCCAGGGCCTTGAGCTCATGGAACAAGCGGTCGTATTCGGCGTCCGGGATGCTCGGCTCGTCGAGGACGTGGTAGCGATAGTTGTGCTGATCCAGCTCAGCGCGCAGCTCTAAAATGCGGGTTTTGGCGGCGGTCATGGGTGTTCTCTCATAAAGCAAAAGAGCAGCCTAGGCTGCTCAATTTGTAGATGCGGCGCAGATTCATTGTAGGAGTCCGGCTTGCCGGCGATGGCGATTTCAAGTCCGCCTCGCCAGCAAGCCGGCTCCTACAGTGTGTGGCAGTCATGTCCACACATTTCAAAAATCAACGCTTCTGAGTCAGGGCGCGGCGTTCGAATTCGACGATGCGCTGACGGTAATGCTCAATCGTTTGCGCGGTCAGTACGCTGCGCTGGTCGTCCTTCAGTTCGCCGTTCAGTTCCTGGGACAGTTTGCGCGCTGCCGCCACCATCACGTCGAAAGCTTGCTTGGGATGACGCGGGCCTGGCAGGCCGAGGAAGAAGCTGACCGCCGGGGTGCTGAAGTGGTCGATGTCGTCCAGGTCGAACACGCCCGGCTTGACCGCGTTGGCCATGGAGAACAGGACTTCGCCGTTGCCCGCCATGCTTTCGTGACGGTGGAAAATATCCATCTCGCCAAAACGCAGGCCGCTTTCCAGAATGTTCTGCAACAGCGCCGGGCCCTTGAAGCCGGCAGCGTCGCGGCAGATCACGCTGATCACCAGCACTTCTTCCGCTTGCGGCTGCTCCTTGTCGCTGAGCGATGGCGCAGGCTTGGTGTCATCCGGGAAATCATCGTCACGGCTGCTGAAGCTCGGGCCGCCGTCCAGATCAAGGCTCAGGTTCATGTCGCCTTGGGAAGGCTCGCCGTGGCCGCGTTTGCCGCGCTTGGCACCCGACTCGCGAGGCTCGCGGGCCGGCATGCTCACCGACGGCAGGTCCAGCTCGTCCAGTTGCGGCTCTTTTTGTGAGTCCAGCACCCGTGGCGGGCCCAGCAGCTCGGCGCTGCTGTCCTCGTCCGGCAGGTTGGACAGACTTCGATCAAGACGGAACTTCAGTTTTCCCTTGCCGCCGCGCATACGGCGCCAGCCATCAAAAAGAATACCGGCAATGACAATAATGCCGATGACGATCAGCCACTCGCGCAGACCGATTTCCATGTAATCCCGTGCCTCTATAAAAAATGCTGAAAAATAAGGGGTTTACAACCTGTAAACCGCTTTAAAACGTGGCGCCAACTCTATGTTCTGACAGGCGTTTTGCCCACGTATACGAAAAATTGACATTAAACTAGCACGACCAAAGGCAACTTTACACCGTCTACCACCCCGGCTAACGCGAATATGTCGATTGGCCAGCAAGTCGAAGCCGAGAAACAAGTCCAACAGCGGCCAAATACTCTTCCTGTGACCGGCGACTCAGGCATCCACCATTGCCATCGCCTCTTCGACATCCACCGCCACCAGGCGCGAACAACCGGGCTCGTGCATTGTGACCCCCATTAATTGCTCGGCCATTTCCATGGCGATCTTGTTGTGGGTGATATAGATAAACTGCACCGTCTGCGACATCTCCTTGACCAATCTTGCGTAGCGTCCAACGTTAGCGTCATCCAGGGGTGCGTCAACTTCATCGAGCATGCAGAACGGCGCCGGGTTCAACTTGAAGATCGCAAAAACCAGGGCCAATGCGGTCAGGGCTTTTTCGCCACCGGAGAGCAAATGGATGGTGCTGTTCTTCTTCCCGGGCGGCTGCGCCATGATTGTTACCCCTGTATCGAGTAAATCTTCGCCCGTCAGTTCCAAATAGGCGCGGCCTCCACCGAAAACTTTTGGGAAAAGCGCCTGTAAACCGCCGTTGATCTGATCAAAGGTATCTTTAAAACGGTTGCGGGTTTCCTTGTCGATCTTGCGAATCACGTTCTCGAGCGTATCGAGCGCTTCCACCAGATCGGCGTCCTGGGCATCCAGATAACGTTTGCGCTCCGATTGTTGCTGGTACTCGTCGATGGCCGCGAGGTTGATCGCACCCAGGCGCTGAATCCGTGCCGCGATGCGCTCGAGTTCTTCCTCGGCTTGCTGTTCGCTGGCCTCGGCAGTCAAGGTCGCGAGCACGCCGTGAAGATCGTAGCCGTCTTCCAGCAACTGGTCCTGCAAAGTCTTGCGGCGCACGGTCAGGGCTTGCCATTCCATGCGCTGGGTTTCGAGCTGGCTGCGAATCAACTGGGATTGCTGTTCGGCCTGGCTGCGACGCTTTTCGGCGTCGCGCAGTTCGCGGTCGGCATCCTCAAGGGCGATTTGCGCGGTCTTGAGTTCTTCGTCGACGGTCATGCGCTTGTCGAGCAACGCTTCGAGTTTCAGGCGCAGTTCTTCCAGCGGAGCCTCGCCCTCCTCCAGATTGAGGCTCAACTGCTCGCGCTTTTCGGTCAGGCGTTCGGACTGCATTTCCAGGCGTTCCAGCGCCTGACGCGTTGAATCATGCTGCGCCTTGAGCGAGCCCAAACGCACCGCCAATTGATGGGCGTGATCCTTGTGCTGGCGTGCCTCCTGACGCACCCGATCCAGGCGCTCACGCAAACTGTCGCGCTGGGCCAGCAGCAACTCGCGCTGCTCGGTGTCCAGCGCCATGCTGTCGAGGGCTTCCTGCAATTGCAGGCGCGCCTCGCCGATGTTTTCGTGTTCAAGGGTGCGTTGTTCGTCCAGCTCCACCAATTCGTCGTCGAGACGGGAACGACGCAGGGTCAGTTGCTCAGCCTTGGCTTTGCCGGCGGACAGTTGCGCCTTCAGCTCACCTTGCTGGCGGGCTTCGTCCTGCAGCAAACGGCGCAGATGTTCGCGGCCGTTTTCCTGCTGACGCTGCTGCGCCCGCAGGTTTTGTAATTGGCTTTCCAGGGATTCGACGGCGGCTTCGCGCTCTTCGCGCTCATGCCCCAGTTGCTGGATTTCCTGACCTCGGGCAAGCACACCGCTTTCAGCCTCACTGGCCCGACGTACCCGCAGGAAATGTCGACCGACCCAGTAGCCGTCGCGGCTGATCAAACTCTGGCCAGCGGTGAGTTGCCCACGCAAGGCCAGCGCCTGTTCAAGGTTATCGACTGGCTTGACCTGCCCCAACCATGGCGACAGGTCGATGGCTGCTTCGACCTTGTCCAGTAAACTGCCCGGCACCCGCACGCCATCGCTGGCCGGGCTGAGCAAACGCAGATCGCCCTGGGCAAACCCGGCCAGATCGAAACCGTTGAAGTCATCCACCAGCACCGCTTGCAGGTCGGCACCGAGCACGGTTTCCACTGCCATTTCCCAACCGGCTTCAACCTTCAGGCCTTCAGCCAGACGCGGGCGATCCGCCAGGTGTTGCTCGCGCAGCCATTCGGCGGTGCCGGTGCCCGGATCAAGTGCGGCTTGCTGCAAGGCTTCCAGCGATGCCAGTCGACCGTTGAGCCGCTGCAGATCACCTTGTGCCTGTTGTTGCGCGGTCAGGGTTTGCTGCAATTGTTGGCGCAGTTGCTCAAGCTTTTCGACCTGCGCCTCTTCACTGGTCTGCAAGTCTTCAAGCGTCGCTTCGGACTCGGCGAGCTGCTCGCTGAGTTCCATGATCGCCGCGTCTTCAGGGTCAGCCGAGAGCGAGGCACGTTCTTCGCCAAGACGCTTCTGGCGGTCGGCCAGGCGTTCCAGGCTGGTTTCCAGTTGCTGGATCCGCGATTGCTGCACTTCGGCCTGACGACGCGGCTCGGCGGCAGTCAG
This sequence comes from Pseudomonas sp. NFX15, assembly GCF_049132105.1. Lineage (NCBI taxonomy): Bacteria > Pseudomonadati > Pseudomonadota > Gammaproteobacteria > Pseudomonadales > Pseudomonadaceae > Pseudomonas > Pseudomonas sp. NFX15. The sequence continues at coordinate 313,546 of NZ_JAFMPV010000003.1, forward strand.
GTTGAAGGTGTCCCACTGTTCCTGCCAGCCGTGCATGGTGGTTTCGGATTCTTCCAGCGCGGCGGCGGCTTCTTCGGCGGCGGCGCTGGTGACTTCCTGCTCCGGGGTGAGCATGTCCAGCTCTTCGCCGAGGGTTAGCAACAGCGTGCGGTCGTGGCCCAGGTGCGATTCGGTTTCCAGGCGAGCACGCTCGGCTTCTTTGAGGTCGTCCTGCAATTGGCGCAAACGCTGCTGGCCGTGCTGGATGCTCTGCTCGACCCGGGCGATGTCGCCGCCGACCGAATAGAAGCGCCCCTGCACCAGATTGAAGCGTTCCGACAGGTCATGGTGCCCGTCACGCAGGCGCTCGATGCTCGCGTCGGCGTTGCGTTGCTCGGCCACCAACGCCTCGAAAGACACCTCCTGGTTGCCGATGATCGCTTCACGCTGGCCGACCTGATCGTTCAGCGCCTGCCAGCGCAGGGCCGACAGCTGGGCCTTGAGCTGGCGTTCCTCGCCCTTGTATTCCTGATACTTCTTGGCGGCCTCGGCCTGGCGATGCAGGCGTTCGAGCTGACGCGTCAGCTCTTCGCGCAAGTCGGTCAGGCGCTCGAGGTTTTCGTGGGTGCGGCGGATGCGGTTTTCGGTCTCGCGCCGGCGTTCCTTGTACTTCGAAATCCCCGCGGCTTCTTCGATAAAGTTGCGCAGGTCTTCAGGCTTGGACTCGATCAGCTTGGAGATCATCCCCTGCTCGATGATCGAGTAGCTGCGCGGGCCGAGACCGGTACCGAGAAAAATATCGGTGATGTCGCGACGCCGGCATTTGGTGCCGTTGAGGTAATAAGTGGTCTGGCTGTCGCGGGTCACTTTGCGGCGAATGGATATTTCCGCGTAGGCGGCGTATTCGCCGAGCAGCGTGCCGTCGGAGTTATCGAACACCAGCTCGATGCTCGCCTGGCTCACCGGCTTGCGACTGGTCGAGCCATTGAAGATGACGTCAGTCATCGACTCGCCACGGAGGTTCTTCGCCGAACTTTCGCCCATCACCCAGCGTACGGCGTCGATGATGTTCGACTTGCCGCAGCCATTGGGCCCGACCACCGCCGCCATGTTACTGGGGAAGTTCACCGTGGTCGGATCGACGAAGGACTTGAACCCCGCCAGCTTGATGCACTTGAGCCGCACGCTCAGGCGTCCGTCAGCGCAGAAATCACCAGATCGCAACTGCGCTGGGCGTAAGCTGTCAGCACTTCGCGAATCTGCCCGAAGTCACGGGCAACCACGGCTGCGAGCAGGCGTTCGAACAATTCCAGGTACTCGCTCATCGACGCCTTGCGCTGGTCCAGGGCAAGGAAATAGGCGCGGCTCATGGCCGGTTGCAGGTTCTCGACGGTTTCCTGCAGGTACGGGTTGTTCGCAAACCCATACGTGGCACGCATCACGTTGAAGCTGTCGTCGACGAAGGTATGAATGTCCTGGCGCTCGAAGCTGGCGGTCAGGCGCTGCTGGATCTGCAAGAACGGCGCCAGGTCAGCCTGGACTTTCCAGCCATTGGCCACGGCGTTGGCCAGCAGGATGTACATCTCGCTCATCAGCGCGCACAGGCTCTGCACCTTGTGCGCGGTGAGTTCGGTGACGTGGGCACCACGTCGCGGAAGGATCGCGATCAGGTGCCGACGCTCGAGGATCAGCAACGCCTCGCGGACCGAACCACGGCTGACATTGAGGGCCAGCGTGACCTTCTGTTCCTGGATGCGCTCCCCGGGCTTCATTTCGCCGCGAATGATGCGTTCGGCGAGGTGGTGAGCGATTTGCTCGGCGAGGCTGTCCGGCGCCTTGAACGTCATGGTTGTCCTTCAAACTCTTCGATCTGTACAAGCGGCGCAGTGTAGCGCAACTAACGGGTCATGGCGGAGTGCCCGCCCGGTGGTTTTGGCACGATTCAAGCAAAAAAGCAGGCAGTCGATCCAGCGACAATAATTAAGGAACACGTGGTTGACCGAGAAAATGTTATTTCCTGACCTTTAAGTCAGAAAATCATTGACCGAAAAGTCAGACCTGCTAAATTCGGTTCCATCGGTTAACAACAATAATGAGTCTGCGAGGCCTTCCGTGATCCAGTTTTTACTAAACCAGGAACTCCGTAGCGAGCACGCCCTGGACCCGAACCTGACCGTGCTCAATTACTTGCGCGACCATGTGGGCAAACCCGGCACCAAAGAAGGCTGCGCCAGCGGTGACTGCGGCGCCTGCACCGTGGTGGTCGGCGAGTTGCAGACGGATGACGATGGCCGCGAGCATATTCGCTATCGCAGCCTCAATTCGTGCCTGACGTTCGTGTCGTCCCTGCACGGCAAGCAACTGATCAGCGTCGAAGACCTCAAGCACAAAGGCGAACTGCACAGCGTGCAGAAAGCCATGGTCGAGTGCCACGGCTCGCAATGCGGCTTCTGCACCCCCGGTTTCGTGATGTCGCTGTTTGCCCTGCAAAAGAACAGCGATGCACCGGATCATGCCAAGGCCCACGAAGCGCTGGCCGGCAACCTCTGCCGCTGCACCGGCTACCGGCCGATCCTGGAAGCGGCCGAGCAGTCCTGCTGTGGCAAACAACCGGACCAGTTTGACGCCCGCGAAACCGAGACCATCGCCCGCCTCAAAGCCATCGCCCCGACCGACATCGGCGAGCTCAACAGTGGCGACAAACGCTGCCTGGTGCCGCTGACCGTCGCCGACCTCGCCGACCTCTACGACGCTTACCCGCAAGCCCGCCTGCTGGCCGGCGGTACCGACCTGGCGCTGGAAGTCACCCAGTTCCACCGCACCCTGCCGGTGATGATCTACGTCGGCAACGTCGCCGAAATGAAACGCATCGAGCGCTTTGAAGACCGGCTGGAAATCGGTGCCGCCACTTCCCTCTCCGATTGCTACGAAGCGCTGAACGCCGAGTACCCGGACTTTGGCGAATTGCTGCACCGCTTCGCCTCCTTGCAGATCCGCAACCAGGGCACCCTGGGCGGCAACATCGGCAACGCATCGCCGATTGGCGACTCGCCGCCCCTGCTGATCGCCCTCGGCGCGCAAATCGTGCTGTGCAAAGGCGAAACCCGCCGCACCCTGGCGCTGGAAGACTACTTCATCGATTACCGCGTCACGGCCCGCCAGGAAAGCGAGTTCATCGAGAAGATCATCGTGCCGCGTGCCAGCGTCGAAAAACTGTTCCGCGCCTACAAGGTGTCCAAGCGTCTGGACGATGACATTTCCGCGGTGTGCGCCGCGTTCAACATTCGCCTGGAGAATGGCGTCGTCGCTGAAGCCCGCGTCGCCTTCGGCGGCATGGCCGCGATCCCGAAACGCGCCACCGCCTGCGAAGCCGCATTGCTCGGTTCGCCGTTCAACAACGCCACCGTCGAACGCGCCTGCACTGCCCTGGCCGAAGACTTCACGCCGCTCTCGGATTTCCGCGCCAGCAAGGAATATCGCCTGCTCAGTGCGCAGAACCTGCTGCGCAAATACTTCATCGAACTGCAAACACCGCACATCGAGACTCGGGTGACCGCTTATGTCTAATCATCACGCCGTAGAGAAGACCCAAGCCGAACTGGCTGAACTGTTCGCCAAGGACCTGACCACCGGTGTCGGTCGTAGCGTCAAGCACGACAGCGCCGCCAAGCATGTGGCCGGTGAAGCGCAGTACATCGACGACCGCCTGGAATTCCCCAACCAGTTGCACGTTTATGCGCGCATGTCGGACCGTGCCCACGCCCGGATCATCAGCATCGACACTGCGCCGTGCTACGCCTTTGAAGGCGTGCGCATCGCCATCACCCACGAAGACGTGCCGGGCCTGAAAGACATCGGCCCGCTGATGCCTGGCGACCCATTGCTGGCCATCGACACCGTGCAATTCGTCGGTCAACCAGTGGTTGCCGTTGCCGCGCGGGATCTGGAAACCGCCCGTAAAGCCGCGATGGCCGCGATCATCGAATACGAAGAACTCGAGCCGGTGCTGGACGTGGTAGAAGCCTTGCGCAAGCGCCACTTCGTACTCGACAGCCACACCCACAAACGCGGCGATTCGGCCACGGCGCTGGCCACCGCCGAACATCGCATCCAGGGCACGCTGCACATCGGCGGCCAGGAACACTTCTACCTCGAAACCCAGATCTCTTCGGTGATGCCGACCGAAGACGGCGGCATGATCGTTTACTGCTCCACACAGAACCCCACCGAAGTGCAGAAGCTGGTGGCCGAAGTGCTGGACGTGTCGATGAACAAGATCGTTGTCGACATGCGCCGCATGGGCGGTGGTTTCGGTGGCAAGGAAACCCAGGCGGCCAGCCCGGCGTGCCTGTGCGCAGTGATCGCACACCTCACCGGCCAGCCGACCAAGATGCGCTTGCCGCGCGTCGAAGACATGCTGATGACCGGCAAGCGTCACCCGTTCTACGTCGAATACGACGTCGGCTTCGACAGCACCGGCCGCCTGCACGGCATTAACCTGGAGCTGGCCGGCAACTGCGGTTGCTCGCCTGACCTGTCGGCGTCGATCGTCGACCGTGCGATGTTCCACTCGGACAACTCGTACTACCTGGGCGACGCGACCATCAACGGTCACCGCTGCAAGACCAACACCGCGTCGAACACTGCCTACCGTGGTTTCGGCGGCCCGCAAGGCATGGTCGCCATCGAAGAAGTGATGGACGCCATCTCTCGCCACCTGGCCCTCGATCCACTTTCGGTGCGCAAGGCCAACTACTACGGCAAGACCGAGCGCAACGTCACCCACTACTACCAGACCGTCGAGCACAACATGCTCGAAGAGATGACCGCCGAACTGGAAGAAAGCAGCCAGTACGCCGAGCGCCGCGAAGCGATCCGTCGCTACAACGCCAACAGCCCGATCCTGAAAAAAGGCCTGGCGCTGACCCCGGTGAAATTCGGTATCTCGTTCACCGCCAGCTTCCTCAACCAGGCCGGCGCCCTGGTGCACGTCTACACCGACGGCAGCATCCACCTGAACCATGGCGGCACGGAAATGGGCCAGGGCTTGAACACCAAGGTTGCGCAGGTCGTGGCCGAGGTGTTCCAGGTGGAAATGGACCGCGTGCAGATCACTGCGACCAACACCGACAAGGTGCCAAACACCTCGCCGACCGCCGCCTCCAGCGGTGCCGACCTGAACGGCAAGGCCGCGCAGAACGCCGCCGAAACCATCAAGCAACGCCTGGTGGAATTCGCCGCTCGCCAGTACAAGGTCAGCGAGGAAGACGTGGAATTCCACAACGGCCACGTGCGGGTTCGCGATCACATCCTGACGTTTGAAGGGCTGATCCAGCAGGCGTATTTCAACCAGGTATCGCTGTCGAGCACTGGCTTCTACAAGACCCCGAAAATCTATTACGACCGCAGCCAGGCCCGTGGCCGTCCGTTCTACTACTTCGCCTTCGGTGCGGCGTGCTGCGAAGTGCTGGTCGACACCCTGACCGGCGAATACAAGATGCTGCGCACCGACATCCTCCACGACGTCGGCGCCTCGCTGAACCCAGCCATCGACATCGGTCAGGTCGAGGGCGGATTCATCCAGGGCATGGGCTGGCTGACCATGGAAGAGCTGGTGTGGAACAACAAGGGCAAGCTGATGACCAATGGCCCGGCCAGCTACAAGATCCCGGCCGTGGCCGACATGCCGCTGGACCTGCGGGTGAAGCTGGTGGAAAACCGCAAGAACCCGGAAGACACGGTGTTCCATTCCAAGGCCGTGGGCGAGCCGCCGTTCATGCTTGGCATCGCTTCGTGGTGTGCGATCAAGGACGCCGTGGCAAGCCTGGGCGACTACAAGCATCAACCGAAGATCGACGCACCGGCGACCCCGGAGCGGGTGTTGTGGGGCTGTGAGCAAATGCGCCAGTTGAAGGCGGCGAAAGCGGTCGAGGCCGAGACCGAGTTGGCTTCGCTCTAAGGACCGAGGTGACTGGATCGCCAGCAAGCCGGCTCCTACAGACAGGCGGTGCGTCGCGATTTTGCTACCGACACGACACCTGTAGGAGCCGGCTTGCTGGCGAAGACGGCCGAACAGACAACGACGATGTCGAGGTGAACATGTACAACTGGATCGACGCCCTCGCCGACCTGCAAAACCGCGGTGAACCCTGCGTGTTGGTGACCATCATCGAAGAGCTCGGCTCGACGCCGCGCAATGCAGGTTCGAAAATGGTCATCAGCGCCAGGCAGACCTTCGACACCATCGGTGGCGGGCACCTGGAATACAAGGCCATGCAGATCGCCCGCGACATGCTCGCCAGCGGCAAGCAGTACACCCACCTGGAGCGCTTCAGCCTTGGCGCCAGCCTCGGCCAGTGCTGCGGTGGCGCGACCGTTTTGCTGTTCGAACCGATGGGCCAGGTGCAGGCGCAAATCGCCGTGTTCGGTGCCGGCCACGTTGGCCGCGCCCTGGTGCCGCTGCTCGCCAGCCTGCCGTGCCGGGTGCGCTGGATCGACTCGCGTGAAGATGAATTCCCCGAGCAGATTCCCCACGGCGTGCGCAAGATCGTCAGCGAAGAACCGGTGGACGAAATCGATGACCTGCCCGCCGGCAGCTATTGCATCGTCATGACCCACAACCACCAGCTCGACCTCGAACTCACCGCTGCCATCCTCAAGCGCAATGACTTCGCCTACTTCGGCCTGATCGGCTCGAAGACCAAACGGGTGAAATTCGAACATCGCCTGCGTGATCGCGGTTTCGACAGCAGCGTGGTGCAACGCATGCGCTGCCCGATGGGCATCGGCGAAGTCAAAGGCAAGCTGCCTGTGGAAATCGCCATCTCCATCGCCGGCGAAATCATCGCCACTTACAACGCCAACTTCGGCCAGCAAACGTCCAGCGCCGAACCGATTGCCAAACTGCTGCCGGTGTCACGCCGCAGCCACGCTGCCAAACAAGCAGCCTCGAACTGACAAGCCAGATATAGAGAACCCAAATGCCTCTGACTCGCAAAGCTTACCGCGCCGCCATCCTGCACAGCATTGCCGACCCCGCTGAAGTGGGCATCGAAGCCTCGTACGAATATTTTGAAGACGGCTTGCTGGTGGTCGATAACGGCCAGATCAGCGCCCTGGGCCACGCCAGCGAGTTGCTGCCGACCTTGCCGGCGGACATCGACATCACCCACTACCAGGATGCGCTGATCACCCCGGGCTTCATCGACACCCACATCCACCTGCCGCAAACCGGCATGGTCGGTGCCTACGGTGAGCAACTGCTCGACTGGCTCAACACCTACACCTTCCCGTGCGAAAGCCAGTTTGCCGACAAGGCCCACGCCGACGAAGTCGCGGACATTTTCATCAAGGAACTGCTGCGCAACGGCACTACCACCGCCCTGGTGTTCGGCAGCGTGCACCCGCAATCGGTGAACTCGTTCTTCGAAGCGGCCCAGGAGCTGGACCTGCGGATGATCGCCGGCAAGGTGATGATGGACCGCAACGCCCCGGACTACCTGACCGACACCGCCGAATCCAGCTACCTGGAAAGCAAGGCGCTGATCGAGCGCTGGCACGGCAAGGGCCGTCTGCACTACGCCGTCACCCCGCGCTTCGCCCCGACCAGCACCCCGGAACAGTTGACCCTGGCCGGCCAGTTGCTGACCGAGTACCCGGATCTGTACATGCAGACCCACATCAGCGAAAACCTCAAGGAAATCGAGTGGGTCAAGGAACTGTTCCCGGAGCGCAAGGGCTACCTGGACGTCTACGACCACTACCAGTTGCTCGGCGAGCGCTCGGTGTTCGCCCACGGCGTGCACCTGTGCGATGACGAGTGCGCGCGCCTGGCGCAAACCGGTTCGGCCATCTCATTCTGCCCGACCTCGAACTTCTTCCTCGGCAGCGGCCTGTTCAACCTGCCGATGGCCGAGAAACACAAACTCAATGTCGGCATCGGTACCGATGTCGGTGGCGGCACCAGTTTCTCGCTGCTGCAAACCCTCAACGAAGCCTACAAAGTCATGCAACTGCAAGGTGCGCGCCTGAGCCCGTTCAAGTCGCTGTACCTGGCCACCCTCGGCGGCGCCCGCGCCCTGCGCCTGGAAGACAAGATCGGCAACCTGCAACCGGGTAGCGACGCCGACTTCCTGGTGCTGGACTACAACGCCACGCCGCTGCTGAGCTACCGCTTGAAGCAGGCCAATAACATTGCCGAAACGTTGTTTGTGTTGATGACCCTGGGCGATGACCGCACCGTGCAGCAGACCTACGCGGCGGGCAACCTGGTTCACCAACGCTAAGTACCCCCAGGCATGAAAAATCCCCCGGCGCTTTTTGGCCCCGGGGGATTTTTTATTGCCGGTTGCAGAAGTCATCACGGGTTTTTGCCTTCGACGCAAAACCCTGTTCGATCACTTGCTGTTGGTCAACATGCTGTAACTGGTCATCAAGTTACGGTAGTCCGGAATATGGTTGGAGAACAGCGTGCCCAAGCCTTCGATGTCGTTGCGCCAATCACGGTGCAGCTCACACGCCAGGCCAAACCAGGTCATCAATTGCGCGCCCTGGGCGGTCATGCGGCTCCACGCCGACTCACGGGTCAGTTCGTTGAAGGTACCGGACGCGTCGGTGACCACGAACACTTCAAAGCCTTCGGCCAGGGCCGAAAGGGCCGGGAACGCCACGCACACTTCGGTGACTACGCCGGCGATGATCAGCTGTTTCTTGCCGGTGGCTTTGATCGCCTTGACGAAATCCTCGTTGTCCCAGGCGTTGATCTGCCCTGGGCGGGCGACGTACGGGGCATCGGGGAACAATGCCTTCAGCTCCGGTACCAGTGGGCCATTGGGGCCGGTTTCGAAACTGGTGGTGAGGATGGTCGGCAGCTTGAAGTACTTGGCCAGGTCGGCCAGTGCCAGCACGTTGTTCTTGAATCGATCCGGATCGATGTCGCGCACCAGTGACAGCAGGCCGGTCTGATGATCCACCAGCAGAACGGCGGCGTTGTCCTTGTCGAGACGCTTGTAGGAAGTGGTCATTGCAGTAGTCCTCGCAGGGTATCGGAGCCGACAGGAAGTCGGCGGGGGTTCAACGGTTAGCGCTGGGAGTCCAACACCTGGTGTTCGTTCGCCACTTGCTGGGCCTTGAGGTAACTCTCGATCAGCAATTGATAATGCGGCATGGCCTGGGCGTAGACCGCGGCCCACTGCTCGGCGTCCGGACGGTTCCACGAGCCTTGCAGTTCGGAGAGCGTGGCCATGATGTCGATCGGCACCACCCCGGCCTGGGCCAGGCGGGCAACGGTCAAGTCAGTGGCAAGTTTCGAGTGGTTGCCGGAGGCATCGACCACCGCAAACACCTTGTAGCCTTCATGCACGGCAGCGATGGACGGGAACGCCAGGCACACGCTGGTCAAGGTGCCGGCGATTACCAGGGTTTTCTTGCCGGTGGCTTTGACCGCTGCGTGAAACTCAGGGTTGTCCCAGGCGTTGATTTCGCCTTTGCGCGCCACGTATTGCGCATGGGGTGCAGCCTCGTGGATTTCCGGGATCAACGGCCCGTTCGGCCCCTGGGGAACAGAGGCGGTGGTGATTACCGGCATTTTCAGCAGGGTCGCGGCCTTGGCCAGGGCAATGGCGTTGGCGCGCAGTTGTGGTACATCCATGTCCTTGACGATCTGGAACAGTCCGCTCTGGTGATCGATCAACAGCATGGCGCTGTCGTTGGGGTCGATGGTCGGTTTCTGGCCGTTGAAGTTGGCCACGTTGACGGTATTCATGAGCGTTCCTCTTTGTTTTGGGCAATAGCCATCCCTGGCCTGAAAACCGGCCTACTCGTCCTGTGTAGAGTCGGGGTTGTAGATGCGCTACGGTTTAACCGTGCATCCGGCCGAAGCGGCCGGACTGGAAATCGGCGAATGCCTGGTGGATTTCCTGCTCGGTGTTCATCACGAACGGGCCGTGGCCAACGATGGGTTCGTCAATCGGCTCGCCGCTGAGCAACAGCACTACGGCGTCTTTGTCGGCTTCAAGGGTCAAACGCTCGCCCTTGCGGTCGAACAGCGCCAGTTGCCCTTCGCGCACCGATTCCAGGTCATTGACCCGAACCGTGCCGCGCAAAACCACCAGCGCGGTGTTGCGCCCTTCATGCAGATCCAGGGTGAGCAACTTGCCGGCATTCAAGCGAATGTCCCACACGTCGACCGGGGTGAACGTGCGTGCCGGGCCTTGGTGCCCCTGGAACTCACCGGCGATCAGGCGCAGGCTGCCGGCCTTGTCCTTCAAGGCGATGCTCGGGATGTCGCTGTCGAGAATCGTCTGGTAGCCGGGGTCGGCCATTTTGTCCCTGGCCGGCAGGTTGACCCACAGCTGCACCATCTCCAGGGTGCCGCCGCTCTTGGCGAACCCTTCGGAGTGAAACTCCTCGTGTAGGATCCCCGAGGCAGCGGTCATCCACTGCACATCGCCGGGACCGATCTTGCCGCCACTACCGGTGGAGTCGCGGTGCTCCAGTTCGCCCTTGTAAACGATAGTCACGGTTTCGAAGCCGCGGTGCGGATGCTGACCAACGCCACGTCGCTCGGTGGTCGGGCTGAATTGCGCGGGGCCGGCGTGATCCAGCAACAGGAACGGGCTGATGTGTTTGCCCAGGTTGTCGTAGGAAAACAGCGTGCGAACCGGAAAACCGTCGCCGACCCAGTGGGTCCGTGGACTGGTGTAGATACCGATGATGTTTTTCATGGTGTCTCCTGATGAGGTGGGTGAAGCGATGGACAAAGCTTAAAACCGTGCCCTTTGCTGCGCTAGACTGCAAAAATCAGCTTTAGCGTTCTATTTGGAGAACGATGGTGGAAGACCTCAACACCCTCTACTACTTCACCCAAGTGGTGGAACATCACGGTTTCGCCGCCGCCGGGCGTGCCCTGGACATGCCCAAGTCCAAGCTCAGCCGCCGCATCGCCGAGCTTGAAGAACGCCTGGGTGTGCGTTTGCTGCACCGCACCAGCCGGCATTGCTCCTTGACCGAAATCGGCCAGGCCTACTACCAGCGGTGCCTGGCCATGCGCGTGGAAGCAGAAAGTGCCGCCGAGCTGATCGAGCGCAACCGCTCCGAACCTCAGGGCCTGGTGCGCGTCAGTTGCCCGACGGCGCTGCTCAATTCCTGGGTCGGGCCGATGCTGACCCGTTACCTGCTCAAGTACCCGTTGGTGGAAGTGTTCATCGAGAGCACCAACCGTCGGGTCGACCTGATTCACGAAGGCTTCGACATTGCCCTGCGGGTGCGTTTTCCGCCGCTGGAAAACACCGACATGGTGATGAAGGTGCTGGGCAACAGCACCCAGACCGTGGTCGGCAGCCCGGCCTTTTTATCGCGCCTGTCGACACCCGCCTCCCCGGTCGACCTCAGCGGCATGCCAAGCCTGCACTGGGGCGCGGCGCAGCGCGAATACCAGTGGGAACTGTTCGGGGCCGATGGCAGCACCGCGATGATCCGGCATGCACCGCGCATGGTCACCGATGACTTGTTGGCCTTGCGCCATGCCGCCGTCGCCGGGATCGGCATCGTGCACCTGCCCAGTGTGGTAGTGCGCGATGAAATCGCCGCCGGACAACTGGTGGAACTGGTGCCGGGCTGGGCGCCGAGAAGCGGCGTGATTCATGCCATTTTCCCGTCACGCCGGGGATTGCTGCCGTCAGTGCGCACGCTGATCGACTTTCTTGGGGAAGAATTTAGCCGTAGTGATATTGCCTGAAGGCTGAGACGCGGTAATCGGGCGTTGGACCGCGTTGTGGCCTTCGCTGGCAAGCCAGCGCCTACAGGGATTTTGGGCACGGCGCGGATCATTGTAGGCGCTGGCTTGCCAGCGAAGGCGCCCGCTCAGACACCCCTCCCCATACGGCCAGCGATTCATGATTTTTGGGCGGTGTCGATGACCCGGTACGCGCAGGGCTAACCTGCAAAGCAACCTGAAGGCCTGCAAATTATCCTTGAGCGAGGTGGACATGGCCTTGATCGCCACCCTGGATCGCGGCTATCGGTTGATCAGCCCAAGGGCATCACGCCTCACTGGGACTGAGCCTCAATCCTGTGGCAGGCTCTGGTCCAGACGGGTCATGGCCTGCTGCAATTGGTCGACGGCGTCGTTGACCCCTGTCGCGTGTCCATCGCGTAGCGCTTGCTCCAGCTGCTCACAACACTCGACCAGCGCCTGCGCCTGCACCATCAGCGCTCCGCCCTTGATCCGGTGTGCCAATGCCTGCAGGTCGGGGCGATTACCGCTGGTATGCAAGGCCAGCAAATGCACACGGTCCTCGCGGTTGCTCAGCGCCAGATCGTGCAGCAATTGATCGATCAACTCGGCATCGGTGTCGGCAAAACGCTCCAGCCCGCTCAAGTCGAATTCGGCGCGATCGCGCTCATCGGTCGACGCTGAGGGCTCGTTGGCAAACCATTGCGCCAGCCACGCCTGCAAGTCCTCCAGACGAATCGGCTTGAACAGGCAATCGTCCATGCCGGCCGCCTGACAGCGGACTTTTTCCTCGACCTGGGCATTGGCGGTAAATCCCAGAATCCGCGTCGACGGCAGGCCCAGCCGCCGTTCGTGCTCACGGATCGCGCCCGCCAGTTCATACCCGCTGAGCACCGGCATGTTGCAGTCGGTAATGACCAGATCGACGTCCTGCCCGCGCCACTGCTCAAGCCCCTGCGCCCCGTCATCCGCCAGCACTACGCAATGACCCAGGTAGCTCAACTGCCGCGAGAGCAGCAAGCGATTGGCCGGGTAGTCATCGACCACCAGAATCGTCAATGCGCGGCTCGCGTGCTGCACCGGTTGCGCAGGCAACACTTCGGCAGCCAACGGCGCCAGCAGCGGCAGCACCAGGCCGATGTCTACCTGCGTGCCGCGTCCAGGCTCACTGTCGAGTCGCAACCGGCCGCCCATCATTTCGCACAGGGTGCGACTGATCACCAGGCCCAGGCCGGAACCCTGGCGGGTCGACTGCGGGTTGTTGCCCGCCTGTACGAACGGACTGAACAAGCGCTGCTGGTCGAATGCGCTGATACCAATGCCGCTGTCCTCGATCAGCACACTAACCGCCAGGTGCGTCGACGCTTGTGGCCGAACGCGTAGCGTCAGGCTCACCTGGCCTTCGCGGGTGAACTTGATCGCGTTGCTCAACAGATTGGACAGCACCTGTTTGAAACGCGTCGGATCGAGCATTACATCGCAGTCACTGTGTTCGTCGAGTTCGACTCGCCACTGCAGGTTCTTCTGCACCGCCAGGCCCTGGAAAACCCGACACACCGACGTCACCAGCGCATGCAGGTTGACCCGCTCCGGCGCCAACGACAAGTGCCCGGACTCGATCCGCGCGATGTCCAGAATGTCGCCGATCAAGTCCAGCAACTGCTGCCCGGCGTTGGAGGCCACCTCGATGGCGGCGCGGTCGGTCACGCCTTCATCGGCGCGTTTCAAGGCCAGCTCGAGCATACCGATCAACGCATTCATCGGTGTGCGGATTTCATGGCTCATGGTCGCCAGGAACGTGGTCTTGGCGCGGTTGGCGTCATCTGCCGCGTCCTTGGCTTCCTGTAATTGCCCAAGCAGTTGCTGGCGCTGGCGAATCTGCCGCCGCTGCCAGACGATCCCGGCCAGGGCGAGCAACAGCAGGCTACCTGCGACGGCGAACGCCTGGAGAATGGCCTGTCGGTGGCGCAGCCAGTAACTCTGCTCGACCATTGAGTCATAGCGCCAGGGCTGGGTCAGCTCGTCAATTTCTTCGGGCGGAATGCTCAACAGCGCCTTGTCCAGAATCGAATGCAGTTCGACCGCATCGCGACTGGTTGCCAGGGTGCTTCGCGCAGGGTCGGTGCCCACGGTGCTGGTCACTTGCAGCAGATCGCGGTACTGCCGGGCAATCAGCCAGCGGGCGCTGATCAGCGAGTTAATGCCGCCCTCAGCCTTGCCTTGGACGACCATGTCCATGGCGTCTGTCGACAGCGGCGCATCCACCTGTTGGATCAGCGGGTAATGCTGGCGAATGAAATCGCCGGCGATGTTGCCCTGGGTCAGTGCCAGGGTCTTGCCCGCCATGTCCTCCAGCGTCCTAGGGCCTTCGGGTGCCACGCGGGTCACCAGCACCGACGGGCTACTCAGAAACGCCCGGGTGAACAGCAATTGGTTTTCACGCTGGGCACTGAGACCGATGCCGGCCACTACATCGATCTGGCCGCTGTTGATGCCGCTGATCATGTCGGCCACCGACTTCATGCCACGGATGTCGAATTGCAGCCCGGTGCGCGCGGTGATTTTCGCCAGCACATCGACGCCGATCCCGCGAAACTGACCTTCGCTGTCGATAAAGGAAATCGGCGGGATGTTTTCGTTGATCGCGACTGTCACGCGTGGATGGCGCTCAAGCCAGTACCGTTCTGCCACACTCAATTGCAAAGACCGGGTGCCGGGGATGGACACGCCGTTGGCCCCCCAACGGCGCAGGATGTTCATCTGTTCATTAGTGGTAATGGCGGCCAGCGCCTTGTTGACGATGCGCAGCAGTTGCCGGTTGTCGCGGGCCATCGCAAAGGCAAAACGCCCGGATTCCATGGGCGAGAAATCCGTCAGTTGCACGTTGTTCAGGTAGTTCTTGCTGATCAGGTAATGGGCATTGATCGCATCGCCCAGATAGACATCGGCCTGACCGAATGCCACGGCACCGATCGCCGCCAGTGTCGAGGGGAACAGCTGCACCTGCGCCTTGGAGTAAAACTGCTGCACGCTGTATTCGGGCAGGTAGTGGTAGAGCATCACCAGCCGCTTGCCGGCCAGGGTCGTGTCGAGCACTGGCGCAAAATCGCTGCGAGTGACCAGTACCGGTTGGTCCACCGCATAGGCGCTGGACAGTTGTAGCTGCGGATCTTCGGCTTCAAAACGGTTGGCGGTGCCCAGCAAGTCGGCCCGCCCATCCTTGATCGCCTGCACCGCGTCGGCCCGCGACGGATAACGTCGCACGTCGATGACCACCTTCAGCAATTGTTCAAGCAGCCCGGCGTAGTCTGCCGTCAGGCCTTCGAAGACCTTGCCGGCGGTATTGAACTCGAACGGCGGATAATCCGGCGCCGACACCGCGAGCACCAACCGGCCCTTTTGCTGCAGCCAGCGCGTGTCGGTGTCGGTCAACCTGACGCTCAGGCCTTCGCCACTGGAGCGCCCCAGCAGGGTCAACGACTGCTGCGCACAGACAGTCGACGCCCACAGCAACAGGCCAAGCAGGATAAAGACGCACAGCCGTCGCAAGGCATCCATTCAGATCAGATGATTGCGCAAGGCGAAATCCCGCAGATGCACAGACGAACTCACATTGAGCTTGAGCGTGAGCCGGGTCTTGTAGGTGCTGACGGTCTTGTAGCTCAGGTGCATGATGTTGGCGATTTCCAGGTTTTTCGAACCGCGAGCCAGGTATTGCAAAATGGTCAGCTCACGGTTGGAGAGCTTGTCGATCAACTCCTTTTCGCTGCGCTGCAGCGCGCCCATTGCCACCGAACTCGAAGGCAACTGGGTGAAATAGGTATAGCCGGCCATCACGCAATTCACTGCGGCCTTCAAGTCCTCCAGGTCCTTGCTCTTCGAGACGTACGCGGCGGCCCCGGCACGCATGCAACGCTCCTGGTAGAACTGGGCTTCCAGCGAGGTGAATACCACCACCCGGCACGTCGTGTCTTCAGCCTTGATGCGCTCCATTACATCCAGCCCCGCCACGCCGGGCAAGCCCAGGTCGAGCAGGACAACATTCGGCCGATGGACACGGATCAACGCCACGACTTCATCACCACGGGAAGCCTCGTAGAGCCGCTTGAACCCTTCGCCCCTGAGAACGAGTTTGATCATGGAGCGAACCACCGGATGATCTTCCACAATCAGTGCTGACTTCATGACAACTCCCGTGCAAAACAACACGATCGGGCAGCCAATGCCCCCAGGCACCGCTGCGGTAAGGCACAACGCTGCGCTTGAACTCTTGCATGAAAGGTTGGGCGAAAACTACCTGACAGAAATAACAGTCCCGACGAACGGCAGCCGCTGGTCGACGGCACTGATCAACTGCGAAATGGCCACCAGGTCAGGCAGAACCGTTTGACTGACCTGGACCTTGCCTCCAACGCCCGACGACGTCGACTGCTGTGCGTTGAAGATAAAGGCCTGTCGAACCTGCACGTTGTCTGCGAAAAAGCAGCGCAGGTTCACCGATCCACCGGCCAAAGCGCCATTGACCACCACCAGGTCCAGCGGTTGCGAACCGTATTCCACCAGCCTCAGCAGTTCTTCGAGGCTGTGCACCGGCGCCACCCGGAAATAACCGAGCAGGTTGAACAACCGCTCGATGCGCAGGCGATTGAAGTGCTGCGCATCGGCGATCAGGATGCGCAGGGATTTGTTCGACAAGGTGACCTCCAGAAGGATGTCGGTTGCAAGAGGTCGCAAAGCCTACGGAAGACCCCTGGCGCTTTCTGTAGGACTATTCCTAAATATCCGCGAGTTGGTCTGACGCGTCGGCGGGGAAATGCAGATGCATTTCGGCTTCGAGTGGCTGACGGTTAAGGTTGTTGAGTGCTCGCACAAAAGCACACGATCCCCTGTGGCGAGGGGGCTTGTCCCCGTTGGGCAACGAAGCGGCCCCAAAACCTGACGACGCAGCCCCTCCAGCAGACCGCGCTCGCCGATTTTGCGACTGCTACGCGGTCGAACGGGGGCAAGCCCCCTCGCCACAAAGATTTTTAGTGTGCGCCACACCGCATTATTGCCAGCCAAACCGCCGAATGTAGAACCCCTTCACCGCCTGGGTCAGCGCCATGTACGCCAGCAGAATCACCGGCAGGAACACGAAGTACAGCGATGGCAGCGCCTGCAATTTGAAGTAGTGCGCCAGCGGCCCCATCGGCAGGAAGATGCCCACGGCCATGATCAACCCGGTCATCACCAGCAACGGCATGGCCGCGCGGCTTTGCAGGAACGGGATCTTCGGTGTGCGGATCATGTGTACGATCAGCGTCTGGGTCAGCAGCCCGACCACGAACCAGCCCGACTGGAACAGGGTCTGGTGGTCCGGGGTGTTGGCATCGAACACGTACCACATCAAGGCGAACGTGGTGATGTCGAAGATCGAACTGATCGGCCCGAAAAACAGCATGAAGCGCCCGACATCCGCCGGCTGCCAGCGCTGCGGCTGCTTGAGCATTTCGTCGTCGACATTATCGAACGGAATGGCGATCTGCGAAATGTCGTAGAGCAGGTTCTGTACCAGCAGGTGCATCGGCAGCATCGGCAGGAACGGGATGAACGCACTGGCCACCAGCACCGAGAACACATTGCCGAAGTTCGAGCTGGCAGTCATCTTGATGTACTTGAGCATGTTGGCGAAGGTGCGACGCCCTTCCAGCACGCCCTCCTCCAGCACCATCAGGCTCTTTTCCAGGAGGATGATGTCGGCCGCTTCCTTGGCGATGTCCACCGCACTGTCCACCGAAATGCCGATGTCGGCGGTGCGCAGGGCCGGGGCGTCGTTGATGCCGTCGCCCATGAACCCGACCACATGGCCATTGCCCTTGAGCAGGCGGACGATGCGCTCCTTGTGCGATGGGGTCAGCTTGGCGAAGACGTTGGTGGTCTCCACGGCTTTGGCCAGTTCGGCATCGCTCATGCGTTCGATGTCGTTGCCCATCAGCAGGCCTTGTTGTTCCAGGCCGACTTCGCGGCAGATTTTCGCGGTCACCAGTTCGTTGTCGCCGGTCAACACTTTCACCGCCACCCCGTGCGCGGCCAGGGCCTTGAGGGCGGGCGCGGTGCTTTCTTTCGGTGGATCGAGGAACGCCACGTAGCCGATCAGTGTCAGCGCCTGTTCATCGGCCAGGCTGTAGGTGTCGCGGCCTTCGATCATTGGCCGTGCAGCCACGGCAACCACCCGCAGGCCCTCGGCGTTGAAGGTGGCAGTCACCTGACGGATGCGTGCCAGCAGTTCTTCGGTCAATGCCTCATCGTTTTCGCCGTGGCGCACCCGCGCGCACACCGACAACACTTCTTCCACCGCGCCTTTGCAAATCAGCAGGTGCGGTTGGTCACGCTCAGCCACCACCACCGACATGCGCCGGCGATTGAAGTCGAACGGGATCTCGTCGACCTTGCGAAACGCCGTGCCGACTTTCAATTCCCGGTGGATTTCGACGTGCTCGAGCACTGCCACGTCCAGCAGGTTTTTCAGGCCGGTCTGGTAGTAGCTGTTGAGGTAGGCCATTTCCAGCACGTCATCGGAGTCGTTACCCCAGACGTCGACGTTGCGCGCCAGGAAGATCTTGTCCTGGGTCAGGGTGCCGGTCTTGTCGGTGCACAGCACGTCCATCGCCCCAAAGTTCTGGATGGCGTCGAGGCGTTTGACGATGACTTTCTTGCGCGACAAAAACACCGCGCCCTTGGCCAGGGTCGAGGTGACGATCATCGGCAGCATTTCCGGGGTCAGGCCCACGGCAATCGACAACGCGAACAGCAGCGCTTCGGTCCAGTCACCCTTGGTGAAACCGTTGATGAACAGCACCAGCGGCGCCATGACGAACATGAAGCGGATCAGCAGCCAGCTGACTTTGTTGACCCCGGTCTGGAACGATGTCGGCGCCCGGTCGGTGGCGCCGACGCGCTGGGCCAGCGCACCGAAATAGGTGCTATTGCCGGTGGTGAGAATCACCGCCATCGCCGTGCCGGACACCACGTTGGTGCCCATGAACAGGATGTTGTCCAGGTCCAGTGGATTGAGCGTGTCGCGGTCCTGCTGACGAGGAAACTTTTCCACCGGCATCGATTCACCGGTCATCGCCGCCTGGCTGACGAACAGGTCCTTGGCACTGAGCACCCGGCAATCGGCGGGGATCATGTCACCGGCCGACAACACGATCAGGTCACCCGGCACCAGTTGCTTGATCGGCAGTTCGATGCGTGTGGCGTTTTTGTCTTCCAGGTCACGACGCATCACGGTGGCGGTGTTGCTCACCATGGCTTTCAAGGCATCGGCTGCCTGGTTGGATTTGGTTTCCTGCCAGAAACGCAGCAAGGTCGAGAGCACCACCATGGAGAAAATCACGATGGCGGCCTTGATGTCTTCGGTCAGCCACGAGATGACCGCCAGCAAGGTCAGCAGCAGGTTGAACGGGTTTTTGTAGCAGTGCCACAGGTGCACGTACCAAGGCAGCGGCTGTTCGTGCTCGACTTCGTTGAGGCCGTATTGCTCGCGCAGGGCATCGGCTTCGACTTCGCTCAAGCCGTCGGTATGCGTGCCAAGCGAGTTCAGCAGTTGACCCGTTTCGCTGCCGGCAGCGGCCACCAGGGTTTGTGCCAGGGTGGGCGGGACTTCACGGCTGACCGTGGTGTCGGTGAAGGTTTCCAGCAACGCCAGGCGACGGAAGTGCCGGGCGATGTGGCGGGTACGCAGGAAACCTGCGAAGAATTCCTTGAGGGTAAGTTTCATGGCTGGTGCCCCTTTGGTCAGCCGGGAAACCCTTGAGCAGGCAGGTCCGCGCCGCTGCCGCCGGAACAACCGGCAAGCCAAGGCCTGGCGCGCCGGTCACGAATGACAGGCGTGTCGATAGAGCGGCGGCCACGACAAAAAGTCGAAACCACGCACTGTTCAGCGTCGATGAGAGGGACGTCGGGACACGGCCAGGATTGGCCATGATCGGGATGCCGCTGCTCGCTTGTCGGCGAGACAACGGCACAGGAGACTGCGCGTTATCTTGCCGAGAAAATGCCGGTTACCGAGACCGGCCGACAACTGTCACTCGAACAAGTACCCACTGTGGGTCTCCGTAATGGATGAAAACGCGCGAAGCTTACGCCCCGATATCTGCAGAGTAAACCCGATACAAAATATTGCCGGGGGTATCTTGGGGCTCTTCAGGAAGGGTTCAGGAATCAGGATGTGTGCAGCGGCTGAAGGCCCCTTCGCCGGCAAGCCGGCTCCTACCGTTGATACGCGGCCCGAATCGGCAGGATCGACAGCAAGGTATCGCTCAGCCCGTGGCTGGCCTGGCAAAAACCCTGCCTGTACAGGCCAGCCTTGCAGCGCTCATCGGCGATCAGCTTGTAGTTGCGATCCACCTCGAAATCCCCCAGGTATTCCTCCAGCGGCGCCAGCAACTTGCGCTCGTAACCGGTGGCCAGGACCACGGCGTCGTAATGACGAACCGAGACCTCGCCGCTGGCGTCGTTGCGCAGCCCCAGTTCGACCCCGCGTTCATGGGCGGTGGCCCGTTCAATGATGGTCAGGGTATGGAACGCATGGCGGGCGATGCACAACCTGACGGCCGGGCTGCTCGCGCCGGTTGGTTTTGTAGCCGAGGTGTCCGGGAGGACGCTTTCGCAAGCAGGCGCGCTACCACAATGGCCGGTGTACACAACCCCTTGTAGGAGCGAGCCTGCTCGCGATGGGGCCAGACCCGACAACTCACCTCCCTTCGCCAAATGAACTCTCACCGCCCCAAACCAGTCAGCTACATAGGCCCCACGTTCCCGGAGTTCCACGCAATGGCTGATCATCACCCCGAACGCCAAAGCCCTATCGACGCCCACGGCATCATCGGCGACATGCGCAGTGCGGCGTTGGTCAACGACAAGGGCAGCGTGGATTTTTTCTGCTGGCCGGAGTTCGACAGCCCCTCGATTTTCTGTTCGCTGCTGGACACCCCCGAGGCGGGGATTTTCCAGTTGTCGCCGGACTTGCCCGACGCCCGCCGTGAACAGATCTACCTGCCCGACACCAATGTGCTGCGGACTCGCTGGCTCAGCGATCGCGCCGTGGTCGAGATGACCGACCTGCTGCCCGTCGGCGATACCGAGGATGACTTGCCGCTGTTGATGCGGCGGATCCGTGTGGTCAGCGGCCGTGCCACGTTCCACATGCGCTGCGCCGTGCGCCATGACTACGCTCGCGCCAGCACCCGCGCACGCCTGGATAAAGACGATGTGATCTTCGAGGCCAATGATCTGCCACCCCTGCGACTGCGCGCCGATCTAGCCATGCACCTCGATGCCAATGCGGCGGTCGCGCAGTTCACCCTTGAGCAAGACCAGACCGCCCAGTTCCTGCTCGGCACACCTGACGATCCGCGCTTCAAGGAAGGTGCCGCCGACCTGTGCCTGACTCGCACCCTGAAGTTCTGGCGCGACTGGATCGGCCAGTCCAACTACCGTGGCCGCTGGCGCGAGATGGTCAATCGCTCGGCCCTGGCGATGAAGCTGCTGACCTCGCGCAAACACGGCGCAATTCTCGCCGCCGCCACCTTCGGCCTGCCGGAAAGCCCCGGCGGTGAACGCAACTGGGACTATCGCTTCACCTGGATTCGCGATGCTTCGTTCACCGTCTACGCGTTCATGCGCCTGGGCTTCGTCGAGGAAGCCAACGCCTACATGCGCTGGTTGCGCGGGCGGGTCAGCGACTGCCAGGGCAAGGCGATGAAGTTGAACATCCTCTACGCCATCGACGGTCGCCAGGAGTTGCCGGAGATCGAGTTGGCGCACCTGTGCGGCCATGGCGGCGCGCAACCGGTGCGCATCGGTAACCAGGCATATGGACAGGTCCAGCTGGATATCTTTGGTGAGCTGATGGACGCGATCTACCTGGTCAACAAATACGGCGAAGCCATCTCCCATGAGGGCTGGAGACACACCGTGGAGGTGGTCGACCAGGTTTGCGAAACCTGGGAGCAAAAGGACGTCGGCATTTGGGAAATGCGCGGCGAGCAATACCATTTCCTGCATTCTCGGCTGATGTGTTGGGTGGCTTTGGACCGCGCTATCCGCCTCGCGTCCAAGCGCTCGCTGCCCGCCCCGTTTGCGCGGTGGGACCAGACTCGCCAGGCGATCTACGCCGACATCTGGGAGAATTTCTGGAACGAGGAACGCGGGCATTTCGTCCAGCACATCGGCGGCACCGGCCTCGACGGCTCAATGCTGCTGATGCCGTTGGTGCGTTTCGTCAGCGCCCGCGACCCGCGCTGGCTGGCAACGCTGCAAGCCATTGAAAAAAGCCTGGTGCGCGACGGCATGGTCTACCGCTACCGTAACGACGACAGCCAGATCGACGGCCTGCACGGCAGCGAAGGCGCCTTCGCCGCCTGCTCATTCTGGTACGTCGAATGCCTGGCCCGCGCCGGCCAGCTCGACAAGGCCCACCTGGAGTTCGAACAACTGCTGCGCTACGCCAACCCGCTGGGCCTGTATGCCGAAGAGTTCGACAGCCATGGACGACATATGGGTAATACACCGCAGGCACTGACGCACCTGGCGTTGATCAGCGCGGCGTGTTTTCTGGATCGGCGCTTGAGTGGGGAGAAAAATGTCTGGCAGCCGTGAGCGCTTATCAAACCTGGACATCCCCTGACACCTGGCACCTGTGGCGAGGGAGCTTGCTCCCGCTCGGCTGCGCAGCAGTCGCAAACTGGTTAAGCAACAGTCACCTGACAGATCACGCCTTCAACTCACGAGGGTTGTTTCACAACCCAGCGGGAGCAAGCCTCCAGCAAGCGTCCCTGTGTGGCTACGATTGTGCGGTCGGGTGGGCCACAACATTCCCGAAGAAGCACCAGAAGCCACACTCAAAGCACTGCTGGATCGGCTGCGGCACTGACCGAAAACCGCTCGCGATAAGCCTGCGGCGTCACGCCCATGGCCCGCAGGAAGCTGCGGCGCAGGGTTTCCTCGCTGCCGAAACCGCATTGCACCGCCACTCGCTTGATGGGCACGCCGGTGTCGCTGAGCAGGCGCCGCGCCGTTTCGACGCGAATCAGCTCTATGGCCCGGGCCGGGGTCTGGCCGGTGTCGGCGCGGTAATGGCGTACGAAGCTGCGTTCGCTCATGCCGGCCTGCGAGGCCAGGGTCGGGATGCCAAGGTCGTGGGTGAGGTTCTCGCTGATCCAGGCATGCAGTTCATCGAAACGATTGCCTTCTTTTTGCAGGGACAGGGTCACGCTGAATTGCGACTGACCGCCCGGGCGCTTGAGAAACACCACCAGTTGCCGCGCCACTTCCAGGGCCATGTTGCGCCCCAGGTCTTGTTCGACCATGGCCAACGCCAGGTCGATGCCGGCCGTCACCCCCGCCGAAGTCCAGACCGGGCCGTCGTTGATGAAGATCGGGTTGGGCTCGACTTGCAAACGTGGGTATTGCTGCGCCAATTGCTCGCAACGGGTCCAATGGGTGACCACGCGCCGGCCATCGAGCCAGCCACTGGCCGCCAGCAGGAACGCGCCGGTGCACACCGAGGAAACCCGTCGGCAACCCCGGGCATGTTCGCGCACCCAAGTGACCAGCGGCACATCGTCTGCCGCCGCGTAGACCCCCCAGCCACCGGCGATAATCAAGGTATCGGTGCCCTCCTCCGGTAGCGGTTCGGCCAACAGCGCCAGCCCCGCCGACGACATCACCGCCCCGCCGCCGCTGGCGATCATCGTGGGCACATAGGGCGGCGGTAACCCTCGCTGGCGGGCGATGTCGTTGGCCGAGGCGAATACCTGCAACGGCCCGGTGACGTCGAGCAATTGCACGTTGGCGAACGCAAGTACATGGATGATTTTCGACATTTGGCGTAATTCGTGGGGAGATTGGCGTATACGCCAAAGCCTACGAGGCTACAGTCAAACCGTCCACCCCACTTCATGAGCAAAACACCATGACGTTGCAGATCGGTTTTCTGTTGTTTCCGCAGGTTCAGCAACTGGACCTGACCGGCCCCTATGACGTCCTGGCGTCGCTGCCGGATGTGAACGTGCATCTGGTCTGGAAAGACCTGATGCCGGTCACCGCCAGCACCGGACTGGTGTTGAAACCGACTACCACTTTCGAGGATTGCCCGGCACTGGACGTGATCTGCGTGCCCGGTGGCGGCGGTGTCGGGCCATTGATGGAAGATGAGCAAACCCTGGACTTTCTCAAGGTCCAGGCCGCCAACGCGCGGTACGTCACGTCGGTGTGCACCGGCTCGTTGGTATTGGGCGCAGCGGGATTGCTCAAGGGCAAGCGCGCCACCACGCACTGGGCGTATCACGAACTGCTCAAGCCGCTGGGCGCCATCCCGGTGCAAGATCGGGTGGTTCGCGACGGCAACCTGTTGACCGGTGGCGGCATCACTGCCGGTATCGACTTCGCCCTGACCCTGGCCGCCGAGCTGTTCGACCAGGCCACCGCCGAGTTGGTGCAGTTGCAACTCGAATACGCCCCGGCCCCACCGTTTGCTGCGGGCAGCCCTCAAACGGCCCCCGCCAGCGTGCTGGAAGCGGCGCGTCAGCGGGCGGCCGGCTCGTTGAAACTGCGCACGCAAATTACCGAGCGCGCGGCGGCAAGGCTGGATCTTCAGTAAAAAAAGGCAGCGGGAACCGTGTTCCTGCTGCCGTGTTTTTTTCTTGCGCCCACAAAAAAACCCGCCGAAGCGGGTTTTTCCAAGACCATGACGACTCCTTGTCGTAGCGTTCCTTGCATATGGCCGATCATCCATGATCCTGAGCACATCCTGTGCTTCAGTGGGTGAGGCCAGAATACGCATCGGATCCAATCTGCAACAGGCGACATCACTACCATCGCGCGTAAGACATTCGCTATAAGCCACCTTCCGAAAACCCTTAGATGGCTCAGGTCACCCTTGATGCTGTCACTGCTCGTGGGACTTGGCGCTTTCGATCAAGAACTGCTCGATGTTGTTCATTTGCTCTTCCCAGCCGCGGCTGTCCATGCGGAAAGCCTTCTCGCGACGGGCCTGGGGAACATGGTCGAAACCGGACTCGGAGACCTTGAGCAAGGTGCCGTTGTCCATGTCTTCCAGTTCGAATTTCACCAGGGTGGTGGGTTCCTGGGAATAATCGACTTCCGGGTTCACGGCGTACGGGTGCCAGCGAAACGAAAACAAGCGCTCCGGCTCGACCCGCTCGACCAGCACGTTCCAGCGTAAATGCTCGTAACCGGGGTAGGTTATCTGCCCCTGGGTCCACTCGCCGGCAACAAATCGCTTGCCCTCCAGCGCCACGCCAAACCACTGTCCGAACACTTCGGCATTGGCCACCACGCGCCAGACCTGTGAACGCTTGGCCTTGAGCAGGATTTTCCTTTCGATGCGATCAGATGCTGGGTTCATAAGTCACCTCCTGTATTTGAACAGTAGGTCAGTAAGACCATAAGACCAACCCTAAAGTTGTACCCATCGGCAAATGCATTCAACCCTGTCCAGGATATTCGGCTGCATTTTCGGAGATAAGTTCTGGGGCAAAAACCTGGCCTGCACAGCGAAAGTGCTAAGGTTCTTCCTCGAAATCGCCGGGAAAAGGAGTTCTCCATGAAAAAACTGCACGGCAGCTGCCTGTGTAAAACCGTCGAATACCAACTCGATCGCCTCGACATGCCCATCAGTCACTGCCATTGCCACACCTGCCGCAAGGCTCACGCGGCGGCGTTTGCATCGACTGCGGGGGTCATGCGCGAGCATTTTCGCTGGACCAAAGGCCAGGATCGCCTGAGTCGCTACGAATCGTCGCCGGGCAAGTTTCGCGTGTTCTGTTCGGTCTGTGGCTCACACCTGATCGCTGAACGGCCGGCCCAACCGCACGTGATTGTGCGTGTGGCGACACTGGACAGCGATCCGCAGATGACGCCCCAGGCGCATATCTGGACCTCCCACGATGTGCCCTGGCTTGCCTGCACGGCGGTCGAAAAACATCTGGAGTGGCAGGCGTGACGGGCTGAACGCAGCGCAACGTTACACTGCACCTCTACCGTCGATCACAGGGAGTAATCCAGCATGAACCCACGCTTTCTATTGGCCCTGACACCGCTACTGTTCACCCCCATGGCCTTCGCCCTGGACTGCGACAACGCCAGCGACCAGGCGACGTTGAACCAGTGCGCAGCGCAGCAAAATGCGGCCGCCGATAAGGAACTGAATACGCTGTATCAACAGATCACCACTCGCCTCAAGAGCAACCCGGTCAGCAAGAAACTGCTGGTGGGTGCGCAGCGGTCGTGGGTGGCATTCCGCGATGCCGAGTGCAAATTCTCGGCCTCCGGGGTGGACGGCGGGAGTGTGTTCCCGCTGATCTACAGCAACTGCACCACCGAGCTGACCAAGGCGCGGGTGCAGACCTTCAAGAATTACCTGAAGTGCCAGGAGGGCGACATGAGTTGCCCGGTGCCGGGGGTTTGAATTTTCAGTGCCTTTGAGGGCTTCTTCGCGGGCAAGCCCGCTCCTACAGCAGATGTGTAACGCTCACAAAATACTGTAGGAGCCGGCTTGCCGGCGAAGGCGTCAGTTCAGGCACCGCAATTACCGGACAAACACCTGCGCCGTGGTAATCGCCATGTCGCCACCGGGCATCTTGATGCTGCCGATCTGTTTCAGGCTGTCGGCATCAAAGATCGCCACATCGTTGAACGTGCCCGCCAGGTAGATCTTGCTGCCGTCCTTGTTGAAGGAAATGCAGTAGTACGAGTGATCAAGCGTGGCGGACTGGAGCATCTTTTTCTGCTTGATGTCGTACTTGGCCAGGCGGTTGAGCACGCCAAACATCAGGTTCGGGTCCTTGGGCGAGCGCATGCCGCTGAAATAGATTTCGGTCAGCGGCCCGAAGTCGGTGGATTCGGTCTTGCCGGTCTTCAGGTCGACGCTGAACAGGCCGTAGAGGTATTCGGCGGTGGCCGGGTCCTGTTTCTTGTCCTTGAACTTCGCGGCGGTGTAGAGCAGCGAGAAGTCATGTCGATACGTCTGCTGGTTCCACACGTAGAGCACGTCCGGCGCGCTGTAGTTCGGGCGTTTCCAGTGGCGGCTGGGGATCAGCACGTCGAACTTGCCGGTTTGCACATTGACCTTGTAGACGTCCGCCCCCGCCACGTACAAGGTGCCGTCGTCGCCACTCTGCATGATGGTCAACTGGCGCGGCGCCGGGAAACTGCGCACCGGCCTGGCGTCCATCCCGGCGTCAGTCTTGTACACATCGAGCCGCGGCGGCTGCACTTCGTAGTGATCGTTCATCATCAGCGTCGGGTTGGCGATGGTGAACAGTTCCTTGCCGTCATGACTGAGGGTGAAGGCGAACATCGACTTGGCTTTCTCCCCCGGCTTCTGGGTGATGCTGGCGTGGAACACCTGCTTGCAATTGTCCAGCTCGACGCCGTAGACATCCGCGTAGTGATTGTTCAGCACGTAGGCGGTCTTGCGGTCCGGCGACAGTTGCACGGTGCCGGGGCCGAAGGCGTCGGGCATCTTGCAGGTCTTGAACAGGCTGTCGGTGGCCAGGTCGATCACGTTCAGGTTGTTCGGATAATTGGTGGTCAACATGTACTCGTGACCGTCTTGCAACGCGCTGTTTTCATCGGCCAGGACACTGAGCGAACAGCTGCTCAGGAGGGCGAAAGCGGCCAGGCCGCAGGCTTTGATGCTGTGCATGCTGGAATCCTTCTTATTATCTGATCACTTGTCCTTGGGGAAGACAGTGCCGAGGTTGCGCCAGTTTTCGTTGGACGCCTGGGCATCCTTGTTCCAGTCCGGGTAGGTGCTCATCATGTCCGGCACCTGGGCCGGCCACCAGCACGGATCGGAGCAACCGTAGAGATCGGCCTCCATCGGCTGGCACAACGACGACACACCGCCAAATGCATCGATTTCCCAGCCCGGATCCGTGGTCGAGGCACAGCCCGCGACCGAACTCATGGCCACCACTTCTTCAATGCGGTTCTCGTCCGCGGCCTGATCCAGCTTCAACGCTTTGTTATTGATTGCCTTGAGATGTTTCATATCAGTGAGCCTTGCGCGGAGTGATGTAGCTGCTGATGAACGCAGGGTTATTGGCCATGATCCGGGTGTAGACCTCGATGCCGAAGTCGACCCAGTCACGCATCAGTTCGCAGTAGTGATAGGTTGGGTGCGTCGGGTCGCCGTAGCGGGCGTAGCTCTCGTGGTAGCAGCCGCCGGAACACAGGTTGCGGATCTGGCAGTCTTCGCAGCCGGTGTTGGTACGGTCCAGGCGCTGGGACAGGAAGTCGTTCAACGCCACCTGTTTCACGCCGCTGTGGACGTTGCCGAAGGTCGGCAGGCTGGACCCGGTAAAGCGGTGGCACAGGTTCAGCTCGCCCTTGTGATCCACCGCCAGCATCTTCAGGCCCGCGCCACATGGCAGGGCTTTCTTGTGGCCTTCGTGGATGTCGGTGATCAATTGGTGCAGGTTGGAGAAACCAATGTTGCGGTGTTCCAGCGCCGCTTCCAGGTAACGCCGACCGAGGCGTTTCATGCTGGCGAAGACTTCGATCAGCTCGTCGCTGGTGAGGTTGAAGCTGCTGATATCGCCGGAGGTCACCGGGGCGAAGCCGACTTCGGCAAAACCCAGTTCGTTGAACAGGTGATCCCAGATGGTTTCGACATCGGTGACGCCGGTGGTGAGCGTGACGCGAGCGCCGACCGGACGGCTGTTGTAGCGCGACAGCAGCATTTCGGCCTTGCGCCGCACCACGTCGTAGGTGCCCTGGCCGCCCACGGTGATGCGGTTGCGGTCGTGCACGGTCTTCGGTCCGTCGATACTCACGGACAACCCAAAACGGTGGGCGTTGAGATAGTCCACGGTGTCTTCGGTGAGCAGCGTGGCGTTGGTGGTCATGACGAATTCGACGAACTTGCCCGCCTCGCGAAAACGCTTCTCGCAGTAGTCGACCATGTACTCGATCAGCTTGCGGTTGCTCAGCGGTTCGCCGCCGAAGAACACCACGGTGAAACGCTCTTCATCCGGGGATTCGCGCAGCAGCATTTCCACCGAGGCAATCGCCGTTTCGACGTCCATCTTCTTGCCGGCAGACGGTTTGTCGAGGTCTTCCTTGTAGCAATACGTGCAACTCAGGTTGCAGCCGGTGTTGACGTTCAACACCACGGTATTGATCGCCGTGCGCTCGACGCGTTTGGTGGCGATGTCCGGGGTCAGCGGCGAGCCGTCGCTGACCAGTTCCAGGGCCATCAGCTCGCGCAGCGTCTCGGTGATTTCCTCACCGTTGAAACGCGCGGCCAGGCGCTGGATCAGGTCGTCCGAGGAACAACCTGGCCCGCGCAACGTATCGATGATGGTGCCCGTCAGTTCATCGCTGGCGAACAGCGAACTGCTGGGAATATGAAACAACATGCGGTCGGCATCGACCTGCACTTCGTGCAGGTTGCGTTCGACCAGATTCAAGATAGCGCCCATTGCCAACCTCCTGTGCAGTCCCTGCTTTGAGGGCCTGCGATCATTCCGAAAAAGTGTCTGAATCGCTGACGATCAGTCAACTCAAGGAATGGGTGGATTGTTCCAGCGTTGCACGGTCACGATCATGTGGCCTTCGCCGGACAGGGATTTCCCTGCGTCGTCGACGGCGGCGATCACCTTGAGATTGCCGGCGTTGTTGGTGGACATCTTGCGCGCCGGGTTCGGCCCGGCATCGCCCGGTGTGAACACGCCCGCGTCGGCCTGCATGGTGCCGGCGAACTTGACGTCTTCATCTTCCTTGGCGCGGTCGTCGAAGGCTTCGACTGTCCACTGTGCCGGGAACACGCCGATGCGGTACGGCTTGCCATCGGCGCCCTTGCCCCAGGCTTCCGCGTCAAAACGGCCCTGGACTTTCGGCGTCGAACCGCCGCCCTCGCCGATCCGCGCTACCGAAAACTCAGGTATCACCTTGACCGCATCGATCTTGCTGTAGACCGACAGGCTCGGGCCTTTCAATGCGCCGAGGGTGACGGCGCGCACGCCCGGTTGGGCATTGGCCGCAGCCCTGAGTTTGACTTTGATTTGTTCCGGGCTCTGCGAGACCACTTCGAGCACTTCCACGCCTTTGCCGAAGTCGGGCTTGCCATTCAGGCCGCTGCCGACCAGGGTCACTTCGGTTTCGCTGCCGGCCTTCAGATAACCCGGCTGCACCGCCAGCAAACGCTTGGAACCTTGCTTGGCGGCAACGAAGTCCAGGCCGCGCTCATCGTGCTCGGCCTCGAACATCCGGCCCTGCATCGCATTGCCTTGGGCAGCGAACACCTGGCGCAGGGTCACGCCATCGATGGTCACGTTGCCGCGCCATTCGTAGCCGGTGTAGAGAATCGCGCTACCGTCGCCGTTGAACGGGCTGCCATCGGCGTATTGGCCCTTGATGCTGACCTTGAAGGTGTCGCTGCCGTCGGCGTTGATGCTCATCACACCCGCCAGTTCACCCTTGCCCGGCAAGTGACCGCTGAAGCTCCAGTCGCCCACCAGCGTCTCGGCTTTGGGCGCCACGCTCTGCCATTTTTTCCAGGCCGGGTTGTCCAGCGGATAACGCTTGGCCAGCAGCGGCACCATGTCCTTGCGGGCGATGTCGAACCAGTCGCGGTCCCGGGCCAGCGCCTGGTATTCCAGCGACGGCCACTGGCCGAGGTGGAAGTTCACCAGGCGTTCCCACTCCTGCGCCGGCCGCCGTTGCAGGGCGATCCGCGCACCGGAGTGGCAACGACCGCACATCTGGCTGGTCTGGTCGTCGAAGTGCTCAACCGTGTTGAGCCGGCGTTCCAGCGCATAGCGCACGCCGTCGGTTTCGCTCGGCGCCAGGCCCTGGGTGTCGGCCAGGTACTTGACCAGCGTACGACGGTCATCATCGCTGATCTGCAAACCATGCATGGTCTGCATGCGGGCGATGCTCATCAGCCAGCCTTCCGGTGTCTTGCGCTGGTGGCTGATGCGGCTCAGGGCGTTATCGGCTTCGGGGGTGTGACAGCCCTGACAGGTTTCCTTGAGGATGGTCTGGGCGTCGCGGGCTGCCAGGCTGTGAGGCGAATGCAGCGCTACACAAGCGGCTACGGCCAGCAGGCTGGCGCTCATGCCTGATCGGAGTTTTCTCTTCATCAACGTCGAACCTCGCACGGTGCGTTCTTATTGTTGTGGCTTATCGTTTTTATGGTTTCTGCCGTCGGCGGCAAGCCGCTGACGGAGGCAAGAGAAACGTCTGCGATGAGCAATACACGGAGCGTGCCAGCTTACGAATACCTCAATTAATCAATGAGTTGCTGATAAAGGCCGGTGTTTTGCCAGTCTTGTCGCCTGCGTTCCACGTTTAATTTCGCGACAACTGTTTCAGCCTGAGACAAGCATAGGTAAGCGTGCGGCGGGCGGATGACCATCTATCAATTCACCCGGCTTTTGTAGGAGCTGGCTTGCCAGCGATGGTCGTTAACGAAAACGCGTAATGACTGGATAAACGCGGCGCATTGGAGTCCATCGCTGGCAAGCCAGCTCCTACAGGGGCGCAACGAGTGTGTCAGCGGCGTCTCAGTTTGCGACAGTCTTGCGCTCGTTCATGAGCCGCTTTTTCCGCCCAAGCCTGCAAACACGGCACTTTGGGCAAACTGGCACAACCGTTGCGAAGACCTCGCCACACGAACAAGACGAGGTTTCAACATGTCGCTTCCCAATGTGCTTCCTGCCGTATCGGCATTCATCCAGCGTGCCCCGCGCATGCTGATCGGCGGTGACTGGGTCGAGGCCGCCGACGGCCAGACCATGGCCCTGCACAACCCGGCCACCGGCGAGGTGTTGTGCCTGGTGCCACGGGCAACGCCGGAAGACGTCGACCGTGCGGTGCTCGCCGCTCGCCAGGCGTTCGACGACTCGGCCTGGACCCGCACCCGCCCCCGGGAGCGGCAGAACCTGTTGTGGAAACTCGCCGACCTGATGCAGCGCGACGCCGAATTGCTCGCGCAACTGGAATGCCTGAACAACGGTAAAAGTGCGGTGGTCGCGCAAGTGATGGACGTGCAACTGGCCATCGACTTCCTGCGCTACATGGCCGGTTGGGCGACCAAGATCGAAGGCTCGACGGTTGATGTGTCGGTTCCGCTGATGCCTAACGACCAGTTCCACAGCTTCATAAGGCGCGAAGCGGTCGGCGTGGTCGGCGCCATCGTCGCCTGGAACTTCCCGCTGCTGCTGGCCTGCTGGAAACTCGGCCCGGCGCTCGCCACCGGCTGCACCGTGGTGCTCAAGCCCGCCGACGAAACCCCGCTGACCGCGTTGAAACTCGCCGAACTGGTGTTGGAGGCCGGCTACCCAGAAGGCGTGTTCAACGTGGTCACCGGCACTGGCATCACCGCCGGCTCCGCCCTGACCCACAACCCGCTGGTGGACAAGCTGACTTTCACCGGCTCCACCGCCGTGGGCAAGCAGATCGGCAAGATCGCCATGGATTCCATGACCCGGGTCACCCTGGAACTGGGCGGCAAATCACCGACCATCGTCATGGCCGACGCCGACCTGAAAACCGCTGCGGCCGGGGCTGCCAGCGCGATTTTCTTCAACCAGGGCCAGGTTTGCTGCGCAGGTTCCAGGCTGTATGTGCAGCGCAAGCATTTCGACAATGTGGTGGCGGACATCAGTGATATCGCCAACGCCATGAAACTCGGCAACGGCCTGGACCCGAGTGTCGAGATGGGGCCGCTGATTTCAGCGCGCCAGCAAGAGCGTGTCTACGGCTACATCGAAAAGGGCCGGGAAAGTGGCGCGACCATCGCGTGCGGCGGCGAGCAGTTCGGGCCGGGGTTCTTCGTCAAGCCGACGGTGATCGTCGACGTCGATCAGAAGCATTCGTTGGTGCAGGAAGAGATTTTCGGGCCGGTGTTGGTAGCGATTCCGTTCGACGATGAAGCCGATGCGTTGCGCATGGCCAATGACAGCCCCTACGGTTTGGGAGCGAGTATCTGGTCCAATGACCTGGCGGCGGTGCACCGGATGGTCCCGCGCATCAAGTCGGGTTCGGTGTGGGTCAATTGCCACAGCGCCCTGGACCCGGCGCTGCCGTTCGGCGGCTACAAGATGTCCGGGGTCGGGCGTGAGATGGGGTATGCGGCGATCGAGCATTACACCGAGTTGAAGTCGGTGTTGATCAAGTTGTGATTGGCGGCGCGCTTTAGGCCGTCTTCGCGAGCAGGCTCGCGCCTACATTGGAACGCGTTTCTCTGTAGGAGCTGGCTTGCCAGCGCAGAGGTCGGTGCAGCCCACCCAGAACTCAGGGTTTGAAACCCTGAGCCAACAACCAACTCCTGACCATCCGCCCCTGCTCCACCGCCAACCCGGCCAGCACCTGATCCGCCGGCTCGCCGTGCTTCAACCGCTGCACCAACGGCGCCACCTCAACACCTTGCACATGCCAGATGCCCAACGGCTGATCCGCCGTGATCACCACCTCGGCCTCATCCACCAGGCCATCGCGCAGCACCGGTGCCCGCTCGATCTTCAGCGCCTCGAAATCCGCTTCGGCATGGGCCACTTCCGCGTCCGGCCAGTTCCGCCGAGCCTGCCAGAACGGTTGATCCAGCCAACGCTGTTCATCGGCATAGAAATCCCGGCCAACCCGCGCAAACCGCAAAAACAACTGCTCCACCCGCTGCTCGTGGAAACGCTGGGCCAACGCCGCGCGCTCGGGTTTGCACAACAGCGTGTTGATCACTGCGGGCGCCTGCAACGCCGACGACAACGACTGAAAGATCCCGTTGCCCGACAGCGGGTCGACGGCCATCGCCGCATCGCCGACGCGAATCCAGTTATCGCCACACACCCGCGGGCTGAGTATCGCCGTGCTGCTGCGGGCGTGCAGTTGCAGATCCGCTTCCTCTTCACCGGCAAAGAAGGCCTCGGCCAGCCGCGAAGCCTGGCGCCGTTGCCGGCAGTAATCGAGCAACATCGCCTTGCCCGGTAATTCGGCACTCGCCACGTCCACCGTCCATTGCCAGTAACACTGGCCGTCGGCACGGCGCGCCATCCACGTCCAACCGTCCTCAAGGCTTTCCACGGCGCTGGCGGTACTGCCAGGCTTACCTTGCCAGCGATTGAGCAAGCTGACCGACTCTGGCCCACGCAGCCCCTTGCCGATGGCGGGCGCCTGACGTCCGCGGGCCTCGACGAGAAACGGTGCGAACAGCGATTCACGTCCGTCGATGTCGATTCGATGCCCCGTGGCCGATGACTGCACTGTCAGTACCCGGCCTTCAATCAACCCGACCCCGGCCAGGCGCAAATCCTCACGCAGGCCTCGGTCAAAGGTCGGGCGATCCAGCAGGAACTCGACGTTCTGCGCATGCTGCTGGCCATTCCAGTTCACCTGACGTTGAGAGGGCAGCGTCGCCTCTGCCAACGCTTGATGCAGGCCCGCGCCGCGCAAGGCGTCCAACACCCGCATGGACACCCCTTCGAGCGCTGCAAACCGACGCCACTCGCTGATCAACGTGACGCGATAACCGAGCCGCCGCATCCCCAACGCAACCGCAGCGCCTGCCGGACCGGCGCCCAGAATGACGATCTCGGTCATGGCCCGAATCGCCGTTCAGGGCCACGGTAACGAGCGTGCTCGCGCAACCACTCGACAACTTGCTCGTTGCTGGCACCAGGCTGTTCGGTGAGGAACCCGGCGATGTGCCCGCTCAAGGCGGCACACCCGAGGCTCGCCCCGGATTGTCCCGGATAAGTGCCATGCACGCAGGCGGCGAAATCCGCCTGGGCGCTGTTGAGCCACGACCATTGCGATTCGGCGCAGCGCGCATCGCCGGTCACGCGCAACACCTGCGGATAATTCGCCGGATACACGCCGTCGCCCTGGGCCGGGCTTGAGGCGCAAAGCAATATGCCGTGCGCCACCGCCGCCACACAGGCCGCGCGCAACAGGCTGCGATCCTGGCGCAGGCCGAGGCTCAGATTGATCAGGCGTACGTCCTGCGCCACCAGCCAGTCAATCGCCGAGGCGATCTGCAACGCGCTGGTGACACCTCGCTGATCAAACACCTGGGCCACGCAAAACAGCGCCGAGGGAGCACGTCGCCCGATTGCCTCGATCACCGCACTGCCATGCCCCAGCGGGTCTTCGCGCAGGTCGCCCTCGGCCAAGCCATCTTCGAGCAATGAAAAACGTCGGCCGGCGATCACTTGCACCCGTTGCGCCGCCGAATGGCCACTGTCGACCACCCCGACGCGCAACTCAGGCTTCATGCAGCACCGTTGTCGAGGTGAGCACGCCGTCGAGCAATTCGAAGCGCAGATCGGCATCGGCCAGGGTCGACGGGCGATGGCTGATCAGGATCCGCGTACGTCCGGCAAATAGCCGGTCGATGGCATCGATGACTTCGCGCTCGGTGGCTTCATCCACCGCTGAAGTCGCTTCATCGAGCACCAGGATCAAAGGGTCCTGCAACAGCGCCCGGGCTATCGCGATGCGCTGTTTCTGCCCGCCGGACAACTGCTGGCCACGCTCGCCCAACGGGCTGTCGAGACCTTCGGGCAAGGACTCGATCAAGCTGTCGAGTTGCGCCAGCCTCGCCACCTCCGCAATCGCCTCGCGACTGGCGTCTGGTACTGCGTAGGCGAGGTTGTCGGCGAGGCTGCCGCGAAACAGCACGATGTCCTGGCTGACGATAGCCACGCGCTGGCGCAACTGGAACAGGTCCAGCTCGCGCAAATCGACGTCGCCCAGCAGGACCCTGCCCGTCTGCGGATCGTGATGACGTTGCAGCAGGTCGATCAAGGTCGATTTACCGACGCCGGAGCCGCCGCTGAGGGCCACTTTCAAGCCATAGGGAATCCGCGCCTCGATGCCACGCAGGGTCGATTGCCGACCGGGGTGGGCGAAGTGCACGTTGTCGAACCACAGGTCGCCACCCACTGGCATCGAGCGTGGTGCGGCCGGCGTCAATACGGTCGGTTGTTCGCCGCGCAACTCCATGACCCGGCCGAGGCTGACGGTCATCCGCTGAACCGCAACATAGAGCCCGAGCAAGCTCTGCACCGGCCCGACGGCCATGCCCAGATAAGTCGAAAACGCAATCAGCGCGCCAAGCTGCCAGGTGCCCTGCACCACCCAGTAGCCGCCGATCAAAAAGGCGCAGGCCCGCGACAGCGAAGTCAGCGTGCCGGGCACAGCCTGGGTGAAAAACTCGGTGACTTGCAGGCGCAGCAACTGGCTCATGTAGCCCTGTCCCAGCGTTTCCAGACGCCGTGCTTCACGCTGTTGCTGGCCGGCGGACTGGATGAACTTCATCACTGGCAAGGTCTCGACCATGAACGAGGACATGTCCGCCGAGCGCTCGCGCAATTGCCGCACATCGCGTTCGACCTTGCGCCGCATCCAGCGCAGCCAGAGGACATCGAGGGGGATCAGCACCAAGGCCAGCAGCGAGAGTTTCCACGACAGCGTCAACAGCATCGCGATGGCCACCACCAGGCCGATCACGCTCGACACCGCCGAGAACAGCGAGTCCACGGCAAAGCGCTGGATTTCCGCGACATCGCCATCGAGGCGCGACATCAGGTCGCCGATGCGTCGCTGTCCGTAGAAACTCGGCGACAGGGTTTGCAGGTGCCGGTACAGGTCATCGCGCAGGGCAAACAGCATGCGTCCGGACAGGCGTGTGTGCAGGTAGCGGTTGATACCCGACAGCGCCGTGCCCAGCAGCCCGGCAGCGATCATCAGCCCAGCGATCAATACCAGCGTCGGGAAGTTGCGCGCCAGCAGGCCGTCGTCGATCAACAGTTTGGTCAGCCAGGGTTGCACCAGCACCAACAGCGAGGCGCAGACCGACAGGCCCAACAGCCCGGCTATCGCCAGGCGGTGGGGGCGCACGAAGCTGTACAGCCAGCCCAGTGACGCTTGCAGGACCTCAGGGTTCTGGCTGTCGATCAGCCGAACGATCAGGCGCTGCATCACGAGCGCAACTGCTTGAGCTTGCGATACAGCGTCGCGCGGCTGATGCCCAGGGCGTCGGCGGCGGCCGAGACATTGCCCTGGTGCGTATCCAGGGACTGACGGATCAGCTCCAGTTCGTTTTCCCGAATGCTGCCGGCCTGGGGGCGTTCGCTGGCGGACAACTCGTCGAGCATGCTGTCGGGCAAGTGATCGAGGGTCAGCACGGTCTCGCCCGGCTCGCGCATGGCCAGCGCGGTGCGCAGGACCATCTCGAGTTGGCGGATGTTGCCTGGCCAGTGATAGCCGCTGAGCAAGCGATTGAGATCATCGTGCATGACCGCGGTGGGGGCGCCGAGCGTGGTCAGCATGCACCCGATAAACGCAGTGAAATCTTCGCGTTCGCGCAAGGCCGGGAGCATCACGCTGATGCCGTTGACCCGGTAGAACAAGTCCTCGCGAAAGTGTTTTTCGTCCACCAGACGCTTGAGGTCGCGGTGGGTGGCGCAGATCAGCGCGACGTCAATGTCCTGCTCTTCGCCGGCGCCCAGTGGCGCAACTTTGCGATCCTGCAACACCCGCAGCAGCCGAGCCTGCAAGGCCAGCGGCATGTCGCCGATTTCATCGAGGAACAGGGTGCCGCCGTGAGCTTGCTGCAAGCGACCGACCATGCCGCCCCGGCGCGAGCCGGTGAACGCGCCTTCGCGGTAGCCAAACAATTCGGACTCGATCAGGCCTTCTGGAATGGCCGCACAGTTCACCGCGACGAAGGGTTTGTCGCAGCGCGTTCCGGCCATGTGCAGGGCGCGGGCGATGACTTCCTTACCCGTGCCGGTTTCACCCAGTAACAGCACCGGCAGTTCATTGGCCAGGCCTTGGCGAGCCATGCGCAGGGCTCGGGCGTAACGGACATTGCTGCCGGCGAGCGCTTCCAGGTCCGGTTGTGCCTTGGGCGTTTTTGCCGCTGTGCGCGGCGGGCTGCTGACGTTGATCGAGCGTTGCGGTGCACGCAGGGTCTTGTAGAAAAATTCGCCCTTGGCGGTTTGCAGGCTGCCGGCGCCACCCTGATGCAGGCGCGCCAACAACTGCAGGCCGTCGACACCGAGAAACTCTTCGCAACGCCGACCGATCAAGGCCGGGCGTTCGGCGTGGAGCAACTGGCAGGCCTGTGTGCTGACCGCCAGGATCTGCCCGCCAAGGCTGACCGCCAGCAAGCCTTGCCATGGCGATTCGAGGTACTGTTTGCGGCTGTGAAAGGCCAGGACGATTTCGTCCGGATAGCTGGCATGGAACACCCGGCTTTCAATCTGGCTGACCGCCATGGCCAGCAGCGCCGTGCTGTCGTGGGCTCGGCCGAGAGGGCCTTCGCGGGTCAGGTCAAGGACACCCAGAATGTTGCCTTGTGGACAATGGATTGGCACCGAGGTGCAGGAAAAGTCACTGAGGCGATCCAGATAATGTTCGCCGCAATCGATCAGGGTTGGCCGGGCTTCCACCAGTGCCGTGCCGAGGGCGTTGGTACCGCGTGCGGCTTCGCTCCAGCAGGCGCCGAGGGTGATGTCCTGTAGGCCACTGCCCTTGAGACGGTCGGCGCGGCCTTCAACGGCAAGGATGGTGGCGTCGGAATTGGCGAGGATGATCAGCCCTTCCTTGCCCTGACGCTCGGCCAGGTAATCAATCGCCGGCAATGCGGCGTCGATCAACAAGCGGTTGCTGGCCAACAACACGTCGAGGCTGGCATTGGAGCCCAATTCGAGCTCGTGCTTGGCATTGAAATGCACGCCATGGCTCAGGCTGCGCCGCCACGAAGCATCGATTTCCGCCCGCAGGACACCATCCGGCACTTCGCCTTCCAGGTGCAGCTTTTCCCGGGCCAGCCGGGCTTCGCGATGCAGCTTGGGGGAGTTTGTTTTTATTAGCGTCATCAAGCGCTCCGGGTCATCCGCCCTTGCGCCTTCATACGTCGGCGCCCTGCCGCAATCTTTACGTTAACGTCAGGGCGATGGCAAGTGCCTTATGGCGCTTGCGGTCCGTAATGTCGGATCAGACGTGAGGGTCACCCGGCGCCTTGCTCGGCGCTGCGTATTGTGGCTTCAAATGTCCATCCTGATCGAGCAGCCAGGCGTCCATGATCTCCCTCACGACAGGCCCGGCAACGCGGCCCCCCGCCTCGCCGTTTTCGATCATTACCGAGATCACGATCTTCGGATGCTCGGCCGGCGCGAAGCCGACGAACAAGGCATTGTCGCGGTTACGCTCGCGGGTTTTTGCCCGGTTGTAGCGTTCGCCCTGCTTGATCGCCACCACTTGCGCGGTACCACTCTTGCCGGCAATGCGGTATTGCGCACCGACGGCTGCGGCCCGGGCAATACCGCGGGCATCGTGCATCACCATCTGCATGCCATGGTTGACCTGCTCCCAGTCCCTTGGGTCCTTGAGCACGATGTTCGGCATTGGGTTCTCATCCACGGGTGCAACCCCGTCCACGGTCTTGGCCAGGTGCGGCCGGTTCCATACGCCTTTATTGGCGATCAGCGCTGTAGCCTGGGCCAGTTGCAGCGGTGTGACCTGCATGTAGCCCTGGCCGATGCCGAGGATCACCGTTTCGCCCGGGAACCATGCCTGACGACGCGTGGCGCGTTTCCAGGCCTGGGATGGCATCAAGCCCGGCGACTCTTCATTCATGTCCAGGGATACCTTCTCACCGAGCCCGAACATCGACATGTAGTCGTGCAGCCGATCGATGCCCAGCTTGTGGGCCAACTCGTAGAAATAGGTGTCGTTGGAGCGCATGATTGCCGCGTCCATGTCCACCCAACCGTCGCCGCTGTGGTTCCAGTTGCGGTACTTGTGATCGAAGTCCGGGAGTTGGTAGTAGCCCGGATCGAATACCCGGGTCTGAGGTGTGACAACTCCCGCGTCGAGGCCAGCAATCGCCACCTCTGGCTTGATGGTCGAACCTGGCGCATAGAGACCGCGCAACACGCGGTTGAACAGCGGCCGGTCGATGGAGTCGCGCAGCGTGGAGTATTCCGTGGAGCTGATCCCGGTGACGAACAAGTTAGGGTCGAAACTCGGATTGCTGACCATGGCCAACACCTCACCGGTCGAGGGATCCAGCGCGACCACCGAACCACGGCGATCACCCAGGGCCTGCTCGGCGGCTTCCTGAAGTTTGATGTCGAGGCTCAGGACAATGTTTTCACCGGGAACCGGATCTGTGTGCTTGAGCACTCGCAACACTCGGCCCTGGGCATTGGTTTCGACTTCTTCGTAACCAACATGGCCGTGCAACTGCGACTCGTAGAATTTTTCGATGCCTGTCTTGCCGATGGATTGGGTACCACGGTACTCCACCGTATCCAGGGCTTTGGACTCTTTCTCGTTGATACGCCCGACATAGCCGACCGAATGAGCGAAGTGTGCGCCCAGCGGATAATGGCGCACGAACTGCGGCTCGACATCGATACCTGGGAGGCGGAATTCGTTGACGGCCAGTTCGGCGATCTGTTCTTCGGTGAGCTCATAGAACAACGTCACCGGGACAAACGGGTGGCGTGCCTGCTTCATGGCCTTGTCGAACAGCGTGCGGTCTTCGGGCGGCAAGTGCAGGATATTGACCACCTCATCCAGCTCACTTTTCACATCGGTGGTGCGTTCACGAGTGATGGTCAGGTTGAAGCTGGGACGGTTGTCGGCGAGCACCACACCATTGCGGTCATAGATCAGCCCTCGGGTAGGCGTGATCGGCAGGACATGCACACGATTGTTTTCGGAGATGGTTGAGTGATAGTCGAATTCGACCACTTGCAGGACATACATGCGCGCCACCAGCGCGCAGGTGACGGCGGCGACGAACAAGGCACAGGCCATCAGCCTTTTGTTTACCAGGCTCGTCTCTTTTTCGTGGTCCTTGATGGGAATCGGTTCAGGCATTTCTACAGCAACTCTTTGACGATGAAGGAGGTGCCGATCCGTAGGCTTTAAATCAGTCCGTTAAAAAACGAGCTGCACCATACCAAAAACCGCCCGGTCACTTTAGCCCGATTTACTCTAAGCACGTCTTTCAGAGAGCCAAAACGCAACAGACGTCTTGCTTGCGAACTTTCCTGCGGACAAAAACAAAACCCCAACTGCTTTCGCAATTGGGGTTTCGGAATTTAATCTTGACGATGACCTACTCTCACATGGGGAAACCCCACACTACCATCGGCGATGCATCGTTTCACTGCTGAGTTCGGGATGGGATCAGGTGGTTCCAACGCTCTATGGTCGTCAAGAAATTCGGGTACTGACTCGTGACCAGATGGTCTCGCTTCAGCAAATCGGGTATGTGACAGCTAGGTGTTTGTGCGTTTCGAACTTTCGGTTCGTTTCGTCTTCACACACCGCAATCTGGTGCTCTTTCGCTTTTCAGCTCGAAGCATGCAAATTGCTTGGGTGTTATATGGTCAAGCCTCACGGGCAATTAGTATTGGTTAGCTCAACGCCTCACAGCGCTTACACACCCAACCTATCAACGTCGTAGTCTTCGACGGCCCTTCAGGGGACTCAAGGTCCCAGTGAGATCTCATCTTGAGGCTAGTTTCCCGCTTAGATGCTTTCAGCGGTTATCTATTCCGAACATAGCTACCCGGCAATGCCACTGGCGTGACAACCGGAACACCAGAGGTTCGTCCACTCCGGTCCTCTCGTACTAGGAGCAGCCCCTCTCAAATCTCAAACGTCCACGGCAGATAGGGACCGAACTGTCTCACGACGTTCTAAACCCAGCTCGCGTACCACTTTAAATGGCGAACAGCCATACCCTTGGGACCGGCTTCAGCCCCAGGATGTGATGAGCCGACATCGAGGTGCCAAACACCGCCGTCGATATGAACTCTTGGGCGGTATCAGCCTGTTATCCCCGGAGTACCTTTTATCCGTTGAGCGATGGCCCTTCCATACAGAACCACCGGATCACTAAGACCTACTTTCGTACCTGCTCGACGTGTCTGTCTCGCAGTCAAGCGCGCTTTTGCCTTTATACTCTACGACCGATTTCCGACCGGTCTGAGCGCACCTTCGTACTCCTCCGTTACTCTTTAGGAGGAGACCGCCCCAGTCAAACTACCCACCATACACTGTCCTCGATCCGGATAACGGACCTGAGTTAGAACCTCAAAGTTGCCAGGGTGGTATTTCAAGGTTGGCTCCACGCGAACTGGCGTCCACGCTTCAAAGCCTCCCACCTATCCTACACAAGCAAATTCAAAGTCCAGTGCAAAGCTATAGTAAAGGTTCACGGGGTCTTTCCGTCTAGCCGCGGATACACTGCATCTTCACAGCGATTTCAATTTCACTGAGTCTCGGGTGGAGACAGCGCCGCCATCGTTACGCCATTCGTGCAGGTCGGAACTTACCCGACAAGGAATTTCGCTACCTTAGGACCGTTATAGTTACGGCCGCCGTTTACCGGGGCTTCGATCAAGAGCTTCGCGTTAGCTAACCCCATCAATTAACCTTCCGGCACCGGGCAGGCGTCACACCCTATACGTCCACTTTCGTGTTTGCAGAGTGCTGTGTTTTTAATAAACAGTCGCAGCGGCCTGGTATCTTCGACCGGCGTGGGCTTACGCAGTAAATGCTTCACCCTCACCGGCGCACCTTCTCCCGAAGTTACGGTGCCATTTTGCCTAGTTCCTTCACCCGAGTTCTCTCAAGCGCCTTGGTATTCTCTACCCAACCACCTGTGTCGGTTTGGGGTACGGTTCCTGGTTACCTGAAGCTTAGAAGCTTTTCTTGGAAGCATGGCATCAACCACTTCGTGTTCTAAAAGAACACTCGTCATCAGCTCTCGGCCTTGAAATCCCGGATTTACCTAAGATTCCAGCCTACCACCTTAAACTTGGACAACCAACGCCAAGCTGGCCTAGCCTTCTCCGTCCCTCCATCGCAATAACCAGAAGTACAGGAATATTAACCTGTTTTCCATCGACTACGCTTTTCAGCCTCGCCTTAGGGACCGACTAACCCTGCGTCGATTAACGTTGCGCAGGAAACCTTGGTCTTTCGGCGTGGGTGTTTTTCACACCCATTGTCGTTACTCATGTCAGCATTCGCACTTCTGATACCTCCAGCAAGCTTCTCAACTCACCTTCACAGGCTTACAGAACGCTCCTCTACCGCATCACCTAAGTGATACCCGTAGCTTCGGTGTATGGTTTGAGCCCCGTTACATCTTCCGCGCAGGCCGACTCGACTAGTGAGCTATTACGCTTTCTTTAAAGGGTGGCTGCTTCTAAGCCAACCTCCTAGCTGTCTAAGCCTTCCCACATCGTTTCCCACTTAACCATAACTTTGGGACCTTAGCTGACGGTCTGGGTTGTTTCCCTTTTCACGACGGACGTTAGCACCCGCCGTGTGTCTCCCATGCTCGGCACTTGTAGGTATTCGGAGTTTGCATCGGTTTGGTAAGTCGGGATGACCCCCTAGCCGAAACAGTGCTCTACCCCCTACAGTGATACATGAGGCGCTACCTAAATAGCTTTCGAGGAGAACCAGCTATCTCCGAGCTTGATTAGCCTTTCACTCCGATCCACAGGTCATCCGCTAACTTTTCAACGGTAGTCGGTTCGGTCCTCCAGTCAGTGTTACCTAACCTTCAACCTGCCCATGGATAGATCGCCCGGTTTCGGGTCTATTCCCAGCGACTAGACGCCCTATTAAGACTCGCTTTCGCTACGCCTCCCCTATTCGGTTAAGCTCGCCACTGAAAATAAGTCGCTGACCCATTATACAAAAGGTACGCAGTCACCCAACAAAGTGGGCTCCCACTGCTTGTACGCATACGGTTTCAGGATCTATTTCACTCCCCTCTCCGGGGTTCTTTTCGCCTTTCCCTCACGGTACTAGTTCACTATCGGTCAGTCAGTAGTATTTAGCCTTGGAGGATGGTCCCCCCATATTCAGACAAAGTTTCTCGTGCTCCGTCCTACTCGATTTCATGACCAAGAGATTTTCGCGTACAGGGCTATCACCCACTATGGCCGCACTTTCCAGAGCGTTCCGCTAATCTCAAAGCCACTTAAGGGCT